>CAZSIC010000001.1:0-45114 GCA_964606845.1 uncultured Bacteroidales bacterium
ATCAGCGGGATCGCCAGGCTGGAGCAGTCCAACATTTAATCCATAATGTTTGACAGGCTTTGTAATTGCTGCATTCAGCACATCAAACAAATCAGCACCACGAGCAATTGCTCTTGCAACAATTTTATTAATATGACCCTTGATTAAATCATCCGGATGACAATCATCGGTACAAAACATTATCTTATCAGGATGAGAATGAATCAGCGGGAAAAGATTTTTGAAGTTTTTTGCGGCGCTTCCTTCCCGAATTTGAATGATAATTCCTTGTTGTATCTTTTCAAGTGCTTCTTCTAAGGTAGTACATTCATGATCTGTCGAGATACTCATTGCAGCATACTTTTTCAGTCCTTTGGATGTAAGTCCGGGAGCATGTCCGTCGATCGGTTTTCCTGCCTGAAGAGCATGCTTTATTTTTTGTAGCACCTCTTCATCATCATTAATTACGCCAGGGAAATTCATCATTTCTGCTAAAAAATAAATATCCTTGCTGTCCAGGAGTTGTTTTGTTTTTTCTGCATCAATTACAGCCCCAGATGACTCAAAAGGAGTGGCAGGAACACATGATGGTGCACCAAAATGAAACTTAAAAGGCGTTTTATTACCGTTTTTAATCATGAATTGAACGCCCTCAACCCCCATCACATTTGCAATTTCATGCGGATCAGAAACGGTCGCGACCGTCCCGTGTTTAACAGCTGCGCGAGCAAAATTAGAAGGCGTAAGCATAGAGCTTTCGATATGCACATGTGAATCTACAAATCCGGGAAGAATATAGCTTTTATATTCTTTTTCAGATTTACGAACATCTTCAATCATGCCATTACGAATCACTACATCGGCATTAAAAACTTTCCGGCGATTTAAGTCAACCACCTTCCCCGAAACAATAGATGATTTCTCCATTTTTTTATCATGTTTTTAGTTCCACGTGGAACGCTTAACAGCACAAAAAAACCCGTTCCACGTGGAACGTTATCTTCCCATATAAACTAAAAGCACGCTGACATCTGATGGTGAGACACCGCTAATCCGTGCAGCCTGCCCTATATTGTTTGGTTTTATTTTTTTTAGCTTCTGTCTTGCCTCTGTGGACAGTGAAGATATTTTATTGTAATCAAAAGCAGTGGGAATTTTAATATGCTCCAGCCTTTTTAGCTTATCAGCCATCTGTTGTTCTCTTTCTATGTATCCTGAATATTTAACGAGCACTTCTGCGGATTCCATAATCTCTTGATGTCTGTCGTTAAATCCTTCTATTAATTCTTTGAGAGAAGCTATATTTTGAACAAGGTTTTTTAACGAAACTTGAGGCCGTAAAAGAATGTCGAATAGTTTGCGTTTTTGTTTTAACGGAGAAGTGCCAATAGAAATTAAAAAAGCGTTGATTTCTTTGGGTGAAACACTGTAATTTTTAATAAAGGATATTAATTCATCCCTATGGCTAATTTTTTCTTTTAAGAGGTTAAACCTGTAATCACTTGCTAATCCAAGCCTGTGCCCAAGCTCTGTTAATCTTATATCAGCATTGTCCTGCCTTAATAAAATCCTGTACTCGGCACGTGAAGTAAACATTCGGTAAGGCTCATCTACTCCTTTTGTTACTAAATCGTCAATTAAAACACCAATATACGCCTGATCGCGATTTAATACAAAGGTTTCATCGTTTCGGTGTTTTAATACAGCATTAATGCCGGCCATCATACCCTGGGCAGCGGCTTCTTCGTATCCGGTAGTTCCATTTATTTGACCGGCAAAATATAGGTTTTTTATATTTTTTGTTTCTAAGGAGTGGTGTAGTTGTGTCGGTGGATAATAATCATATTCGATGGCATAGCCAGGCCTGTAAATTTTAACATTTTCTAAACCAGGTATCTGTTTTAGAGCTTTCAGTTGAACATCTAAAGGTAAAGACGAAGAAAACCCGTTGATATAGTACTCATTGGTATCCTGACCTTCTGGCTCTAAAAAAAGTTGGTGTTTGTCTTTGCCGGCAAAAGTTACAATTTTATCTTCGATGCTGGGACAATATCGAGGACCAATTCCAGCGATCGTTCCATTATAAAGGGGCGATTCTTCAAATCCCGTTTCTAAAATACTATGAACCTCGGGGTGTGTAAATGTAATATAACAACTTTTATTGTTTTTTGTTGGCTCTTTATGTATTAAAAAAGAGAACCTTCCTCCTTCTGCATCTCCTTTTTGTTCCTGAAGTTTGGTAAAATCAATGGTTCTACCATCTAGCCTGGCAGGGGTTCCGGTTTTCATCCTGCCAACTTCAAAGCCAAGCTCCTCAAGCTGCTCAGAAATTCCTTTGGATGGTGCTTCACCTGCTCTTCCCCCTTCAACAGTTTTTTTGCCAACATGCATGATTCCGTTTAGGAAAGTACCATTGGTTAAAATTACACTTTGTGCTTCAAGTTTAACTCCAAATTTTGTTTTTATGCCAGTTACAGCACCATCTTGAATCAACAATTCAGTTACCAAATCCTGCCATAAATCAAGATTTTCTATGTTTTCAAGGATTTTCCTCCACCCCATTGTGAAAATCATTCTATCGCATTGAGCTCTTGGGCTCCACATGGCAGGGCCTTTAGATCTATTAAGCATCCTAAATTGAATCATGCTTTTATCTGTTACAATAGCAGAATAGCCACCCAAAGCATCAATCTCTCTCACAATTTGTCCTTTGGCTATACCTCCCATGGCAGGGTTACAGGACATCTGAGCAAACTTGGTCATATCCATGGTTACTAATAAAGTATTAGCGCCCATATTTGCTGCAGCAGCTGCTGCCTCACATCCTGCATGCCCACCTCCAACAACTATAACATCATAAGTTGGCAACATATTATTATCATTAAATTTTGTGGAAAATTAGAAAAGATTTTTCAATCTATCTAAATATTCATTTTCTTTTTTTCGCATCAGGCTTTTTTGTTTTTCATTTTGATCATCGTATCCTAACAAATGTAATATACCATGAACGAGAACCCTGTGCAATTCTTCCTGAAAAGTAACACAAAATCGTGCTGAATTGTTTTCAACGGTTTCAATGCTTATAAAAATATCACCATTAACCGTTTTTTCTTCACAATAATTAAAGGTGATTATATCCGTGAAGTAATTATGTGAAAGATACTGTTTATTAATGCTTAATAAATACTTGTCTGTAGTAAAAATAAAATTTATTTCTCCGGGAATAAATTGTTCTTCATGAATGCATTGAATAATCCATTGAACAATTATATTTTGATTGGGAAGTTGAAAATCAATATCTTCATTAAAAAAAAGAATATCCATTTTTTATGTTAGCTCAAACTGAATCTCAACCTTATTTCCATTGCCATGGAAAACAACATCATCTGCTAAATGACGCATCAAATAAACACCTCGTCCGTGGATATTTTCAATGTTTTCAGGTATGGTTGGATCGGGTACTTTTTCGTAATTAAATCCAGGCCCTTCATCCTGTATAAAAATACTTACTCTTTCTTCATCAATATTAAATGTAACGGTAACAGTTTTTGTGTCATCTTCTTTATTACCATGAACTATTGAATTATTAACAGCTTCTACTGTTGCAATGAGCATTTTACCATAAACTTCTGAATTAATCTTAGCTTCCTCAGAAACTTCATCAATCAGTTTTTCTATGATATTAATATTTTCAATCTTGGATTGAATAGAAATGCTTTTTTCCATTTTTACATTTGTTGTTAGCACATCAAATTCATTAATTAAGTTATAGCTTGTTTTGTATACTATTTATTTAGCAATAAGTTTCGTTTTTTGATATAAAGTTCATCAAATATAATGATTTTATAGAATTTTTACTGTTTTGATAACCAATTTTCTGGATTTAATACCTTTGTTTCTTCATATATTCGAAGATGCAATACTGAGCTCTCATCATCGTTTTCATTGTAATAAACATCCCCTATGTGAAATCCCTGGGGTACAATATCACCTTGTTTAACACGAATGTTAACTAAATTTGAATAAAGAGTTAAAAAATGACCGTGTCGTATAATGACAGCCATATTAGCACCGGGTACAGCAAAAACTTTTTTTACTTCTCCTTCATAAATTGAAATAACTTTAGAATCCTTGCGGGTACTTATATCAACCCCTTCATTTTTCATTTTAATCCCTTTTAGGGCAGGATGATCATGTTCTCCAAATGGCCTAATAATAATACCACTGGAAATAGGCCAGGTTAGTTTTCCCATAGATTTTTTAAATCCTTGAGATATTGCCTCTTCGGAAGCTGTTAGTGCTGTAAGTTTTCGCTTAGCAGCTTCGCGTGCTATTATTTCAGCGATGGCTTTTTCTAACTCTTGCCGTACTTGCTCTTTAGCCTTTAATTCTTTGCGAAGTTTATTCTCTTTTGATCTTAAATTAGCTATTTCGCGGTTTTCACGAGCCCTTTCATTTGTTAATTGTAGTTTTTCTTGTTCTTTGCGAGTTAACAATGCCAGCTTTTCACTTTTTTTGCTTCTTAAAGACTCTATCTCGTATTCAAGTGTTTTTTGAGTGGCAAAAATCATTGATGCCTGCTTTTTACGGTACTTAGTATATTGCTGAAAATATTTTATCCTACGATACGCTTGATTAAAATCTTCTGAAGCCAGAATAAACATTAAACGATCGTAATTATTCCGGTTTTTATATGCAAAATAGATCATTTTGGCATATTCATCTTTAAGTTTCGTTAACTCAGATTCTAGTTTATTAATCAACTTGTTTTTTTCTTCTATTGATTGGTTTAAATGGTTAACCTCATTGCTAATGTCATTAATTAATTGCTCTCGTAAGCTAATCCTTTTTTTTATAATAAGTAGCTTATTAAAACCTGCCGATCGTGATTTTTGGGTTTGATCAAGTAATTCATTGGCTAACTTAATTTCCTCCTCCGTCTTTTTCTTTTTTTCCTCTAGTTCGGTTCGGGTTTGACTAACTGAAATAAATGAAAACAGAAGAAAAATAACAATTAAAAAATATTTAAATAAATTTTGCCTCATTATATTAAGGATAAATTCGTTGGTACGATGTTGGTATATCCAATGATATTGATACGGGCTCAAACCGTATATTATTATAGCTGACTTCTAATTGTATGTTTTTATTTTCCTCATTGATATTTACTAAAATATCTTTAGGAAAAAAACCTTCATCAAATTTAGTATAATTTGAATAATCGATGGAAACAATTCTAGAATATTTAGGAAACTTTAAATATACATTTTTAATAAAGAACTGATGATTGTCGATTTTATATTCTACAGCCTGCTCCTGGGTTAGTTTAAATATTGTAAATAATCCCTGCTGACTCCTAATTTTTTTGGTGGTTTGGTGTTGTGATAAGAAATACAATGAATGTACATCGGTTAGTGATTTTTCCAGTTCAGAAAAACTTAAAGGGATATTGTACATATCTGCTATAACAGAAAATTTACCAGCTAAAAAATTTCGGTTTAAACGGTCAATAAACTGTATTGAATCTGCTGTTAATAGCGCTCTAACAACCTCAATGCCTAATGGATTAGAAAGAGAAATGAGTATCGCGCTATCTGGTTTTATCTTAAAATTAGCTCGTAACTTTTGTGTTTGATTATTAGCTAAGACACTAATTTTAGCTCCTTTTATAACAATTCCTTCAGCATTTAATCTATTATCATAAATTTTTTTATCTATTTCATAAATTGTACTAAAAGTTTCTTTTTTTGAAATAAGCGGTTTTTCTGTTACTTTACAATGGTAAAAAGCAAATAATAAAAATAAAAAAACAAAGTAGCGTGAATATTTGTGGGGCATCGTTAATCTATTTTTCCCTTTTCAATTTTAAGAATAAGGCCTTCATCTTCATTTCCAAGATCTCTGGATAATTTCCATAATTTAAGGGCTTCTTCATGATTCCCTGTTTTATATCTAATGTCTCCAAAATGCTCAACAATAACGGGATTTTCAAATCCTCCTGCATCATATGCTTTTTTTATATAATACAATGCATCCTGGTATCTTTTCAACTTATACAAAATCCACGCGTAAGTGTCCAGATAGGTGAAATTATCGGGTTCCTCCTCAATCGTTTTACGACTTAACTGTTCTGCATGTTCAAGCTTTTGTTCACGTATAGATAAGTAATATGCATAATTATTAAGCACATATAACTTTGTTGAATCTTCTTTTATGACCATTTCAAAATAATAATCAGATTTTTCATACGCTTCAAGTTCATGATAAGCCTCTCCCAAATAAGTATAAAAATCAAATTCTAGCTCAGGGTTATTATCAACATGTTTTAAGCCGGATTTTAAAACTTCTACAGCATTATTGGCTTTTTGTATTTGAGTAGCTGAGATGCCGTTAAAAAGATAAAATAGGGGGTGTTCAGGAAAACTATCTAAAGCAGTTGCAGAAACTTCAAATAATTGCTTAAAATCACTTTGATAGCTGTAAATAGATAACAATTGCTCCCAAACAACTTGATTAACGGAAAAATTTTCAATTATTTTTTCCAATTCATTTTTTGCATCATCCAACTGATTCATTCTAATCAAATAATCTGCAAAAAGAGTGTGTGCTTCTTTTTTATTGGGATATAACTCTTTAAAAAGAATTAAATGCTCCTTTATTTCTTGAAAATATATATTTACCTCCTTAGGGTTATTTAAAAAAGATACGAATATCATCACCTTTGAATTAAACTCAATTTCATTATTATGCAATACTTTTCGTATATATTTAAAAGCATTGTCATAATCCATTTTTTTACGATAAAAATCAATGATGGATAGCTGCGCTAGAGTGTTAGTACTATCTATTTCAAATAATTTATCATAATTATCTTCTGCTTTGGTAAATAAATTATCGTTGGTATACATTTCAGCTAATATACCGTAATATTGAGGCTGGTTAGGATAATGTCTGATTAAACGGTTAATCTCATCATAAGCTTTGCTTTTTTGTCCAATCTGTTCGTATAATCTTTGTTTGGTTAGTGATAACGACTCGTTGATTCCTGTTTTTTGTTCAATTTCATTGTATAAATCGATTGCTTTCTGAAATTCTTTTAATTGGCTATATAAGGCAGCGAGATTATAAGGGATTTCAAGGTCTTTTTTATTCTTTTTATACAATTTTTCATATACTAAAACAGCATTTTCATATTGCTGAAGATTAATATATAAACGAGCCAGTTTTATCTGAAACCATTTATTATCCGGTTCTATTTGTGATGCTTTTTTCGCATATTTAATAGCTACATCATAATTTTCAAGCATCTCGTTAATCTGAGCAATTTCAGACATTGCCGCTGCACTTTGAGGTTTTATTTCCAATGACTGATAAAATAGAGCCAAAGCTGTATTTAAGTCTCCAAGGAGCTTCTTGCGATTTGCTTCTATAAAAACATAATAGTACTCCAGTTCTTTATTGTCGTCCAATTCTTTGGTAATTTTTCCTAAATCGGTTTTAGATTTTTTCTGAACAGCACATGAAGTAACTGTTAGGCTAATAACCAAAAGGTAATAGAAGATATTTTTAAATCTCATCTAAATTAAATTTTTGTTGTTTAAGTAATCCTTTGAACTGACAGAAAAACGCTGTCATCGTTTTAAAATTGTTCGCTTAACAAATATTAAGATTTATATAAATTACTTAATACCAGTACTTCCAAACCCACCTTTTCCCCGGTCAGTTTCATTTAATAATTCTACTTCGTGCAATTCGGCTTGTTCATGTTTAGCAATTACCATTTGGCATATACGTTCTCCACTTTCTATGGCAACATCTTCGTTTGATAAATTGATAAGTATTACACCAATTTCACCACGGTAATCAGCATCTATTGTACCAGGACTATTTAAAACAGAAAGGCCCTTTTTTAAAGCCAATCCACTTCTTGGGCGTATTTGTGCTTCGTAACCTACGGGTAATTCAATAAATAACCCTGTTGGTATTAATTTACGTTCCAGTGGCTTTAATATAACCGATTCTTGAAGATTTGCTCTTAAATCCATTCCGGCAGAATGATCTGTACTATAACCAGGCAAAGGATTTGTAGATTTATTTACAATTTTAATTTTCATGTTTAAATGATTTTTTTTCTATTACAAAAGCTAACACCGTAAATGCTATAAACATCATTGATACAATTACATAATAAATGGCCATATTATAAAAAATATTTAACCGGCTAATAATATAAAAGACAAAAGCTATAAAAACATAAATACCTATTTTTTTAAATTCATAGGGTATGGGATAATATTTTTGGCTAAGATAATATGAAATTGATAACATTACGATATAACTAGCTAAACTTGCAAGTGCTGATCCGTAATAACCAATTTTAGGAATTAAAATAATATTTGCAATAATAGTGATTACAGCACCAGTGCCGGCAATTAATATTCCGAATTTAGTGCGGTCAGTTACTTTATACCATATGGATAGATTAAATAAAATACCAAATAATAGTTTAGCAAATAGCAAAATGGGTACTACCTTTAATCCTTCCCAAAAATCTTTATCAATAAAATATTTTAAGATATCAATATAAAAATTAACACCCAGGAATATGAGCAACCCAAAAATAATAAAATAGGTCATCACTTTTCCATACAACTCTTTAGCATCTTCGCTTTCGGCATTTTTAAAAAAGAAAGGTTCTGCGGCATAGCGGTACATTTGAATAAACAATACCATTAACACCGAAAGTTTAAAATTCGCACCATAAATACCCAGTTGTTCTACAGGATTTGGGTCGTTGATTAATTTTGGAATTAATAATTTATCAATATTATCATTAAGCATCCCGGCAAGGCCAATCAGAAGAATAGGATACGAATAATTTAATAATCGTTTTAATAAAGAAAAATTAAAATGCAATTTCACTTTAAAAATCTCTGGTAAAAGCAAAACAAATGTAATTGCACTGCTAACAAAATTTGCAATTAAAACATACTCAAGCACTAAATCAGGGCTGTAAATATTTGCAAAAAAATTATCATACCCTAATTGAAAATATCTGCGGCACACATATAAATAAAAAAGATTTAGGAAAATATTGATTACTATTCCGGCAACCTTAATAATCATAAATTTTACAGGTCGTTCATCGATACGGAGTTTAGCAAAAGGTATAGAATTAATTACATCAAACGAAAGAATTAAGATAAAATAGATAACAATACGAAAATTATCAACTTCAAAATAATTAACCCAGTAGTGTTTAAAAAAAAGTGAAAGGGCTAAAAAAAGGGATGTTGTAAAAAGTATAGAGTATAAACTGGTGCCTAAAACTGTATTGTAATTTTCTTCTTTTTTGTTTGCAAATCGAAAAAAACCGGTTTCAAGTCCATAAGTTAAAATTACAAGCAATATAGCAGTGCTACTATATATAAAGGTAAGCTTGCCATAAAAAAATTTACCTAAAACAATGGTATGTAAAGGAACAAGCAAATAATTTAAAAACCGGCCAAGCATATTGCTTAACCCATATATCAAAGTTTGGCCTGCTAGTTTTTTAATCTGGTTCAATGCAATAAATTATTTATTCGTAACCTCGTTTATTAAAAAGTAAATAACCAAAATTAAATACAAAGTAAAACTTCTTATCCATTTTATCATAATAATTAAGGCTTAAACTTGCAGGCCCAAACATTGTATGATAAACCAGGGTAGATGATGCCATATAGGTAGGATCGGAAAGCTCGAAGGCATATTGAGCCTCTTTATCAGATCCGCTTATAATTTTCTTATAAGGCAACATGCCATATATTTCTGTTCGAAAATGGATGTTGTTAGTAATATTAATTATTGGCTTAATTCCGATGGCCAGATAAGAGTGGGTTCTGTAATGGTCTAAAACCAAAGTTGTACTATGTGGTGTTGGTTGAAAAACATTAGCGTTTAGTAATGTTGAGGTATAGTTACTAAAAAAATCCATATTAGTAATTGATGATTGAAATAAATACCCTAAATGAAAATGTTTGTTTATTTTAAAATATTTATCTCTAAAAAAATGTATATTATACCATTGGTGACTTTGTTTTAATTCCTCATTAATTTCAGAGGTAGAGCCAGGTATGAACTCTTCATTACCCTTCAAATAATTTAAACTGAGTTGTTGATTAATCCCCCGGGTAGGAAATTGTTTATAATTATGCGTATTTCTTTCAATATTAAGTTTAAAATTAAAATAATCAAAATTAGTTATATCATTGGTGTCAGCTTTTAAAAACTCTTTCTTTTGATAATATTCATCGGAGATATTTCCATAGGAAAATTCTGCTTTAAACAAAGAGTTGGTAGATAAAGGTGTTGATAAAGCAAGTTTTAAATTATTTTCATTTTGAATAAGATAAGGAGGGCGTACATCTTCGAAAAAGGGTTCGGAGCTACTGCTAAAATAATCCCAGCGATTTAAAGTAAAAGAACCCATTAAAGCTACGGGAAAACGAGAAGGTAAATCGGCACGTGCTTGTACCATAACAGAGCTGTAAAGCCTTCCAAAATAAATATTTGCATAAGCCGAGCGGGAAATAGCTCCTAATTGATTGTATTGCAGACTAGCAAAACCCTGGTTAATAGTACTTGAAGATATATTGGCGCCAATGCGTGCAATAAAACGGCTTTCTTCATCAACTTTCATATCTAAACGATACGTATTTGATTCTTTATTAAAATATGCTTCTGGGTAAATAGAAGAAGTGGTACCATCGGCTAAAAGCTTAAAATACTTTTCTTTCAAGTCTCTAATTGAAAATACTGAATCTTTTTGAAAAAGACTTTTTGATACATATTGCCTTTCCTTACTATTTAACCCTTTAATAGAAACATCAGTAAAAAGCAGGGAAGGTAGTTTTGATTTATAATTTATTCTTTTTCGTGCTAAAGAAAGACTATCCAAACGAACGGGTATGCATTTTTTTATACTGTCAATTATTTCATAAGTGGCTTGATATCCAGTTTTAATGATAATGGGAGCTTTTTCAAAATCAAGCAATTGAACATTAGAAAGTTCAGATTCAATTAAAATTCCATTATCCGGCAATTGATAATCTACTTTAGACATCAACATATTTTCAAGCTGTACAACCACATTATCTGGGTCTGGTTTAGGGGAGTTATCAGCGGTTTTACTTCCAATAATATAATCAGGATTAAAATCCTGTATCATAATATCATGTGGAAAATTATTTTTCATGCCTCCATCAAAATATAGAATGCTATCAATTTCAATGGGCTTGAAATAAAATGGGAAGGTCATTGAAGCTCGAATAGAGGATCCTAAATTTCCATTTTTAAAAATAACTGCTTTGTTGTTATAAATATCAGTACCTACGCAACGAAAAGGTACAAATAAACTGTCAAAATTATAATTTGAAGCTACATTAGCTGGGCTAAAAATTTGCATGGCAGCAAAATCCATTTGGTGTGTAGGAACTAAATTACCTGGCAGTTCGGCTTTAGCTGCGGAGTCTTTAATCCTAATTTTAATACTTACCATATCTGCTGCTAAAGGTGATTTTTTAAAATAGTAAATATATTCTTGTTCGATTTCTCCTGTTGCCCAGCGTTTAAAATTGTCAGAAAGAACTAATTCTATCATCTCTGATGGTGAATAACCAATGGCATATAATCCACCAATAATAGCACCCATAGATGTTCCAGTAACATAATCAATCGGTATATTATTTTCTTCAAGTGCTTTTATTACTCCAATATGTGCCAATCCTTTAGCGCCACCTCCACTTAAAACCAATCCTACCTTTTCTTGTGAAAACAAATAAATTTGCAAAAAACAAAAAAATATCGACAGGGTTATAATTTTGCTTTTCATGCGTAATATTTTAATTCTAATGAAATGTTTCTATTTTTGCTTTTTAATTTAATCCACTAAAATACAATGAAAAAATTTTTTATAGCTGTTTTTTCGATTATTTTATTATTAAATGCATGCGATAGAACGCAAACAAAAGAAGAAAAAGTTCAGCTTTACAAAATAGAAACTGAATATGGTGAAATGGTTTTTAAACTCTATGACCAAACACCATTGCACAAAGAGAATTTTGAAAAACTTATTGAGCGAAACTTTTTTGATGATTTACTATTCCACAGGGTTATTGATGGTTTTATGATACAAGGCGGAGATCCGGATTCGAGAAATGCTGAACCAGGAGAATTATTAGGAAACGGTGGCCCTGGTTATACAATTGCTGCTGAATTTGTAGATACAATTTTTCATAAAAAAGGAGTTATTGCAGCAGCTCGCGAAGGAGATGATGTAAATCCGGAAATGCGCTCCGCAGGTTCTCAATTTTATATTGTACAGGGAAAAGTTTTTAATGATGAAGATATTAAAAAGGTTGAAGACCGTATTAATGCTTCAAAGCTAAATAAGCTGGTAACCAAATATATAAAAGAAGCTGAGCAGAAAACTTATGATACGGGTGGTTCTGTTGATTACCAGGTTATTGTAAGAGAAGCAAGAGAAAAAGCTGAAAAGCAATTTAAAAAAGAAGGAATGTATAAAATTCCTGATTTTAAAAGAGAAGTTTATCAAACCATCGGAGGGACTCCTCATTTAGATAATGCTTATACTGTTTTTGGCGAAGTAATTAAAGGGCTTGAAGTAATTGATAAAATTGCTGCTGCTGAAACCGATGAAAACGACCGACCGGTGAAAGATGTTAAAATGAAAATTAAAAAATTATAAAGAATAAAAGAAAATGATAGATAAGATTAATAAATATCTTGAAGAGAGTAAATCGTTTATTGCAGAAAACCTTGATGAAATTGAAGCTTTTAGAATAAAATTTCTTGGAAAAAAAGGAATTGTAAACGACCTTTTTGCAGAGTTTAAAAATGTTCCACGTGAAAACAAAAAAGAAGTTGGGCAAAAATTAAATGAATTAAAAATTTCTCTTCAAGAAAAAATTAATAGTCTTAAATCAGCACTAGAAGAGAAAATTGATAGCCACTCGGATATTGATTTAAGTTTACCTGGCGATCCAATAAAGATAGGAACCAGGCATCCTTTATCAATCGTAAGAAATGAAATTATTGATATTTTTAAAAGGCTGGGTTTTACGATCTCCGAAGGGCCTGAAATTGAAGATGACTGGCATGTATTCTCTGCATTAAATTTTCCCGAAGAACACCCTGCAAGAGATATGCAGGATACTTTTTTTATTGAAAAAAGTCCTGATATTTTATTGCGAACCCACACTTCTTCGGTTCAGGTTCGTGTAATGGAAAATTCTCAACCGCCCATTCGAACGATTTCTCCAGGCCGCGTTTTTAGAAATGAAGCAATAAGCGCTCGTGCACATTGCATATTTCATCAGGTAGAAGGATTATATATTGATGAAAACGTATCTTTTGCCGATTTAAAACAAACACTTTTATATTTTGCCAAAGAAATGTTTGGCGAACAAACAGAAATACGCTTGCGCCCTTCCTATTTCCCATTTACTGAACCGTCGGCAGAAATGGATGTTGCTTGTAATATTTGCCACGGAAAGGGTTGTAATGTTTGTAAATATACAGGATGGTTGGAAATTTTAGGCTGCGGAATGGTAGATCCAAATGTTTTGGAAAGTTGTAATATTGATAGTAAAAAATATACAGGCTTTGCTTTTGGTATGGGTATTGAGCGAATAGCTATGTTAAAGTATGGCATTAACGATCTTCGCCTGTATTTTGAAAATGATGTGCGATTTTTAAACCAATTTAAATCCGCCTATTAAAATTATAAATTGATTATAAAAACCCAGCTTCCTAAAAAAGAGCTGGGTTTTTTATTAATACCTTCTTACTTCGAAGGGTTTAGTTGAATTTCGGTGCTCATTTTAACATATTGTTTATAAACATAACTTACACCACAATATCTTTCTTCCGATAAATTTACGGCTTTATTAATTTTATCTTCAGGTAAATCTTTACCCCAAAATTTATAAATAACTTTCATTTCATCATAGTGCTTAGGGTGCTCATCGGTATGATTAGCAATAACTTCAACATTGAAATCATCCAATTCAACACGCATTTTCTTTAATATAGAAATAACATCCATACCTGTACATCCTGCTAAAGCTAATAACATTAAAGGCTTTGGCCTTGGCCCGCGGTCTTTTCCGCCAACTGCATCACCAGCATCAATTACTAGTTTATGTCCATTTATTTCGCTATCAAACGACATTACGTCAATCCAATTTAAATTTAATGAAGTTTTCATATCTTTATATATTTTAATATTATAATATTTTTACAAATATACTGTTATATAATATATTGCAAATTTCTTAATTATAAAACAAAAAAGTTAATTTTGTGTTGTAGATACATCATATAAATTTTTAAATTAGTGTTTATTTACTGATTTTTAAACATTTAAGTACTTATTAAATAATGAAAACCCGCGATCAAATACCATCATGCGAAAACTGCATTAATGAAATTGATTCTATTTTTAAACATCTTTCGCCGGATGAACATCTAAAAGTAGAGAAAGAAAAAGTATGTAATTACCACAAACGCGGCAATATCATTTACCATGAAGGAAGCAGGACAAACGGTTTTTATTGTATACATGCTGGCGTTTTAAAGATTTATAAAACTGGTATTGATGGCCGTGAACAAATTATTGCTTTTGCAAAAAAAGGAGATATCATTGGTTACCGTTCTATATTAAGCAACGAATTAGCCTGTTCATCGGCAAAAGTGATTGAAGATGCTTTATTATGTTTTATTCCAGGAGAAACATTAATAAGCCTTGTAAAAACCAACGGAAATTTTTCAATGGCCATGATGCAGCAAACCTGTAAAGAGTTAGGCGAAGCCAATTCATTTATTACCGATATTGCCCAAAAAACTGTTCGGGAAAGACTCGCAGAGGTATTATTAAATTTAAAAGATATTTTTGATTTAGATCAGGATCAGGTATTACAAATTTCATTAACACGCGAAGAATTAGCCAATATTGTTGGTACTGCAACCGAATCGGTTATTCGCCTTTTATCCGAATTTAAACAAGATCAATTGATTGATTTAAACGGAAGAAAAATTAAAATTATGGATATTAAACGTCTTGAAAAAATTTCCAACGCTTTTAATTAAATAAATTTTGTTGACCCCCTCTTTCCTGTATCCTGTTTAAATGTTTATAAGCAAATTCTGTAGCTTCTCTCCCACGGGGTGTTCGCTTTAAAAATCCTTCTTTTATTAAAAAAGGTTCGTAAACTTCTTCAATGGTACCGCTATCTTCTCCAATTGCTGTTGCAATCGTACTAATTCCTACTGGCCCTCCTTTAAATTTATCGATAATGGTTAATAAAATTTTTGTGTCCATTTCATCTAATCCATGCTTATCAATATTTAAAGCTTTTAAAGCATATTGAGAAATTTTAATATCTATTTTACCATCACCTTTTACTTGCGCAAAATCGCGAACTCTTCGTAACAGTGCATTTGCGATTCGAGGAGTGCCTCGCGAACGGGAAGCTATTTCATTGGCAGCATCATCAGAAATACTTACTTTTAATATATTTGATGACCTTTTTACTATGTTACTTAACGTATCATGAGCATAATATTCTAAATGTAAACTTATTCCGAAACGAGCACGTAAAGGGCTTGTTAATAATCCTGAACGTGTAGTAGCACCAATTAAAGTAAAAGGATTTAAACCAATTTGCACTGACCGCGCACTTGGCCCTTTATCAATCATTATATCAATTTTATAATCTTCCATGGCCGAATAAAGATACTCTTCGACAACTGGGCTTAAACGGTGGATTTCATCAATAAACAAAACATCACCTTCTTCCAGATTGGTTAATAATCCAGCTAAATCTCCCGGTTTATCGAGAACAGGGCCTGAAGTTAATTTCAAATTAACATTTAATTCATTGGCAATTATATTGGCAAGTGTTGTTTTTCCTAATCCCGGAGGGCCATGCAATAACACATGATCTAAAGCTTCAGATCGCATTTTGGCAGCTTTAACAAAAATCTGTAAGTTTTCTACAACCTTAAATTGCCCTTTAAAATCATTAAAATTTAAAGGCCTTAGTTTTATTTCAAACTCCTTATCGCGTTCTAAAAAATTTTCTTCTCTTATATTAAATTCGTCCATGTAAAATTATTTGTATACAAATTTAATAAAACTAATGATCGGTATTTGTTAAATTAATTTTTACTCCATTTATTTTATAAATTTCGTTGTTTCTGTACTGGATAACTACATGCAATTCTCCATTTTCATAATATTTTGCCCAGGACTTTACTTTTTCTCCTGTTTCGTAATATTTTATCTCTTTATCTTTTCCATTAGGAAAATAGTATACATGCTTTCCGTCTGGACTTCCCTGTAAAAATCTTCCTTCGAATGCAATAGAGCCGTTTGATTTATAATGACGTTTCCAAATACCATCTTTTAAACCCATAACATAATTTCCATATTCTGTTTGATCGCCTATATCATATTTCCATTTTCCTTCTTTTTCTCCCTGAATATAATTTCCTTTTGCAATTATATAGCCTGTATCAGAATATTCTATTGATTCACCATCAGGTAAACCATAAATATAAAATTCCTCTTTCCTTAAATTTCCATTGGTATAATACCATTTCCAACTACCAGATAACTTTCCATTGGTATAACTTCCCGTTTGTTTTATTCGCCCATTTGGAAAATAAAAGTTCCAATTACCTGTTTTTTTACCACTATTATAATATCCTTCTGCTCTCTTATTTCCTTCAGGATAATAATCTATCCACCTTCCTTCTCTATTACCATTTAATTGAACAATTCCTTCACTAATTAACTGATGATAAGGATTGTATATTTTTGATTTAATTACTTCTCCATTAGAATCGAAAAACCGGTGAACACCAATAGGTTTTTGATTTAAATAACTTCCCTGAAATAGCAGATTTCCATTTTCATCATAATCTTCCTTTATATCTATTTCTGTTGTAAAATCATCAGATTCTTTAATAATTTCTCCATATTCATAGTGTAAAGTATTGATTAAAAAACCTTTTTTATTATACATTTTATAAATACCATGAAGTTCTCCTTTTTTATATTCCTTTTCTTCCTTTAAATTTCCATTATAATAAAATAATTTCCATATACCTGTCTTGTTACCATTATTATCATACCTGTTTATTTCCTCATGTAAAATAGCCTGGTTATTTCTATATCGTGTTATTGCAATAATATTACTGTCTTTATCAAATTCATAGGCTAATCCATTTTTTAAGTCATTTGAGTAAGGAATAATTTTATATATTTTACCATCAGAATGATAATCATAAGTTTTTCCATTTCTTTTATCATTTAAATACAATTCTTTTAATTTTATACAATTACATTCGTTATTTGAATTAATATAGTATTCAAATGAAAAACCATTTTTTTTTCCCTGTATGTAATTAATAATTTTTGATGTATCGCCGGTATGATTATAAAATATCCAGGTACTATCGAGTTTTCCGTTTTTCCATTTTCCTTCAGACCTTTTAACACCACTCAAATAATAAGATATCCATAAACCTTCCGGTTTACCATTAATCAAATATCCTTTACTTGCAACTTTTCCATTACCATGAAGGTATTCTTTATATAAAGTATCTGGTTTTGTTTGCGCACAAACAAAATGAACTAAAAAATATAAACAAGTAAAAAGGAATATTTTTTTCACAGTTTTCTTTAAATTTTTATCATTAAAGATATAAAAAAAAGCAGGGTTTATCTCCCTGCTTTTCAATAGTTTTATTTTTTTATAAATTTAATTCCTTAGAAATTTCTAACATCTTATCTATTGATTTTCGAGCTTTTACCATCGTTTCATTATCTAAAATTACTTCTGGTTTCTCATATTTTAGGGTATTATAGATTTTATTTACCGTAATTAATTTCATAAAATTACAATCGTTACAACCACAAGTAGAATCTTTTGGTGGAGCAACAAAATAAGTTTTCTCAGGATTTTGTTTTTTCATTTGATGTAAAATACCTGATTCTGTAGCAACTATATATTCTTTTCCAGCATCGGATTTAGAGAATTTTAAAAGTGCAGCTGTGGAACCAACAAAATCTGAAACCAACTGAATTGGTTTTTCACACTCTGGATGTGAAATGATTTTTGCATTAGGATGTTCTTTTTTTAATTCTAAAATTGCTTCTAACGAAAATTCTTCATGCACATGGCAAGCACCATTCCAAATTAACATTTCGTGTCCTGTTACACGTTGAATATAACTACCAAGATTTTTATCAGGAGCAAATATAATTTTCTGATCTTTAGGTAATGATTTAACAATTTGTAAAGCATTTGTTGAAGTACAACATATATCTGTTAAAGTTTTAATTTTTGCTGTCGTATTAACATATGAAATTACCAAATGATCTGGATGCTTTTTAACAAATTTTTCAAATTCTTCGGGTGGACAAGAATCAGCTAATGAACATCCGGCATTTAAATCAGGAATTAATACTTTTGATTCTGGAGAAAGAATTTTAGCAGTTTCTGCCATAAAATGAACGCCTGCAAATAATATAATGTCTGCATCTGTCTCTGCAGCTTTTTGCGATAAGGCTAAACTATCTCCTACAAAATCAGCTAAATCTTGAATATCAGATGTTTGATAATAATGAGCTAAAATTATAGCATTTTTTTCTTTTTTTAGTTTGTTAATTTCATCTATAATATTAATATCATTATCGGGTTTTTTATCAATAAATCCTTTTTCTAAAATATCTTTTTCAACATTCATATTATATATTATATTAATATTATTTAAAATTTAAATCTATATGATAATAATGATATACTGTTAATATTGTTATTAAATTTTTTATTTTAAGGTTGACTTTTTCATTATTAAAAAGTTTTTAAACCTATTTGAACAACCTAAATTTATTTTATTATTTTGATTATTAATTGATTAAAACAATTATTAACATGTTGTTAATTCTTACGTTTATTGATAACTTATCGATTGAAAATTAACTTTTGTTGTTAAAAAACTGTTTAGATTTTGTGAGCCAAAACTAAAAAAATATTTTTGATAAATCTTAAAAATTTTTATATAGGATAGAGTTTTACAATTTCAAATAATATTTTTTAAAATTTATCTACTTTAATTAACATTCATTTAACAAAAATTAGTAAAGAAATTAACAATAAGTAATAGTTTATTTAGAATAGATTATAATAATATGAATCAAATGATTAATAAATTTGTTAGCATTAATATATTATATAAAATACTTTATTTATCAGAAAATCTTTAACATATAAATTTTTAAAAATTCTTATTTTAAAATATTTAAGAAAAAATAAATATATTGGTTAAATTTGAATACTGAAAATTAAAGAATTATAAATTAATAATGGCAGATAAAAATATTTCTTTAGCTATAGCGAGTGATCATGCAGGATTTAATTTTAAAGAACAATTAAAACAATGTCTGGAAAAAAGAGGGTATTTAGTAAAGGATTTTGGTACTTTTTCAGATGAAAGCACCGATTATCCAGATTACGCTCACACTTTAGCAACTGCTGTAGAAAAAGGAGACTTTACATTTGGTATAACGCTTTGTGGAAGTGCTAATGGAATTAGTATGACTGCTAATAAGCACCAGGGCATTCGTTCGGCAATATGCTGGAATATAGAAATAGCTAAATTAGCACGATTGCATAACGATGCTAATGTTTGTTCACTACCTGCGCGTTTTATTCCTTATGAATTAGCCGAGGAAATTGTTGATGTGTTTTTAAATACAGATTTTGAAGGAGGCAGGCATCAGCGGAGAATTGAAAAAATTCCAATTCATTAAATATATTGAGTGATGTTATCCAATACATGTAAATATGCTATTAGAGCTGTTATTTATTTATCTTTAAATGGCGGTGAAGAAAAAAAGATAGGAATTAAACAAATTTCAAAAGAGCTTGAAATTCCTACTCCTTTTTTAGGTAAAATATTGCAGACACTAGCTAAAAATAAATTACTGAAATCTACAAAAGGCCCACATGGTGGTTTTGGCCTTGGCAGGACAGCAAAAGAAATTTCTTTATTAGATATTGTAGAAGTCATTGACGGCCTTGATTTTTTTAATACCTGTTTAATTGGTTTAAGGACCTGTAAACCAACAGCACATGATAATGTTCAATGTCCAATACATCATAAATATGAGCCCATTAGCAAACAAATTTATAATTTGTTTAAAAATGAGACGATTGAAAATTTGAAAAATGAAATTGAAGCTTCAGATGGAAAAATTGGATTATAAAAATTTCATCCATCTAAAATTTTTAATAAAAGGAAAAAACATTATTGCCATAAGAGAACCCGTTGTATTAGCTAAAATATCAAAAATTTCCGCAGACCGGGTTTGTGTAAAATAAAATTGTAAAACCTCCATAAGTATTCCATAACTAACAACCCAAACAAAAGTAATTACCATTTGATCTGTTTTTGTTCGTTTACCTTCGCGTATTAGCGAAGCAAGAATAGTAAGCGTTAAAACAAAATATAAAAAAGTATGCATTACTTTATCCATATATGGAAAATTAAATAATGAGATTTTATTTAAATTTTCTCCCGAAGTTACACTTCCATATAATATAAATAGAGAAATTAAAATAGGTTTCCAGTAATTTAAAATTTGCATTGTTTCAAAAAGTTTCGTTTTTCCAAAAATAAAACGTTTTATAAAAATAATTTTTGTAACTTATAAAACCCAAATAATATTGTCTTTTTAATTAAACACTCATAAATATTTTGATAATTAAAATTTGATATTAACCGGTTAAATTAAAGTTTGAGGATATGAAAAAGAGTGATGAAGCAATAAAATCATTACAAAAAAACCTTAAAAAGGAAAAAATTAATACATGGTTTGATTTAGGATTATTTTTAGACCGTATAAAAGAAAATAGAGAAGTACCTAAATTCAAATTTTCTGGTAGTTATAAAGATTTTAAAGATTACATGTGTAATACAAACATTGCCTTTTTAACTTTTCAATTTGCTATTGATGGGGTTAGTATTGAAGTAAAAAAGTATACACAAATCTTTAAGGATGAATATAAAACATCGGATATACATTATATAGCAGGAAAATTTTTTCCTGAGTCAAAAAAAATGATACCCGAATACGTTAAAAAGTATGAACTGGAAAAGATACAGGCTTTCAATGACTGGAAATTGTATAAAGATTTTTTCTTTACCCATTTAGAGCGTGGAAGCAAAGAGTATAATGAGTTAATTAAAAAATTTTGGGATGAAACACAGCAAATTGTTAAAGATTTAGGAAAATATATTTTAGATCATAATATTGAATTGCTTTATTTAATCAATGTTTGTTCTAATCCGGGAAATGTATCTTTAGCCTTAGCCGTAACATTACTTTCAGAATATTTTAAAATTCCTGTTATTAATAATAGTCACGATTTTTATTGGGAAGGGGGAAATAAAGAAATCAATAAGAAGGTATATCATTTACCCGATGGGCCTCGGGATTTCTTTTTTAAAAATGCTCATGTAGGCGAATTTTTTTCCATTATAGAAATGTTATATCCCTGGGATTCCCGTATATGGATGCATGTAAATATCAATAAGCAGCAAACCGAGCGATTAATAAAAATCAATGGAATAAATCCTGCCAACATTACAGAAATAGGAACTGCAGTAGATACCAGGGAATATCAAAATACAACAAAAAGGAAAAAAATAAGTACCTTTTATCAATTTGAGAAAATTTTAAGTCGTTATCAGGATACTTTAATAAGCTATTCGACAAAAGATGTATTGGAAAGTAATTTGGTTTCTCCAGAATCTATAAGGCCAATTTTAATTGGATCAAGAAGAACCAAACCCTTACCTAAGTTTTTAAACGAAAACATTATTTTTTTACAGCCAACACGGATCATTGCCCGAAAACGTATTGAAATAGGATTTAAATTGGTAAAAAAACTTTTCGACGAAGAAGAATTTTATACTCGATTTAAAGAAACTAAAAATTTAAAATTAACTTTATTAATTACGGGGCCAATTGCCAGTGGTCATTTTGATTATTTCAGGCAATTATTAAAAAAGTTTCATCAGTTATTAAAAAAGCTGGAACCGGAAATTAGAAACAAGGTTTTTTTAGCTTTTTTATTCAGCGAACTTGATAAAAAAAACTTTAGAGAGCGTTTTGATGATCCGGTAGGAATACCTGAATTATATAATATTGCTTCACTCGTTTTACTGCCTAGCAAAACCGAAGGACGAGGATTACCCATTATTGAAGCTACAGCTTGTGGAACACCTATTTTTTGTAGTAGGTATTATCCCGAGAATGTTTATTCAGAGGTAATTGGAGAACACCTTCCACATGAAGACAGGCTGAAAGTAATTGAATTCGATGGTAAAAATATTACAAAAAAACACACCAAAAAAATTATGGAAAGTGTTTTTTTCCCTCATCAATTTACACATGTTATTGCTCATAACCAGCGAGTAGTTGATAAAAGATATAGTTTGGAAGCTTTAAAACTAAATTTTGATGACATTTGCCATAAAATTTATTATCAGTTAAGTTCAAGTGCAACAGCTTTTAATAAAGCAAAAAAAGCGGTTAAAGATTATCAACAGATTGTAAATTATTCAAATGCTGACTTAGAATCTATATTGAATACCAAAAATAGAGAATACTTACCTGGCTTTGGTAGATTACGATTTATGATTTTATTAAAATCATTAATAGATCCAAGTTATTTCAGGGTTGAAGAACAGTTTTTCCGTGGAAAAGCTTATCAATATGGGCGGCAATTGTTGCTAAAAAACACGAATGAAAAAAATGAAAAAAAAATTCATCAGTTTTTTAATGCCATAGAAAGTATCTTTTTATACAATGAGGGTGAAGTAAATATTAGACATGATCACTCACTTCCTTACCGTCATCGTAATAAAAACAATTACCCTTACCAGGATTTTACCATTCAGGAGCTTAGCGGATTAATTAATATGCTCTATCATGACATTATTAAGCCCGAAGAAAAACCAGAAATTGATGTTAATGCTCATTTTTTTACCGACTTTGATTTGGCTTTATCGCAATTAACATCTAGCACCTATTTAGGAATTGATGACAGGAAATTTTTAATTAAAAAATTGCAATCTAATGTTCCTATTGCTTATTTCCCTGGGAAATATATTAAAAATGAGATTGAATTTTTTGCTCTCCAGGCGGTTCGTTCACGGTTAGAATTAAAAATTGATGATGAATTAACAGACGAAATATTAAAAGGATGCTCGGAATATGTTTCGCCAATTTATATTATGGCGAGCACAAAAACCACGATAGAAAACTATAACCTCAATAGTATTGAACAGTTTATTCTTGAAGGAAATGACGAAGAATTAAAATTACTTTATAAATATAAAATTTTGAAGGTAATAAATATCGACCAGTGGTGCGTAGGTATCCACTTTAATCAACTGGGAAAAGAGGGCTTAAAAGTTTTAAGAGAAATTAAAGAAGAAAAAGGGTTTATTATTTCAAATCGTACAGAAGCTGCTGTAATGACCGATATTGTTGAAATAGATCGCTTCCATATTGGGAAAATTGAAGATCGCATTAAAGAGTCTATTATGGGAATTCCAATGAATTCGGGATTTATACAATATGTTCCTGCCGGTTTACGAGTTACACTGGCTTACCCTACTCCTGTTCAAACAGCAAAAGATTTTCATGATTATTTAAAAGGCGATGAATTTAAACAGGCGTTAGAACGTTTTGGTGAAAATAAAATTTTTGAAACTTTGCGAAATGATGCACAAACAAAAATGTCGCCAGTTAAGAAGGTTATCAGCGATTTATTAATGTCTGATGAACAATCAGATGTTGTTTCGTTTGAATTTGTAAGTGGAGTTTATGATGATAAGATGCCATGGAATGGTGTAATAGCCAAAGCTGATTTAAGTAAAGCACAATGGCAGTTTATAACCAAATCTTCTGAGGATACACAGCCAGTAACATCTTTTGTTAAAAATTTTGAGGAAGAGCATAAAAGAAAAGTAAAAATAGCCTGGAATGGTGGTTATATTCTTAATCCAGAGCTAGTTGGGAAACTAGGGTTACCCGAGTCTTATATTGGTTCGCCTCTCGGTTTGTTAATATCTGAAGGGAAAGTGTTAAGTGCACCGTTGTTTAATAAACCGGCACTGGTTTTTACATCAAAAGGTGTTGATATCTTGAGGGTAAATTGTTCAAAAGGTATCTGTGTTTCACGTGGAACAGAATCTGTAGAGTTTATTAAAGATCAATACAATACCGAAACCGATGGTAAAAGCATGGCTTATTTCGATCTGATGTATGATAAAGAAGCTATTAATGCAAATGGGAAAATTATTGTGCGATTAGCAGGAAAAACGATTAAAGAAATTATAAAACCCCCAAAAAATGAGAAGGTTACTATTATTCCTGTTGGTTTAACCCTGGCTTTTCCAAAAGAAAAGTTTCCAAAGAACTGGAATGTTGGTGATGAGGTAGAATTAAAAGTTAACGGTCTTGAAAATATTTATCATGCCGTTGAAGCCGGCCCTATGTTAATTGAACAAGGAGAAAATTGCCTGGATATGGAAGTTGAAGGCTGGAAAACACAAAACTCTATTAAAACACAAGCTGCCCGTTTGGATTATACCGATATGCGAGGCCCCAAAATTGCTGCAGGAATAGATAAAAAAGGAAACCTGGTAGTATTGGCAATTAACGGACGTATACGCGAATCGGTGGGCGCAACACATATTAATATGGCCGAAATACTTCAAAAATTTGATATTACTAAGGCGATGGGATTCGATCCCGGAGGAAGCAGCACATTGGTGGTTAACGGGCAAACTTTAAATATTTCTCCTTACAATAGCCGTTATGAAGAAAATGTTTTTTCTCTTCCTCCGCAACCTAGAGCTGTATCAAACGTTGTAATGGGATATATAGATCATAAAGAATAATAAGCATTGGCAGGTATTTATTTACATATTCCTTTTTGTATCAAAAAATGTGCATACTGCGATTTTTTTGCTCTGGCAAACCAAAAACAAAAAAATGTTTTTGTTAATGTTTTGGTTAAAGAAATGAATCTGCAAAGGCATTATTTTGGAAAAGAAAGAGTACAAACCATTTATTTTGGTGGAGGAACACCTTCACTGCTTTCTGTTGAGCAGCTTGAAAAAATTTTAAATGCATTATATAAAAATTTTAATATTGATAAAAATATTGAACTAACACTCGAAGCCAATCCCGAAAATTTAAATATTGACTATTTAAAAGGTTTACAATCATTAGGTTTTAATCGCTTAAGTATTGGTGTGCAGTCGTTTAATGATGAAGATCTGGCTTTGATGGGTAGAACCCATGATGTACAAACAGCTTTTAAGTCGGTTTATAATGCTAAAAAACAAGGATTTAAAAACATTTCTGTTGATTTAATATATGGATTGCCACATTTAAGTTTAAAAAAATGGGAACATAATTTAAATAAAGTTATGGATATGGATATTCAGCATATTTCTGCTTATCATTTAACCATTGAACCCAATACGCTTTTTAAAAAGTGGTACGATCAAAATAAAATTCATTTGCCCGACGACAAAACAAGCTTAGAACAATATCAACTTTTAGTCGAAAAAACAGGGAAAAATGGATTTTTACATTACGAAATTTCTAATTTCGCTAAAGATGGATTTCTTTCATTACATAACACCAATTATTGGATAGATATAAAGTATTTAGGATTAGGCCCTTCGGCACATTCATATAATTTAACTTCTCGACAATGGAATATTTCAAACCTGCAAGTATATTTGGGCGAAATATCGAAAGGAAAAATACCTTTTGAGATAGAAAATTTATACGAAACAGAAAAATATAACGATTATATGATTGTTTCTTTTCGAACCATGTGGGGAGTAAATTTGGAAAAAATTGAATCTAGTTTTGGAAAACCATTGAAAAATTATTTTTTAAAAAAAGTGGAAAAATTTATTGATGGTAAATTTTGTATACAAAATAATCATCAAATAAAATTATCTGAAAAGGGAGTGTTTATTTCGGATCATATTATTTCCGAATTACTTTACGATTAATATAAAAGCTAATTATGAAATCAACTTATAAATTTTCTGAAAGCCAGGAATCTTTCCGACTGTTATTCGAATCTTCTTATGATCCATTTTTAATATTTGACGGATATAAATTTATTGATTGTAATGAGCCAGCAGTTAAAATTTTAGGTTTTTCGGCTAGAAAAGAAATTATCAATAGTCAACCCGAGGATTTCTCGCCAGAATATCAGCCCGACAATAGAAAATCTTCTGAAAAAGCTAAAGAAATGGTAGATATAGCTTATAAAAAGGGCTATCATCGTTTCGAATGGGTTCATATATCAAAAAATAAAAAAGAAATTTTTATTGATGTAGCATTAACAAAGATTCCTTATCATGGGCAATCGGTTCTTTTTACTGTATGGCGCGATATGACCCGCCAAAAACAATATGAAATGAACCTGGCCAAAAGCGAAAAATTGTATAGTACATTATTTGAGCAGGCAGCCGATGGTATTTTAGTAGGTATTGGAAAAGGAGAAATTATTGATGCCAATCAAAGTGTTTGTGATTTAACAGGATATAATAAAGATGAATTAATAGGACAAAATATAAAAATTCTTTTTAATGAAGAACAACTGGAAAAAAAACCATTAAGGTATGATTTGGTAAAAGCCGGCGATACTGTTATTAGAGAGAGACAAATAGTAAGCAAAACGGGAAAAGTTATACCCGTTGAAATGAATACAAAAATTTTAGAAGACGGGCGTATGCAGGCACTATTTCGCGATTTATCGGTGCGTAAAGAAGCAGAAAAAGCCCTTATTGAAAGTGAAGAAAAGTACCGAAATGTTTTTTATCACTCGCCATTAGGAATTTTACATTATAATAAAAACGGCGTAATTACCGATTGTAATCAATATTTTGTAGATATTATTGGATCATCCAGAAAACAATTGGTAGGGCTTAATATGATTAAAGATTTAAATAATGAACAAATAAAAGAAAAAGTAAAACAATCGATAAGCGAGGGCGAAGGTATTTATGAAGATTGGTATACATCGGTTACTGGGAATAAAACAACTTTTGTGCGAGTTGTTTTCAAGTGTATTTATGATGATGAAAAAAATGTGATTTCAGGTATTGGATTGGTTGAAGATATAACCGAAAGAAAAAAAGCCGAAATGGCATTAAGCGATAGTGAGCAAAAATACAGAATGTTGTTTGAAAAAGCTAACGATGCCATAATGCTTATGGATAATGAAATTTTTATTGACTGCAATAAAAAAACACTTAATCTGTTTGGTTGTTCAAAAGATGAAATTATTGGTAAACCCCCCTATAAATTTAGCCCGGAAAAACAACCCGATGGGCGAAGTTCCAAAGAAAAAGCAATAGAAAAAATAAATGAAGCATTGCAAGGAAAATCAAATATTTTTGAATGGGTTCATCAAAAACCAGACGGGACAGATTTTTATGCAGAAGTAAGTTTGAATGTTTTTGAATTTTTAAATAAAAAAGTAATACAAGCTATTGTCCGGGATATTTCGGAGCGTAAAGAAATAGAAAATATGATCCGCAGTAGCGAAGAGAAGTTCAGGAATATTTTTAATACCAGTAATGACATCATTTTAATCATTGATTTAAAAGGAGAAATAATTAATGCCAACCAATCGTTTTTTAAAAGCTTAGACTTTTATCCCCAAGAGGTAAATGGAAAGAATGTTACAGAGTTTATTGCTCCAAAAAATATAAAAGAAGTTAAGAATAGAATTTTAGCAATGAGTCGTGGTGAAAGCGTTCCTTTAAAAGAGGTGGAAATGATATCAAAATCAGGAAATACAATTCCTCTGGAAGTAAACAGCAAGTTAATAGATTATGATGGGAAAAAGGCCATAATGTCTGTTATAAGAGATATAAGGGAACGAAAAGAATTTGAACAAAGAATTTACGAAACGATAATTGAAACTGAAGAAAGGGAAAGACAAAGGCTGGCTAGTGATATCCATGACGAAATAGGGCCCTTATTATCTAGTTTGAAAGTGTATATTGAATCATTAAATCAAAAAGGAGAAGAAGCAAAACAAATACACATAAAAAATAAGCTGCAGGAACTAATTAAAGAAACAATTAATAATGTTAGAGAAGTATCAAATGCCATTAGCCCTTATTTATTAAATAAGTATGGGCTTGAAACAGCTATTGGGTCATTTATTAAAAAAACAGAGAGTATTATTCGTATTCGATTTAAATCAAATATTAAAGACAACCGATTTCCGCTTAAAACAGAAGTTGTTTATTTTAGGGTTATTAAAGAGCTGTTAAATAATACGATAAAACATGCTCAAGCTAAAAATATTCACTTAAATTTGCAATATGTGAATGGTGAATTGGTGTTGAATTATCAGGATGATGGTATCGGATTGGATAATAAATATTTATCGGCAAATGAATCAGAAGGCATGGGATTATTTAATATCATTAATCGGATAAATTCCATCCAGGGGGATTATAAATTTTATGAACAATCGAAAGGGTTTAAATTTAAATTGGTTACTGAAACAACAATAATTGATAGCAACAGCGAATAAAATTTTAAGTTTTAAAAATTTAATTTATGAATATTCTTATTGTAGATGATAATAAGCAATTTTTAGAAGCTTTTAAGTTTCTTTTACAAGAACATTTTGTAGATCAAGCTGAAGAAATATTCGAAGCCTCTAATGGGTTTGAAAGCCTTGAAATACTTAAAAAAAATCCTATTGATTTAGTATTTATGGATTTAGAAATGCCCGATATGGATGGAATTGAGGCAACAAAGAAAATTGTTGATATGTACCGGAACATTAAAGTTATAGCAGTTTCTTTCCATTCTGAGCTTGAAGATGTTAAAAAAATGCTTGAAGCAGGAGCCAGAAACTATATTGTAAAAGAAGAAATTAGCCCCGAAGCGATAGAAAGATGTTTTACTAAATTGTAAAGGACCCAGTTAACTACCTTTTATTTAATTGCCAGATTCATTAATTCAGTTAGCTTTTCTTCCAAAGTATCATAAGAGAAATATTTCTTTCCTAATTGATAGTTATATTCGCCAATTTCAGTATTGATCTTATCATTATAAATAACTTCCTGCATTTCCTTCAATGCTTTATCAGTAATTTCATTGTCCTCGAGCATAACGGTTTTAAATCCTTTGCTTCCAATATCTGGCCAGTATACGGGTTTATAATTATTAACAAAAATTGGCTTTTTGGCCAGTACTGCTTCAACAAAAGCATTTCCAAAACCTTCGTATGTACTAAAATAAGTACAAGCCCGAGCGTGGGCATAAGCATCCGATAAGGAATAGCTTTTATCATTTACTGAACCGGCAAACCCTTTAGTAGAAAAGCTGTGGTAAGCAAAATGTACTTGTTTGCTTATTTTCAATTCATGTATAAGTTCTACAAGTTCCATATAATATTCGCTACCGGCATCGTCGGCATAATTACCGGTAATAATAAGCTTTATTTTTGGGTTGTTTAACAGGTCAATTAATTTAATCGCTGTTTCGATCCCTTTACGGCGGACAATTCGGGTAATCTGGAATAATAAAACATCATCATCATCAAGTCCTAAATCTCTACGTAAATCTTTGTTATGATCCGTTATTTCACCAAAAGGTTTATCAAAATCCATTACATTGGGTACAACAATAGAATCTCTTTTATATTTTTCCTTGAGCGTTTTTTGGGCGTGCAAGTTAATAACAGCATGAATACTATTGGGTAGTCGCAAAGGAAACGTATCTTCTACAATTTGATTGATTTTGCTGTGAGGAGAAACATACCTGCTATCTCTCTCCCATGCAAAATCATGATCGTGAGTAATGGTAGGGATTTGTAGTTTTTCTACTGCATTTTTAATGGCCAGCCCCATAGAAATATGAGAAGGAAGGGCAGATGCATTTTCAGAAATCAATAATTGGATTTTTTGTTTTTTTGCCCAGTCGATTATTTTACGTTCAATGACTTTAGCATATAATAATAAATGTTCAATTAATACATCCTCGTCATAATCGGGATTAAAATATGCTTTTTTTTGTTCCCAGTAACTTTCTGGCGAGAAAAAAGACATTTCCTGCACACGTGTTTCGTGTTGGCAGTCAATTTTTCTTCCTTCGAACTGGCCTGAAATAATAAAAATTTCATGGCCCATACGTTTTAAAACCTCAATCCATTTTTCTGTTTCCAACGCAACACCGTCAACACCGCCAATACGTCCGATAATGATTCCTATTTTCATATTGTAATGTATTAATTTTATAAATATGAATATCTTAAGATTAATCTTATAAATTTGTAATAGCGCAATAAAAATACAAGTTATGAAGAAATTTTTTATTTTGCTTATCCTTTTTTTTAATATTATAAATATTTATGCTCAAAATTCTGATGAACTTTGCTTTAAACAGCTAAATGCAGATGAATTTTATTTAGATATCAATACCCGGGAAGTTTTTTTAATTGATGTAAGACTTTTTAAAGAATATAGAAAAGAACGAATAGAAGGTGCGATGTTAGCAGCCAATAAAGAGTCGTTGGTTTCCATTTGTAAAAACGTAGATAAAAATACGCCAATTTATATTTATTGCGATGAAAGCGACAGAAGCGAAACCGCTGCAAATATTTTATGTTCTGAAATGGGTTTTAAGCAAGTTTACAATTTGCAGGGCGGTTTAAATGAATGGATAAAAAAATATCCGCTCGATAAAACGAGAATTAAGAAAAATCAATAAATATGATTTGATTTATTATTCTTTATTATTTTCTTCCTTTTCCTCCTCTTCTTCTTTTTCGCGGGCTTTTTTGTTTAGGCCGTATTCTTTCTTGTAATCATTTAAAACAGTATTTAGTTTTTCAACTTCCTTTTTATTTTCAGAAAGTTTTTTCTTCTGTTTTAAGATAGATGGATAAGAAAAAATGATTCCTAAAATGACGCCTATAATTATAGTAACCAGAAGAATTAATGATAAAGAACCTTTAACAGGATCTCCCCACAAGAAATAAAGGGCTACTTCGGTGTCGTTTCTAAGTGCAAAAATTACTACGATAAGAGCTGAAAGTAATCCGATAATTAATGATCGTTGCATAGTTTCAGTATTTTTGTTTGTAAATGTAGTGATTTATTTTTTTAAATAAAATATCTTTATTCAAAGGTTTTGCGAGATAATCGTCGCAACCATTTTTTAAACAAATTTCACGGTCGTTGTAAAGAGCATAAGCTGTTTGTGCAATCACCGGAATATTCGGATTCAGCGCTTTTATTTTTTGAGTGGTTTCAAATCCATCCATATGAGGTAATCGAATATCCATAAGCACAATATTAATATTAGTATCCTTTTGAATACATTCAATAGCTTCTTCTCCTGTTAAAGCAACTTCAACAACAGCACCGTTTTTTTGTAACAGGCGGCGTAAAAATTCCAGGTTATCCTCATCGTCTTCAACGATTAAAATTTTAAGATTGGTCCATTTTTTCATCATAACTTCAGTTTCGGTTTCTAAAGAATTTTTTGTGTCAACATTAGACTCTTCAAATATTGGGATGGTAAAATAAAATATTGTTCCCTCGTTTGATGATTCGTACCATATTTCACCACCCAGCAACTCTGTAAGTCCTTTAGAGATAGAAAGCCCAAGGCCTGTTCCTTGTTGTGTTTTATTAACTTTAGTATTAATTTGTGCAAATCGCTCAAAAATAATAGATTCAAATTCTTTTGGAATCCCTATGCCGGAATCAGCTATAAAAAAACGATAAAAACCAGTTCCGTTTTGCTTAATTTTTTGATATCCAAATTTAATAAAACCTTTATCTGTAAACTTAAAGGCATTGCTTAAAAGGTTGTTAATGATTTGTTTGAATCGAATAATATCAGTGTAGATTTGATGATTGCCCTCCTCTTTTTCAAGCATAAAGGCGATATTTTCTTTGTTTAATCGGGCTTGTTCTTGTTTAAAAAGCAGGTAAATTTCATCAATAATAGGATTAATTGGAGCAAAATTTTTCTTAATTTTTAACTGTCCGGCCTCTATTTTAGCAACATCTATAATATCATCAATAAGATTTAATAGTTGTATACCATTAGAGTTTATAATTTTAATATAAGTTTCTTTTTCATCGTCGCTGATAAAAGGGTCTCGCAGGAGTTCGGAAAAACCTAATATTCCATTCATCGGAGTTCTAATTTCATGCGACATATTGGCTAAAAAGGCAGACTTAAGCCTGTCACTTTCTTCGGCCTTTTCTTTAGCTAAAGTTAATTCTTCCAGTAGTTGCTTTTGGGTTGTTATATCACTTGCAATTCCAGCTCTTCGATAAAGTTCTCCTTTAGAGTTATAAACCGGGAAAGTTCTTATCCATACCCATCGTATTTCGCCATTGGGCCTTACAATTCGATGCTCATAAAAATGAATTTTATCGGGGGATTTTAGATTTTCAGTTCTTTGTTTAATAATTCTTTCTTTATCATTTGGGTGTATCCAGTTTTCATAATCCTTAATGTCTTCAAAAACTTTTTTAAAGTTTTTACCAACGATTTGTTCACAAGCGGGGTTTGTATAAACAATTTTTTGATCAAGTGAACGGAGCCAAAAAGCATCGTTGATATTATCGGCTAGCTGATGGAAATTTTCTTCACTTCTTCTCAGCTGGTCTAATATTTTTTGATGCTCCGAAATATCAACAATAATGCCTCTTAAACCAATTGCCTCATTATTTCGGCGTATTGCATTTGAGTATACTAATATTGGAAATTTTTTTCCATTTTTAGTAATGGCTGTATATTCTATTCCCTTTATATTTTCTTTTTCTAATACTTTGTTGATATTTTGCCTGGCTCTGGTTAAATCATCGGGAGCGATCATTTGTAAGGCATTAAGCCCTTTTTTAAAATCTTCGGGTGTATATTCGAAAATTTCGTAGGCTTTAAGATTTACAAATGTGAGGTTACCATGAATATCGGTTTCGTAAATAACTTCAGGCAAGAGGGTTGCCAAAGATTTAAATTTCTCCTCACTTTCTATTAGCTTTAATTGTGCTTCTTTTTCTTTTTGTACATTTTTTAAAAGCCCTAAAATACGCAATGGATTTCCATCGCTGTCCCACTCAATATTTTTACCTACGGCCATAAACCAAAGCCACTTTCCAAATTTGTTTTTTATTCTAAACTCAGTATTAAACTCAAGCGGTGTATTCTTGGGATATGTTAAAAGAAATTTGCTTAAGGATTTATAATCTTCGGGATGCACTAAATTTTCTGTTTTTTTTATTAATAAAGAATTTTCTTTTGGTTTGAAACCCAAATGTTCATATACGTCTTTTGGCGTAGTGATTTTTAATAATTTAAGGTTTATTTCAAAAGAAAAATAATTTGCCGCTTCCATGGCCAACTGGAGCTTCTCTCGATGTTCTTTTAATTCAAATTCTTTATTTTTTTTGTCGGTTTCATCAAGGTAGATACTAACCAACTCGTTATTGGAGAGTTTATATATATAATTGTGCCTCCATTGTATCACTTTATTATTTTCGTAAATAATAACAGGGAATTCTTCGGGCTTGCCCGATTTATAAACGTGTTTTAAGGCCTCTAAAAAACCAGAAGTTTTTATTGAAGGAAAAACCTCAGTAATATCTTTGCCAAGCACATTTTTGCGTTTAACTTTTTCTAAAGTTTCCGCTTTTTTGTTAAAGTAGCTTATAAAGAAAGATTTACCCTTATTGTCGGTTTCTAATAAGGCAATGGCATTTTTAGAATTTTCACAAATTTGAAAAAAATGGTCGTTATCAACACCAAAATTATTTTTATCCTTTTTATTTTCTAAAACGGATAATTTTTTTTCAAGTTTTTGAACTTTTTGTTGCAATTGCTGATATGTTAGCTTTTTAGTCATGTATAAATGCCATTATCTCATTTTGTTTTTCTATTTTACTCAGCTTTATAATTTGTAAGTTGATTACAAGATTAAAAAGAATGCAAAAATTGCCTTATATAAATTCAGTTTGCATATAAAACTTAAATTTAAGCGAAGTAAAGATAAAAGTCAATGAAACTTTGACTAACGACAAAAATTTATAAAGGAGGGGATGAAAATTTATTTGGTTAATTCCTGAAAAACCTCTTCGAGGCTTTTTTCTTTTTTTTGCATCGAAAGAACAGCAAGATTAGACTGAACAGCAAAGTTGAAAATGTTTTGACGGATATCTTCTTTGGATACGCTTTGTATTAACCAGTTTTTATCATCTATTTTGGCCACTTTATCAACCATTTCTATTTTCTCAATATCTTTTTGGTCGGCTTCCAGGTCAAATTCAACGACAATCGTAATCAATTGATCTTTAGAATGAGAAAAAATGGAATCAATGGAATCGTCTGCTACAATTTTTCCTTTATTGATAATAATGATTCGATCGCAAATCGCTTCTACTTCCTGCATAATATGAGTAGAAAGCATAACTGTTTTTTCTTTGCCTATGTCAGAAATAAGATTTCTTATTTCAATAATTTGATTAGGATCTAGCCCGGATGTTGGCTCATCTAAAATTAGTATATCAGGATCATGAATCAAGGCCTGTGCAATTCCAACCCTTTGCCTGTAACCTTTCGATAAAGCTCCTATTTTTTTCTTCCGCTCAACGGTTAATCCGGTTTTTTCAATAATTTCTTCAATTCTTGAGTGGGTTTTATTTCCAAGCTTATAAATCCCGGAAACAAATTCGAGGTATTCTTTTACATACATATCAAGGTAAAGCGGATTGTTTTCAGGTAAATATCCGATATGTTTTCTTATCTCCAGTGAATTATCGATTAAATCCAGATTATTAATTTTAGCTTCACCAGAAGAGGGCGGAATAAAACCTGTAAGTATTTTCATGGTAGTGGATTTGCCGGCTCCGTTAGGGCCAACGAAACCAACAATTTCGCCAGTTTTAATTTCAAAACTAATTTGGTCAATTGCTTTTTGAGTTCCGTATATTTTGGTTAAATCATTAACTTGAATCGACATAAAAATCTTTTTTATAAAATACGAAAATAGTGAAATTATATTATCAAACCTTAATGTTAAGAAAAAGATGTGATTATTATCAACTTCTTGATTCGTATTATTTGATTTTTGATAATGTTATTAAATCATAAAAGTTTGGTTTTTATAACTCTTTTATACTAAATTAATTGTGTGCTATAAATGTTTTTTATAACTTTGGTTAATAACCACAAAATTTAATGATTATGAAATATTTTTATTATATGGCAAAAAGGTTGATTTTCCTTTTAGTATTGGTGTATTCCTGTGGAAAACCAGCAGGTGACAATGAGCCCAACAATACAATTGACAAGGCCTCTGAAGTAATATTTGGAGAAGAGTTTTCATTAACAATAGACCCTATAAGAGATATTGACTGGTTTAAAGTGAATGTTAAAAAACAAGGTTATATTAGGGTGCAGTCTGCCAATAAAGTTGAAGGCGTTCAACTGGAAGTTAGTTTTGCAAAATACCAGGAGTGGGAGGATAAAAAAGAGAAAAAACTAAGAGGTTGGCGCCCCGTTCCGGATGCTTTATTTGTTAAGGAACCAGGAGATTATTACCTGGTTTTAAAAGATGAGTGGGATGATGGCTCATCAAAAGAAGAATTTTTAGTAAAAATTGATTTTTTGGATGAATTTGATCCTACAGAACCCAATAACTCTTTTGATGATGCAAAGTTAATCACCTTTGATGAACAATTTACTGCTGGTATTTATCCTGTGGGTGACAAGGACTTGTTTAAAGTAAATGTTCCTGCACAGGGTTATCTCGAAATAGTATCAAAAAATGTACCCAAACAGATTAAGCCGGAAGTGCGTTTTGTAGTTTATGACGAATGGTCTGATCCTAAGACACAAGAAATAAGAGGCTGGAAAGAAATACCAGAAGCTTGCTTTGTGCCAGATTCCGGCGAATATTATATCATTATGCACGATGCCTGGGACGACAATGCCATTGCACAAGCATTTGACCTTAAAGTTAGTTTTATCCCCGAATTTGATATGTTTGAACCCAATAATTCAATCGAAAAAGCAAAATTGATAGAATACGAAACGGTCAATGAAGTTGCGATATTCCCTAATGGTGATATGGATTATTTTAAATTTATTGCTTCTGGGGATAAAGTAAAAGTATCTGTAAAAGGGTATGAAGGAATTCAACCCGAAATGAAATTATTAACAGCAGACCCCGCCAATGAAGGTGAATATATTACAGAACAAAAATGGACTAAACTTCCGGCCGAAATTGAGGTTGAAAAAGAGAAAGAATATATTTTAGTTATTCATGATGCCTGGGATGATCATGCATCAAAAAAACTATTTCAGCTGAAAATAGAGTAAAAAAACGCTTATATAAATAGAATAGACAAAAACGGGCTGCTGAGTGTAGCCCGTTTATTTTTGATTGTTTACATTTGTATTTTCGTTTTGTACTTTTAAAATCATTCATATAGGGTGGAGGGCAAAAAATACAATTTTACTAAAAGTTTATTTTCCTATCAACGGCGATTAACAAAGGAAGTTGCTGTTGGCAATATAAAAATTGGAGGGAATAATCCTATTTGTATTCAGTCAATGACGAGTACGAATACGCTCAAAACAGACGAAACAATAGCACAGTCGCTACGAATTGTTGAGGCTGGAGGAGAATTGGTAAGAATTACTGCCCAGGGAGTTCGTGAAGCCGAAAATCTTGAAAACATAAAAAAAGGAATACGGCAAGCCGGATTTTCTACTCCGCTTGCTGCTGATATTCATTTTAATCCCAAAGCAGCATTTATTGCTGCTAAAATAGTGGAAAAAGTGCGTGTTAATCCCGGAAATTTTGTGGATAATCGGGCCAACTTTTCTAAAGTTGTTACCGAAACAGAATATAAAGCAGAGATTAAGAAAATTGAGAATAAGCTTACTCCTTTGTTGGATATCTGTAAACAAAATAGAACTGCTTTAAGAATAGGTGTAAACCATGGATCCTTATCCGACCGTATTATGAGCCATTACGGAGATACACCGGAAGGGATGGTTGAATCGGCCATGGAGTTTTTAAGAATTTGTGTAGGTGAAGATTTTAGAGACATTGTTGTTTCGCTTAAATCAAGTAATACGAGGGTAATGGTGCGTGCCAACCGGCTGATGATTGCTCAAATGGAAAAGGAGGGAATGAACTTTCCACTGCATTTAGGTGTAACCGAAGCCGGCGAAGGCGAAGATGGTAGAATCAAATCTGCCGTTGGAATTGGAACTCTGCTGGCCGACGGAATTGGAGATACCATCCGGGTTTCATTAACCGAACCTCCTGAAGATGAAATACCGGTAGCCAAAAAACTAACTAATTATTTCTCCGAAAGAGAAAATCATCCGCCGATTTCTACGGTTCATCGTATCCCTATTGATTTTTTTGATTATAAAAAATATGATACCCAGGCGGTATCGAATATTGGTGGAAATAACCCTCCTGTTGTAATTTCTGGTGGTAAAACCTCTAATGAATTAAAACCGGAATATATTTATTTAGAAAATCAATGGGATGAAAAGCTGCTGAAAGATAACGATAATTATATTGTAGATGAAGTTTTATGGCAAAAGCAGAAGTTTGACTCAAACAGCGTTTTTCCGTTGTATCGTTCTTTAAAATCTTTTTTTGCTTCCACCACACAATCGGAAAAATTGAATTTTATTTATATTTCCAATAAAGATCTTCAAATGGAAGATTTAAAATCAATCAAACATCAAAAAAATATAGTTCTTGTTTTAGTTACCGATCATATAAATGGTTTTGCAGACCAGCGGGCAGCATTTTTTAAAATGCTTAACGCAGACTCCCGGATACCGGTTATTATAAAAAGATGTTATTCAGAAAATTATTTGGAAGATTTACAGTTAAAGTCAGCTAGCGATACTGGTGGTTTATTTTTGGATGGCTTGGGTGATGGGTTATGGATTGAAAATACCGGAAAAATTCCTGCAGGCGATATTGTAAATATCTCGTTTGGCATTTTACAAGCAGCCAGGGTTCGCACGTACAAAACTGAATATATTTCCTGCCCGGGTTGTGGGCGTACATTGTTCGATTTGCAAAAAACAACCAAAGTAATTCGTGAACGTACTTCCCATTTAAAAAATCTTAAAATTGGAATCATGGGATGTATTGTGAACGGGCCGGGAGAAATGGCAGATGCCGATTATGGATATGTAGGCGCAGGGCCGGGAAAAATTACGCTATATAAAAATAAAGAGGTAATCAAAAAAAATATACCCGAAGATAAAGCTGTAGATGAATTGGTACAGCTGATTAAAGACTGCGGAGACTGGGTTTAAAAGGTTAAAAAGTTTTGAGTTAAATTTAATCAACTTAAAACTCTGAACTCAGAACTGAAAACTGTGAACTTAAAACTGTGAACTCAGAACTAAAAAACGGATTTATTTAATACTAGCCCCATTGCTTGTTTTTTCTTCAGGAACAGCAAAGATTAATTTACCACTGGCATCTTCGGCCATTAAAATCATTCCCTGCGATTCGATACCACGAATTTTGCGTGGTTGAAGATTTACCAGGATACTCATCTGTTTACCAATAATATCTTCGGGTTTATGATCCACAGCAATACCTGAAACGACAGTCCGTTGATCAATTCCGGTATCAATTTTAAGTTTAAGTAGTTTATCGGTTTTTGGTACACGCTCCGCTTCTAAAATCGTGCCTACCCGAATATCCATCTTTACAAAATCGTCGAAGGTGATATTTTCTTTGGCAGGTTCAACTTGCTGTTTTTCCGCCTCGTTTGCTTTTTTGGAGTCCATCAGTTTTTGAATTTGTTTTTCAATGGCTTCATCTTCAATTTTATCGAAAAGAAGTTTGGCTTTATTAATTGAATGACCGGCTTCTATAATGCTATCGTTGCTTGCCAAATCCCAGTTCATTTTCTCAATATTAAGGAATTTTCGCAGCTTGTCTGCAGTAAAAGGTAAAAAAGGTTCTAAAAGGATAGATAAATTTGCAGTTATCTGCAATGAAATATTCATGATTGTTTTTACGCGTTCCTCGTCCGTTTTAATTACTTTCCATGGTTCGGTATCGGCTAAATATTTATTTCCCAGCCTGGCCATATCCATGGCTATTTTTACCGCTTCGCGGAAGCGGAAGTTTTCAATACTTTTTTCCAGGTTATTTTTGATCACTGCCATTTCGGCTAATGTTTTTTTGTCGAAATCTGTTAAGTTTCCTCTTTCGGGTACTTTCCCATCGTAGTATTTATGGGTAAGTACCAGGGTTCTGTTCACAAAATTGCCTAAAATGGCTACCAGCTCATTGTTATTCCTGTTCTGAAAATCTTTCCATGTAAAGTCGTTGTCTTTCTGTTCCGGTGAATTGGCGCAAATGGTATACCTTAACACATCCTGTTTTCCGGGAAAATCTTGTAAGTACTCATGAATCCATACCGCCCAGTTTCGGGAGGTAGAAAGTTTGTCGCCTTCTAAATTTAAAAACTCGTTGGCCGGCACATTATCTGGCAATATATAATCGCCGTGAGCTTTAAGCATTGCCGGGAAAATCAAACAATGAAAAACAATATTATCTTTTCCAATAAAATGGATTAATCTTGAATCTTCACTTTTCCAGTAATCTTTCCAGTTTTTATTGTTTTCTTGCGCCCATGCTTTGGTAGCAGAAATATAACCTATGGGTGCATCAAACCAAACATATAGCACTTTCCCTTCCGATCTTTCCACAGGAACAGGAACACCCCAATCCAAATCACGGGTTACTGCACGTGGCTGTAAACCTCCATTCAACCATGATTTACATTGTCCGTAAACATTCGATTTCCAGTCCGATTTATGACTGTCGATCCACTCCTCAAGCCATTCATGCTGATATTTATCTAATGGTAAATACCAGTGTTTAGTTTTTTTCAATATAGGCGAATTTCCGCTTAGGCGCGATTTCGGATTTTTTAATTCCCTTGGGCTTAAGCTTGATCCACATTTTTCGCATTGATCGCCATAAGCTTCTTCATATTCACATTTTGGACAGGTACCAATGATATAGCGGTCGGCTAAAAATTGTTGTTCTTTTTCGTCGTAGTATTGTTCTTCTTCTTTTTCTAAAAATTCGCCTTTTTCGTGCATCGTTTTGAAAAAATCCGAAGCCGTTTCATGATGTAATTTTGATGATGTGCGATGATAAATATCAAAATCAATTCCAAATTCGGAAAAAGCTTTTTTGATCATTTCATGATACTTGTCAACAATATTTTGTGGAGAAACGCCTTCTTTACGTGCGCGTAAAGTAATAGGAACTCCATGCTCATCGGAGCCACAGATAAAAGCCACGTCTTTTCCTTTTAGTTTTAGATAACGGACATAAATATCGGCAGGGAGATATGCTCCGGCAATATGCCCTAAATGTAAAGGTCCGTTTGCATAAGGTAAAGCTGATGTAATTAAGTAGCGTTTCGGATTTTTCATTAGTATAAAATTATATTAGACATTTATTTTTCAAATAGCTGTAATTGTTAGTATATAGCATTAGCAATTCTAATGCCATGGAACCCTCATGTTTTATGCTTGTCCTTGTTTTGAAATTCTGTGAATGAGGGTTTCATATCAATAAATAAGATTTATAGCGATTTTTATAATACCGACAAATATACGAAGGAATATTTTTTTTCATCATATAAATATTATTTAGTTTTACATGTATTAAAATGGCAATATGATGATTACTCCACCAAAACTAAAAAATGGCGATACCATTGGGATTGTTGCTCCTGCCAGAAAAATTGAAAAAAAGGAATTAGAAGCTTCCATAGGGGTTTTTGAAAAGTGGGGATTGAAAGTAGTATTGGGTAAAAATATTTTCAATCAAAATTTTCAGTTTGCCGGCACTGACAGAGAGAGGGCTGGTGACATTCAGGAAATGATGGATAACCAGGAAGTAAAAGCAATCGTTTGTGCGCGGGGAGGATATGGAACCATCAAAACATTACCCTATCTTCATTTTTCCCAGTTTGAAAAAAAACCAAAATGGATTGTTGGTTATAGCGACATTACTGCATTACATGCTCATTTGCACAATTTAGGTATACAAAGTATACATGGTATTATGCCATTAAATTTTCCTGCCGGTGGTTCAGAAAATGAGGCAATACAATCTTTAAAGAAAATATTATTTGGGAATAAAAATGAATATACATTAAAAGGGCATCTTTTTAACAAAACAGGAGATAGTAAAGCAGAAGTTGTTGGCGGTAATTTGTCGGTTTTATATAGCATTGCAGGAACAAAATATGATATAAATACAAGCAATAAAATACTTTTTTTAGAAGATTTAGATGAGTATTTATATCATATCGACCGGATGATGATGAATTTAAAACTAAGTGGTAAACTTGATAAACTAAAGGGTCTTATTGTAGGTGGAATGACAGATATGAACGATAATTCGATTCCTTACGGTAAATCAGCCTACGAAATTATTCGTGATACTGTTGATGAATATGATTTTCCGGTGTGTTATCAATTTCCTGCAGGACATATTAACAACAATTTGTCCATGGTTTTTGGGGCAACTATAGAATTGGCGGTAAACGCAAAAAAAGTAAAGGTTAAATTTGTGGATTAGTTTTTACTTCTTTATAACCTTGAGGTATTTCAAACATTTTATCGTTAATTTTTTGTGGGTTTATTTCAATCACTTCAACACGTTTTTTTTCTTTTCTCAGTAAAGTTCTTTCTACGGTGAGCATTGGGAAAAAACCTTGTGAATCAGGTATTTTTTCAAAAAAACTAAACGTTTTTTCTGTGCGGTTCAGTAATTTTATAAAATCATTAAAATAATAGAAGTTAATTTCTGCAACCCAATAAGCAACTTCGGTATTTATTTCTTTATTTTTTACCCTCCACTGGTAGCATTTTTTTTCATTAATCGTGCGGGTATTGTCAGTTTTAATCACCGTAAAGTGTTCGTCTTTATTTGTATTGGATAGTGGATTAAGGCTTGTATAAAGTTTTTTTGAGGGGCTTAAAATAATTATTTCCTCATTATCTAAATTAACAAGCAGAGATTGTAAGATCTGATGATTTTGATCAAATTTATCTACCCTAACTTGCTTATTTTTTATTAAATAGCTATAATAAGTAGTATCATAGTGCGATTTCTCTACCAGTTCTATTTTCCCCTCAAAAAAGGAGGAATTATTTACTGGCACAGCAATAAATAAAATTAAGCCGAAAAGAAAATTTATCATTCGTTAAAATAATTTATCTTTAAGCATAATAAACGATTAACTATCTTTTGTAGTATAATCGATATTAAAATTTAAAGGTTGCAAAAATAATTAAAATTATGGCAGATCATAACGAATTAGGAAAAAAAGGTGAAGAGATTGCGTTAAAACACTTAAAATCAAACCAATATATTATTAAAGCAACCAACTGGCGGTTTAGAAAAAATGAAGTAGATATAATAGCCGAAAAGGATAACCTTTTGGTGGTTCTGGAAGTAAAAACCCGAACCAGTGAATATTTCGAAAATCCGAAAGAAGCGGTTACCAAAAAAAAACAGAAATTTATTATACAAGCTGCTGATGCCTATATTCAGGAAAAGGACATTGACAAGGAAGTAAGATTTGATATTGTAGCTGTAACGATAATCGACGGTAAAACAAAAATTGAACATATTAAAGATGCATTTCAACCTAGTTTGTTATTATGAATATTGAAGGATTTAGATACTATTGTTTAAACAAAAAAGGAGTTACCGAAGAGCTGCCTTTTGATGAAACAACCCTTGTATACAAGGTAATGGGTAAAATGTTTGCTCTAACGGACACTGAAGAAGAGTTTAGTATAAACTTAAAGTGTGATCCGGGGAAAGCCATCGAATTGCGGGAACAACTTCCTGAAATTGTATTGCCAGGGTATCATATGAATAAAAAACACTGGAACACGATTATTATTGACGGGAAAATTCCTGATAAAAAAATTTACCAATGGATTGATGATTCTTACAATCTTGTAATTGAAAAGCTTTCAAAAGCAAATAAAAATGCTTTAAAGGATTTATAAAATGATGTTTTTTGATAACCTTAAGATGATAATAATATGAAAAGATTATTTAGGTATTTTTTCCAGGGATTGTTATATATTGCACCCCTTGGATTAACAGTATTTATACTTTATAAATCGTTCGATTTGCTCGATGGTTTGTTTAGTCCGTTTCTAATAAAATATTTAAATTTAGATATACCTGGGGTTAGCCTGTTGATGGTTTTTTTACTGGTTGCTTTGCTTGGGTATATTGGGCAAAGCATTATTGCAAAGCCGTTTAAAAAGTTTGTAAACCATTTTATTGAAAAGGCTCCATTAGTCAAAGTAATCTACTCATCGATTAGAGATTTGTTATCTGCATTTGTGGGTAAAGAAAAAAAATTTAATCAACCGGTTTTGGTTAAAGTAAACCTGATTTCTGATTTGGAAAAACTTGGTTTTTTAACTCAGAAAGATCTTTCAAGCCTTGGAGTAGAAGGGAAAAAAGTTGCTGTTTATTTTCCTCATTCGTACAATTTTTCGGGTGAACTTTTTATTGTCCCTGCCGAACACGTTAAAAAAATAAAGGCTCCACCAGCAGATATAATGAAATTTATCGTTTCGGGAGGTGTTGCCAGCTATGCCATTGAACCATCATTAAAAAAAGAGAAATAAAATTAATTAGGTTAAACTTTACTAAAGGAACACTATCTAAAAGAAATATAAAAAGAACTTCAAAAAATTTATCTTATGAGAAAACTGTTAGTTACGTTATTGATATTGTGTTTTGGTTTTTATTTACAAGCACAAGAATCGGGTTATGATTTTAAACCAATTGTTGATTTGGATGTTACAAGTGTAAAAAGCCAGGGAAGAACAGGTACTTGCTGGTGTTTTGCAACCCTTTCTTTTTTAGAAAGCGAGCTGTTGAGAATGGGTAAGCCGACATATGATTTATCTGAGATGTATATTGTAAAGCACACGTATAATAAAAAAGCCAGATCGTATGTTGGAAACCACGGCATGGCTAACTTTAGCCAGGGAGGGCAGGCTCATGATGTGCTTAATGAAATTGTTGATCACGGGATAATGCCAGAAAGTGCATTTTCGGGAATACAATATGATTCTGAGGTACATAATCATCGTGAATTGAGCAAAGTACTAAAAAACTTTCTTGATGGTGTGTTGGAAGCAAGGCAACCTACAACTGTTTGGCAAGAAGCATTTAACGCTATTTTAGATGTTTATTTAGGCAAAGATCCTGAAACTTTTCAATATAGCGGAAAAGAATTTACACCAAAATCATTTGCAGATGAATTAGGAATTAAAGCGGATGATTATGTAGAAATCATGTCTGTTACAAACTTACCTTATTACCAAAAATCACAATTATTGGTGCCCGATAACTGGTCGCACGATGACTATTATAATGTTCCTTTAGATGATTTTATGGAGATTATGAACAACTCCTTAAAACAGGGATATACTTTTGTTTGGGACGGAGATGTTAGTGACAAAGGGTTTTCAAGAAAAGAAGGTATTGCCGTCGTTGATAATGAAAATGATGAAGAGAAAAACTTTCTTAACTGGCCTGTTGAGGAAAAGCATATTGATGCAGATACAAGACAATTGAAATTTGAGCGTTTTAATATTACCGATGATCATTTAATGCATATAACAGGATTAACAGAAGATCAAAACGGAACGGTTTATTATAAAACTAAAAACTCATGGGACACAGATCATAAATATGACGGGTACTGGTTTATGTCTGAACAATTTATGCGTTTGCATACCATTGCCATTATGGTAAATAAAGATGCGATTCCTAAAAACATCAGGAAAAAACTGGATCTATAAAAAGTAGTTTAAAACAATAAGAAAGTCATTCTGAGCCTGAC
>CAZSIC010000001.1:45214-59760 GCA_964606845.1 uncultured Bacteroidales bacterium
CTGAGCCTGACGAAGGATGGCTTTTTTTATTCTGCCACCAGCAAATTACATCCGCGAATATCACTGTAATCAAATCTTCCCAGCACCTCAAAACTTCCATCTGAGTTGATTTTGCCCAGGTCTTTGGTTTCAATAAATGAGCAGGAATCGATATTGCCCAGATCTATGATATTAATTCCTCCGCTACGCTCTTTTTCTACAAAGGAAAAGGGGTCGTACATATCACGAATTAAAATTTTCATCCAGGGTGGAGTGAAAAACTTTCCATCTTTTTTTGAGTAAGCCTGTGATAATAATTCAGTCATACCATATTCTGAATGTATATTTTTTACACCCAGGTTTTTTGTCAGAAATTGATGGAGTTCTCTTTTTGTAAGCTCTTTTCTTTGTCCTTTCATTCCACCCGTTTCCATAATGATGGTGTTGGAAAGCTGCATAGGAAAATTTTCTGCTAAATCCATTAATGCATAAGATACACCAAACAACATTATTTTTTGTCCACTTGCTTCCAGTTCTTTTAATTTTGAAGCCAACGCTTCAATATTGTTTAAATAAAAGCCACTTTCCGGGTGTGTGGATTTTTTTATCAGGTGATCAACCATGTATACCAAAGAAGAGCTTTCATTTTCGAGATAAGTGGGCAGTAGAGCTAAAACACAATATTGTTTTATAGCGCCATAAAAGCGCCTAAAAGCAGTGAAAAAGCTGTTTTCGTAAAGTTGGATATTTTTTATGTAATGTTTGCTACGTGTTTCACCGGTTGTTCCGCTGCTATAAAAAACTTTTTCATAGTCTTTGTTTCCGGAAATTACTTTATGCGACTTAAAAAACTCAATGGGCAAAAATGGAATTTTTTGATATGAATCTACAGAAGAGGTATTAATGCCCAGGAGATAAAGGTACTCATGATATACAGGATTATTTTCTGCCTGATAATTAAATAAATCGAGGGCAAATTTATTAAATTGATTTTCGTTATCTATTTTAAAAACTTTTTCCGGTTGAAAGGGGTACATTGTTAACATTGAATCATTGATAAAACGCCACAAATTTAATTAATTGTTCATCAGTATAAAAGCACCCCAATAAAATGGTGCCGGATAATCTTCTTTTATCTCCATCTGAGCTTTATTAAAAGCGTAAATTTCATCATTGCTATCAAGCAAATATTGATAAAATTTAGTCATCAGCTTTTGGGTAACCTCATCGCTTACCTGCCATAAACTCATAATAATGGTTTTTGACCCTGCAATTTGAAATGCTCGTTGCAATCCGTAAACTCCTTCGCCATTTACAATTTCTCCTAATCCCGTTTCACAAGCGCTTAATACAATTAATTCGGTATTTGTAAGGTTAAGCAACATAGCTTCGTAAGCATTAAGAATTCCATCGTCGGATGATTGATTTTCAGGATTTCCGATTTGTTGAATGGTATTATCTGCACCGGCAAACATTAAGCCGGAGCGTAATAATGGGTTTTCTTTGGCTTTTTCAGGGTCAATTCCGAAAATTTTCTCATCCGTTTTTTTTACATCCGGGAGAAAAAATCCATGGGTAGCAATATGCAAAACAGGAGGTTGACTTATCGATTTTAATTTTTTTTCTGATGCTTCATCGGAAAAATAGGTTTTTGTTATCCATTTTTTCTGTTCTAATATTTGATTAATTTTCAAAACCTCTTCTTTTGTCCCGGGTAATTCAGCTAACGGCATCTCGGTTACTTTATCCCAGTCTAAATCTTTAGCATAATTAGGATTACCAAACAATATCGCTTGATTATTAACAAACCCTTTTTGTGTAGTTGAATGCAATTTAACTTTTTCCAGCTCTTTGGTATTAGGTACATATACAATGTTTTTTTTATCCATTAAAAAGTCTCCCAAAGAATCTTGCAATGTGTTCAGATTGATTTGATTATACACTCCATCAAGCGAAACGTATAATTTTGATTTAGTATTTGTTTTTTGACCAACGGGTTGCCAAAAAACATGAAAAAAAGTATTGGATTTAGCTGCTCTTTGCATGTTTCGCTGGTATTCTCTTGCATACTTTTCTTCCATTGCTTTGCCGTTTTCTAAGATAACCAGGTCAGGATTAGATTGGTTTTTCTCAAGTACAAGTGCACCATAATAAACTGACGTGTCAGGTTTTAAATATTGATATCGTGGAATACGAATAATTTCTACAGCAGCTTCTTGTTCATTAAGTAAACTTGCTACCTCTTTGCAACTTATTGTTTGTGATATTAAACCTTCGGCAAAATCTGCTGATAATTTTGACAATTCTTTTTCTTTGTTATTGACAGTAATTTCTACCGAATCAATATTTACTTTTTCTTTTTTTAATTCATCTTGGGATAGTGTGTATAATCGGCCGAGGTATTTCTTCGAATCAACCCAGTCATTGTATATATTAATTAAGTTTTTGTCGCCACTTCTTAAAATCTGATGTTTTATTTTGCTGGTTGAGCTTAATAATAATCCTTTCGTTTGAATATGATAATTATACATATCGGCAGCCAGGGCGGGTTTTTGATTTATGGCATCGGTAACAAAAGCATAATACCGTAAAAATTTAGGATGGACCTTTGCCCAAAAAGCGGCTTTTTCTTTTTCACTCATGGGAGGAAAATAGTTGTTAATTTGGTACAAATATTCATCCATAACCCGTTGATAATATTCCGCCGCTTTTTCAACATCATTTTTTTGCCAATATAGCACAGCCAGGTTATCCAGGGTAAGTGTATAATCCGGATGATGTTCGTTTAAAATTTGTTCCTGGACTTCTTTGCTTTCAAATAGCAGCTCTTCTGTTTTTATCAGGTTATTAATATTTTGATAATAAACGGCCAACTCATAGGTAGCTTTCGCATATAACGCATTTTTGGTTCCAAATTTTCTTTTATAGATATCACGGGCTTGAGATAAATAATTTTCGACTTTATCCAAATTCCCTTTTTGTTGATACAGTGCTGCTAAATTTCTAAGCAATGATGCATAATCGGGGTGTTTGTGGCCTATCCGTTTTTCCTGTAAGGCTAATGCCTGCATGTAGATTTTTTCAGCCTTGTCAAGGTCGCCCATTAGCTGGTATAACAAAGCCAGATTGACATATAAACGGATGTAATTGGGTGATTTTTCTTTCATATTATTATCAGCAATAGCTAATGCTTTGTTCAATAAACTCTCGGCTTGTTCATATCTTCCTATGGTTTGAAAAAGCATCGCTTCGTTGTTTAAAACAATTGCGTAGGGATTACTCTTTTCTCCATTTGCTTTTTTTATCAGTTCGTGGGCATTTTTAAATAACGTTTCTGATTCATTGTATTTACCCATATCTTTATAGAGTACCGCCAGGTTATTTAGTGATGCGCCATAGCCAATATTATCTTTTATATTATTTTTTCTTATTTTGAGGGCTTTTAAGGTATATTCTTCTGCTTTACTGTACCTTCCGGTGCTATGACATACTAATCCCAGGTTACTTATGGCTAATGCGGCACCTTTTGTTTTGGAAAGGTTGTTATCATCATAAATTGCCAGTGCCGCAATAAAAGCTAACTCAGCAGACCTGAAACGGTTTCCGGCATATAACAGTTCACCAGCATCATTAAAGTTTTCCGCTTGTTCTCTGGCTGATTTTTCAGCAAAGGTTTTTCCTTTTAAAACCTCTAATAGTATCTTCTGGTAACGCATATACCGTTCTTCATTTTCGTATAATCCGGAATTATCACTAAACGAGACAGCATAATTATAATCAATCGCTTCGTACTCTTTTTTTGATTTTTCAAGGTGGTTAATTAGCTCATCTTTTAAAACATTAACAACTTCCTCTTCTTCGACAATTTTCTTTAATTTATTTAGAATTTGTGCATGAGTAGAAAAAACTTGTAATAATATAACTGTTAAAAACCATATTTTTTTCATTATGATAAGGGTTTAATTACCAATATACTAAATTACTGTTTTTTTAAATAAAAAAAAACTGCCACAAAACGTGGCAGTATAATTAAGTAAAAAAAGAATTTTTAACTTATTCATATCGTAAAACATCGGCAGGATTAATGTTCGAAGCTTTCCAGGTTTGATAACTAATGCTTATAGAAGCTAGTAATAATATAATAATTGTTGATAAGAGATAATAGGATATATTCAGGTTGATTTTGTAGGCATAGGTTCTTAGCCAGATGCTTAAGAGGAAATAAGCTAATGGTGCAGCAATAAAGCTTGCAATTAGAATAAGACGGTTAAATTTAACCAGTAATAAACGGTTTATTTTACCTGTGGTTGCTCCATAAGTTTTTCGAATGGCTATCTCTTTGTATTTATTGGTGATAATAAAATTGATCAAACCAAAAAAACCTAATAAAGAAATAATAATTGCAATAAAGCTAAGTCCTCCCACTAAATTGATCATAACGTATTCGGTACGATATGAGAACTCAATGTGCCAGCTGTATTTGTTATAACTTATGGCTGACTCCGGAAAATATTCTTGCCATAAATTTTCAATTTTATTGTTTATAATATCTCCTGTTTTAGGATTGTATCTGATTCCTAATTGATAAAACCGGTTTTCGTCATAATACATAGCTACAGGCATGTTTTCACGGCGCGATGAAAATAATTTAAAGTTTTTTGCCACCCCGCTAATTTGATGTGTTTGACCATCATGTTTAAATAGCTTTCCAATAGCATCATCCACTTTTTCCAGGCCAATAGAATGAATAAACTTTTTGTTTACAATGGTGTGGCGGATCGTATCTTTTCCCGTTGATTTTGAAAGCCATTTACCGGCCAGTAACTGTAAGTTATAAACATCTTTATAATTTTCATCTACAGCCTTTATATTAGCAAAATATTTTTCGCTATTTCCCGGAATGGAAAAATTGGAAGTATGATTTGAATTATACATTGGAGGAGCTAATTGGCAACTTGCCATTAGAACTTCCGGAAATTCTAAAATTCTGTTTTTGAAATCCTGTTTTTTGGTTATCCCTGTTTCCGGATACTCAAGTAAAATAATATTTTTTGTTTGAAACCCAAGCTCTTGTTTTTTAATAAAACGGAGTTGTGCATACAGTATTATTAATCCAATTAAGAAAACCTGAGCTAAAAAAAACTGAAATATGACAAATGATTTATATAAAGAAAATTTTTTATTGGAAGAAAAACTTAATTTGGTTCGTAACGATTGTATCGGGTTAAATGAAGAGATGCTATAAGCCGGGTATATTCCTGAAAAAATACTGGTTAAAACTAAAATAATAAATAAGAATAAAATAATATAATTATTGTTTCCGTAAAGACTTAAAGGAATTGTGTTTCCCATAACACCATTGATGGTAGGGATAAGTATTTCTGTTAAAATAATTGCAATAATCTCTGCCAGAATAATTAAGATAAAAGCTTCAATAAGGAATTGGCCGATTAATTTTAGACGGTTACTTCCAAACACTTTACGTAAACCTACTTCTTTGGATCGTTTAAAAGATTGGATGGTTGACAAATTCACGAAATTAATGGTTGCCATGATAAGAATAAACAAACCGATACTGCCAAAAGTCCAAAGAGCCGGCTTGGGTGTACTATAAGAGCCGGGCAATTCTCCGTAATATCCAGTGTGAATTTCTCTTAACCCTTCGATAAAGAATCGGGTTTCATTTTCATCTGGAGGATTATAAGCTTCCTGATAAACCTGGTTAATTGTACGGTTTATGTTTTCTTCAGGGATGTCAGGATTTTTCAAAATGTATGTTGAAAACCCTGATTTCATGGCTCCCCATGCATTATAATTAAAATTCACAAAATCTTCCGATAAATGATTTATTCCCAACAATAATTTAAATGGAAGGTGAGTATTTACAGGAGGTGATTGAACAATGCCGGCAACTTCAACATCAAGCATCCCATTAATCCTGATTATTTTTCCAATAGCTTCATCGTTGCCATATAACTTCATAGCCAACTCATCGGTGATAATGGCTTTGCCATATTCATGGATTGATTTTTTGTTCCCCGTTATCCATTTTACCTCAAAAAAATTAAAAAAAGATGAGTCGATAAAAGTAACTCCATTTTCGGTAAACGCTTTGTAGTCGGTATAAATATTGCAATACGACGGACAGTAAATCTGGGTTACATCAAGTATGCCGGGTACATTTTCACTTAATTTTTTATGCAGAGGATAAGGCGGGCTAATGTCGAAACTTTTGAAATTTGCTCTTTTTGTTTCAGCAACTACCCTGTATTTTTGATCGGCCTGTTTCTGGTAATTATCAAAAGAAATTTCATTCATTATTAACAGGTATATTATGATAACAAGAGTTAAAGCAATGGAAAAACCTAAAATGTTAATGAATGAAAAACTTTTATTTCTCCACAATATGCGGAATGCAATTTTTAAATTGTTCATAATCGTTGTTTTTTTAATTGTTTTTTATCCACTTATCAATCCATATGCCAAAAAATATAAGCTATTATCAGTCAGTAAGTTTGATTTTTAAAAAGTTGATTGCAAACCCAAAAAGGTGTTTCTTTTTGAAACAGCCGACTGTACCGTTTCGAAACAAAAAATCCGGTACGCTGACCGGATTATATATATAAAATATGATTTGTTTTTTATTAGAACTCCCATTCAAAACCATCTTTGGTATCTTTTATGTTGATGCCTTTTTGGGTTAAATCATTTCGGATTTGATCGGCTGTGGCAAAATCTTTATTTTTTTTGGCTTGTAACCGTAAGTTTAAGATCATGTCAATAAGCTCTGCTGTGAGTTCTGAACTATCCGATTCTTCTTCTTTTAATCCCAGGATTTCATATACAAAGGTTTTGTAAAGTTTTATTAGTTTTTCCAGGTCGGTTGCATTAATCTTTTCTTTACCCTCTTTTATTAAATGGATTAACCGAACGGCATCGAAAAGATGCGCGATTAGGATTGGGCTGTTTAAGTCATCATTCATTGCCTGGTAGCAAAGCTCCATTAATTCGGAAATATTTACTGTTGATTCTTTATCCGGTTTTATCTGTTGTAGAACTTTTCCTGCTTTTAACAAACGTTCCAGCCCTTTTTCAGCACCTTGTAATGCTTCGTTTGAAAAATCTACGGTACTTCGGTAATGGGCTTGCAGGATAAAAAATCTGACAGTCATCGGGCTGTAAGGTTTTTCCAGAAGGTTATGATTACCGGAAAAAAATTCTTCAAGCGTAATAAAATTCCCCAACGATTTTCCCATCTTTTGCCCGTTGATGGTAATCATATTATTGTGCATCCAGTATTTTACCGACTCTTTTCCGTTGGCAGCAGTAGATTGTGCAATTTCACATTCGTGATGTGGAAAAAGCAGATCCATTCCTCCGCCATGAATATCGAACTGTTCGCCTAAATATTTGGTACTCATGGCAGAGCATTCCAAATGCCATCCGGGAAATCCGTTGCTCCATTTCGAAGGCCATCGCATAATATGCTCGGGTGATGCTTTTTTCCAAAGGGCAAAATCGTACGGATTCTTTTTCTCGTCCTGTCCTTCCAGCTGGCGTGTATTCGCCTGAAGGTCTTCCAGCTTTCGTCCCGAAAGTTTTCCGTAATGATTGCTTTGATTATATTTTTCTACATCAAAATATACCGAACCATTCACTTCATAAGCAAATCCGCTTTTTAAAATTTTATGTACCATTTCTTGCTGTTCAATAATATGTCCCGATGCTTTGGGTTCAATATTGGGGCGCAGCACATTTAATGCTTCCATATTTTCATGGTAGCGATGTGTGTAATATTCAACAACTTCCATGGGCTCCAGTTGCTCTAACCGTGCCTTTTTGGCAACCTTATCTTCACCTTCGTCAGCATCATTTTCCAAATGGCCCACATCGGTTATATTTCTTACATACCTCACTTTATAATCCAGGTGTTTAAGGTAACGATATAATAAATCGAAAGTAATGGCCGGCCGGGCATGCCCAAGGTGAGCATCTCCATAAACCGTAGGTCCGCAAACGTATAAACCAACGTATGGAGATTTTATGGGTTCAAACTTCTCTTTTTTCCTGGTTAACGAATTATAAATTATCAGATTTTTATCCATGGATCAAAAAATTTACCATTTAAAAATGCAAAAATAATATTATTATTGAGTTGGTTTTAACATATTGGCCATCAATTTATAATGGATTATTCTTTTCCAGAATATTTTTTGTTACTTTATAACCGGTCTCAAAAATTTCACGACCTTTATCCAGGCTAAACATTCCATAATTGCAAAGTCCGGCAGCTTCGATAAAAAGATCACAAAGTTCTTTCTTTTCTTTTGATATGGTATCAACCGTTAAATGAAAAGCACGTTCACCAATACGAAAGATACTATCAAGGTTTTTTTCTTTTCCGGTAGGATTTACATGCGATCCAATCAGTTTTTTACATTGATCCTTAATCGGTTCTAACGGTAAATTATCAAAAACGCCACCGTCAACAAATGTTTTGCCATCAATTATTTGGGGTTTAAAAAGCACAGGTATGCATGCCGAAGCAATAACTTTGTCGATAATGCTACCTTGATGAAAATATTCAATCACACCATCGTTAAGATTGGCTGTTGCTACATACAATGGTATTTTTAACTCGTCAAAAGTATTGGCTCTGATCGTTTTTTTTAAAATTTTCGATACTTTTTCCATGGATAATAGCCCTTTATTAGGGATAGCAACCTGGGTAAAATGAAAAAGACTGTTATGATAAAAAATTTCAAAACTTTCTTCGGGGCTGTACCCGTCAGCATAAAAAATTCCTGCAAGCGCACCAGCGCTGGTACCGGCAATAACCTCCGGGTAGATTCCTTTTTCGTTAAGTGCTTTTAATACGCCTAAATGTGCAAAACCACGCACACCTCCACCACTAAGCGCAATTCCAACACTATACTTTTGTTCTTTTGTTCTTTGGAAAACATTAGAAATCAGACCCATATTATTATCCGATATTTAGTAATTTAAGTAAAAGTACAATATACTCAATATTTAAGTCAATAAAAATAGAAATTTTGAAAGGAATCACAAATTTTCATCAAACTTCATATATGTTGAGCAAAGATTATAATTTTTAGAAAGTTACGATACTGTTTCAAATGTACCAATATAATAAATTAGAAGTAATAGTTGGTCCGGCTTAACCAAAATAGCATAGCCATAACCATCAAATTAAAAAGAGTTATCCTTTTTCAGTATTTTTTGAGTTACTTTATACCCGGCTTCGAAAATCTCGCGCCCTTTATCCAGGCCAAGCATTCCATAATCGCGAAGTTCATCAGCCTCGATAAAAAGATCACAAATTTTTTTCTTTTCTTCTAATTTAGCGCCGACTGACAAATGAAAAGTCCGCTCTGCTATTTGCATGATACCATCAAGATTTTCTTCTTTCCCCAGAGGATTAACATGTGAACCAATTAACTTTTTACATTGATCTTTAATCGGGTCTATCGGTAAATTATCAAAAATACCTCCATCAACAAAAATTTTACCGTTAATTATCTGTGGTTTAAAAAGCACAGGGATACTTGCCGAAGCAATAACTTTATCTATCATATTACCTTGATGAAAATATTCAACCTCTCCATCATTAAGGTTAGATGCTGCTACATATAATGGTATTTTCAATTCTTCGAAAGTCCTGGCCCTGATCGTTTTTTTTAATATTTTCGATACTTTTTCCATTGAAAGGAATCCTTTATCAGGAATGGAAATCTGGGTAAAATGAAAAAGACTGTTTTCGTAAAATATTTCGAAACTGTCTTCAGGGCTGTAGCCATCTGCATAAAAAACACCGGCAAGCGCGCCAGCACTTGTGCCCGAAATAATATCCGGATAGATTCCTTTTTCGTTTAAAGCTTTTAAAATACCTAAATGAGCAAATCCACGAACACCTCCGCCGCTCAAAGCAATGCCAACATTATATTTCTTATTATCCGGTTTTTGAAACATATTTGATTTAAAGCCCATTGTTTTATAGTTTATTAAAATTACAAGTGATACAAAATACTTAATATTTTAACATTAAAAATAGATAATTCTTCTCTATTCAAAAATATTCATCAAACTTCATTAATTTTGAGCAATTATACAATTTAAAATTTACGGCTATGAGTTCAACCCGACAACCAAAAATAGAACGTTTACTCCAAAAGGATTTAGGCGATATTTTCCAAAAAGGAACGAATACATTGTTTAAAGGAAAGATGGTTACGGTAACAGCTGTAAGGGTATCAGCCGACCTGTCCGTTGCAAAAATATATTTGAGTTTATTTCCTGTTAATGATAAACAAGAGTTCATTGATTATATTAATGGTTTGGATAAACAAATTCGTTACGAGCTGGGAAACAGGGTAAGGCATCAGTTGCGAAAAATTCCGGAATTAAAGTTTTTTGTTGACGACTCGCTGGATTATATTGAGAATATTGATAATCTTTTAAATGAATAATTAAAATTTGTTTAAAAACCTATATACAGCGGCAGTTTAAAGCCGCAGAAAACAGTGTTGATTAAAAGCAAGCAACAAGTGAAAACCCTAATCTATCCGAACAGCTATACAATAGTTAAGAAAGAAACAAATGAAATACGATCCAATTAAAAAAAGTCTGGGAACGGTATTTAATAAACGTCCGTTTTTGCGAAAAATATTTTATCGATTACTCGATTTGCTATTGTTACGTACATGGCATATAAAAACAGCCATTCGTAAATGGAAGAAAAAGCATCAAGGTGCAGCTTTCATTTTAGATGCAGGTTCCGGGTTTGGACAATATACCTATTATCTTTCCAAACAATCAAAAAACTGGAAAATTTTAGGCGTGGATGTTAAGCAGGAACAAATTGATGATTGTAACAGGTTTTTTAAACAAATCAAAAAATCTGCCAGGGTACAATTTAAATATGCCGATTTAACACAATTCAAAAAGGAAGCTGAATTCGATTTAATTTTAAGTGTTGATGTAATGGAACATATCGAAGAGGATGTCACCGTATTCAAAAATTTTAATTCTTCGTTAAAGCCAGGCGGCATGTTGTTAATTTCTACACCATCCGACCAGGGCGGGTCTGATGTGCATGACGATGAAGACCATTCATTTATTGATGAACATGTTAGAAATGGATATAATATAAATGAAATACAGGAAAAATTAAAAAAAGCCGGTTTTTCGAAGGTCAAAAGTCTTTATTCATATGGTATTCCCGGAAAAATTTCGTGGAAATTGTCAATGAAATATCCAATTTTACTTTTAAATACAAGCAAATTATTTTTTATAATATTGCCTGTTTATTATATCTTAGCTTTTCCAATATCTTATATTTTAAACTTTTGGGATGTGAGGTTAAAACATAAAACAGGGACCGGGTTAATTGTTAAAGCCTATAAATAAAAACGATAAAAATTAAGCATTTTGAATTTTCCTTTATTTATATCAAAACGTTATTTAATCGCTAAAAAATCACGAAATGCCATCAATATCATTTCTATGATTTCGGTAATTGGGGTTACCATTGGCGTAGCTTCTTTAATTGTTGTTTTGTCGGTTTTTAATGGTTTCGATGGTGTAATAAAATCCATGTACAATGCCTTTGATCCCGATATTAAAATAACTCCTGCCCAGGGTAAAGTTTTTATTTTAAATGATAGCTTAAAAAATAAAATTATCAACCATCCGGCTGTCTATGATATTGCCGAGACTTTTGAAGAAAATGCCCTTTTAAAATATAGCGACCAACAATATATTGCTACGGTAAAAGGTGTTAGTGATAATTTTGAAAATATTTCCGGAGTGGATACTATGCTGGTTGCCGGAGATTTTATTTTGAAACAAAACCAACAAAATTTTGCTGTTGTAGGCCAGGGCGTTGCGTATTATTTATCGCTTGGGTTAAATTATATAGATCCAATTGTTATATATGTTCCAAGGCGTGATGCCAATATTACAACGAATCCTGCCAGCGCTTTTAACCGCAATTATATTTTTCCCTCGGGAGTTTTTGGCATTCAGCAGGAGTTTGACACAAAGTATATTATCGTCCCGCTGGATTATGCCCGATCATTATTTGATTATAACAACGAAATTAGCGCAATTGAAGTTAAGCTAAATGATCATGCACAATTAGAAAAAGTACAAAATGATATTAAAAATATTTTAGATAACGATTTTGTGGTTAAAAACAGAAATGAACAGCACGAATCGTTCTATAAAATCATGAAATCTGAAAAAATGTTTATTTTTATCATCCTTACATTTATTCTTATTATTGCTTCGTTTAATATTATAGGCTCACTTACCATGCTAATCATCGATAAAAAAGATGATATTGCTACATTTCGAAGTCTGGGTGCAAACTTGAAAACCATTCGACAAATTTTTTTAACCGAAGGATGGTTGATAACCATTGTTGGGGCATTTTTTGGATTAATACTCGGTGGCTTTATTTGTTGGATGCAAATTGAATTTGAATTGGTTCGTCTGCAAGGTTCGGCTTCGTTTATTATCGATGCCTATCCTGTAAAATTAAACTGGCTCGATTTTATAGCTGTTTTTCTTACCATTAGTCTGATAGGCTTCTTAGCCGCTTGGTATCCAGTGAGGTATATAACTAAAAGATATGTTATTGAAGAGTTGGAGGTGGTTTAATATTTGAATATTTGATACTTATAAAAGTAAAGTTATTAACATAAATTCAATTTTTTAATTCTAATCATTTCTTAAATGTTGATAAAATTTGATCAATAAAAGGCCTATTATTAATTATTTTGAAACAAAACATTCCATCAGAACGTAAAATTTTATTAACATTGTATTTATTTTATTAACAATTGGCCAAAAAATTATCGCTCATGTTCAGAAATATGAGAATTTTTATTTTTCTATCCCTGACTGTTTTTCTTGCCCTGGCAATTACAAAAACAGGTTTTTCAGATAACCGCTATTGGGTAAACGGCTCTGGTAACTGGAACGATCCACAGCAGTGGGCAGAAACATCAGGAGGTACTCCAGGTGCATCAGTACCTACTCAAGAAGACCATGTTATTTTTGATAATAACTCCTTTACTTCCAATAACCAAACCATCACTATTAAAGATGTTGTTTATTGTAACGATTTTAGGTGGGAGGTAGATAATTACCAGCCCACACTAAAAAGTTCTGCTTTTCTTTTTAAAAAATGGACCAAAGCAGAAATTCATGTTCACGGTTCATTAATAATTAACGAAAATGTTAATCATGCCTTTTTTGGCGATATTGTTTTAAAAAGTTCTAAAGAAAGTGCTATTGAGGTTAATTCCGAATTAACCGCTGATGTTATTATTGATGCTGAAAATGGAGCCTATATATTAAATGGTGATTTTAATTCTGAAGGAGATATTTATTTAAAATCCGGAAATTTTAATTCAAAAGACAACAAAATATCTGCAGAGTCATTTATAGCTTCTGGAAATAATAAGAGAGTTATGAATTTAGGCAATTCTGAAGTTGAAATTAATGAATGGGATTTTGCAGAATCAGAAAATCTAACATTTAACGTCGATAATGCCAGATTGCTATTCAAAAAAGATATATCAAAAAAATATTTTAAACCCGGCGGGTTAACATATAATACGTTTTCAAAGGCAGGAGCAAAATCAAGTTTTACATATACTATAACTGTAACTGATGTAACCTGCAATGGAGCTGAAGATGGAATAATTACTGCTGAGGTTACTTCTGGAGGATCTTCACCATTTACTTATTCATTATTTGATGATGGTCTTAATTTATTAGAATCCTCTGGCCCGATTGCAAGTACAAGTTATACATTTCAACCCGACCCACCTGCTCCTGGAGTATCAGGAGGATCGTATTTAGTCAGGATAACTGATGATGATGGAACAACAGAAGGAGAATTTATTTTTGTAAATGAACCTTTACCTTTAAATGCTGATTCTATTTCCGTAATTACACCATTATCTTGTTTTGACGGTAGCGATGCTGAACTAGAAGCTTTTGGTTCAGGAGGAACAGAGCCCTATTCATATCATTGGGTAAAATATAATACATCAAATAGTACATGGGAACCCATCGGTCAAACAACCAAAATAGCAACAAATATTTCTCAGGGAATTTACAGGGTTTATATTGATGATGATAATTCATGCGGCCCAGAATATGTAAATAAATATTTTACAAATCCTCCCGATGATGTAAATATTCCAGAAGAAATTATTTTTGATAATATTTCAAAAACAAATTCATGCCAGGGAGCCGATAATGGTACGATTACCTTAGAAGCATCTGGAGGTACGGGTGATATTGATTACTATTTGATTAGATTGAGCGATATGCAGGTAATTCCTGCAGGGCCTCCTTATGATGAAGATGGTTATTTTTCAGGCCTACAGCCTGACACCTATGAAACCTATGCCATTGACGAAAATGGCTGTACCAAACAAGGGAATGATGTAGAAATTGAGGAAATAACAAACCCAACAGCGGATGCCGGAACAGGTGGCGATGAATGTGACCTGGATTTTGTATTAAATGCA
>CAZSIC010000001.1:59860-70558 GCA_964606845.1 uncultured Bacteroidales bacterium
CTACTGCAACAGTAGATGCCTATGGTACCTATACTTTTACATGGACAGAAGAGAATGGAACTTGTTCAGACGATGATGACATAGTGGTAGATTTTGTTCAAAGCCCATTTGCTTATGCAGGAATTGACACCTTATTATGTTATGATACAGATTATACCATACTTGATGCTGATACTGCAAATTGTGCCGGATTATCATGGGCAACAGAAGGTGATGGAACTTTCGATGATTCTAATATTTTAAATCCAACGTATACTCCCGGACAAGCAGATCTTGCTAATGGCTATGCTGACTTAGTATTAACAGCAACAGGTAATCCTCCTTGTACCGATGCAACAGATACTGTTAGAATTAATTATTTGCCACGATTAAGAGCTTCGATTGGGAAACCCGCCCCATTTTTTATTGATTCAACATCAACACATATAGATGTATATGTTAAAATGTCAAATCATGAATGGTTAGCACATGTAGGTGTTTATTTAGTTTCACCTAATGATTCTGTAATTGAGTTAAAAAACGAATGTGAAGTGATTTTCCCTATTGCTTTTGTAGATGATGCAACTTGGAAATTTTATAATGATCCTGAAGATTCAACATCTCTTACACCAATCTCTTCATGTAACCCAACATCGACAGGTAGATTTTTATTTTCTGGAGAATGGAAGGGATTGCATGGCCAGGATCCGGCCAATGGTGCATGGAGAATAAGAATTGTTGATTACGAAAACTCTGGTCCTCCGGGACTGCTCGAAGAAGCATCAATTAAATTTTCTGATTATAATGATGAAGGAGTATTTGAATCTATTTTATATGCCGATTCTTTAATTAATAAGCCAATTAAAAGATTTAGTGGTGTATCCGGCCCTGGTATTACATCTCACACTTTACCTATCACGGGCTTAACTACATCCTGTTACGGTGTTTGTGATGCAACAGCCGTTGGTACAGCTTCCGGTGGACAGCCTCCTTATGTTTCTTATGAATGGAGTGATGTCCCGGATTTCAGTAATATTATTGCTACTACTGATACTGTTGATTTATGTGCCGGAACATTCTATCTCAGAATTACAGATTCGCATGGTTGTACAGCCATTGATTCGGTTACTGTTGGCGAACCTCCTGAAATTATTATCGACAGCGATACCGTTGTACATAATATCTGTTATGGAGATTCCATAGGAAAAATTGCTTTAGCTTTTAGTGGCGGAACCGGAGCATTACAATATACCATTGATGGAATCGATTGGTATAACAGTGGCGATACCATTGAAAACCTTGGTGCCGGAGATTATTTAGCTACGATTATGGATGCTTCCGGCTGTACCAAAGATACCTTGATCACGATTAACCAGCCAACACCAATAAATATTACAACCAATTATACAGGTATTTCCTGTTATGGTTCTGGAGACGGAGAGATCGAAATAACAGCCACAGGAGGGACTCCGGGAGTAATTAACCCTTATGAATATTCGATAGATAGTGCCCAGACATGGCAATTTTCGAATATATTTGGTGGATTAGCAAGTGATACATTCTATATTGCTGTTCAGGATAGCCTGGGATGTGTCCAGTTTGGCGATACGATTATCATAAGCGAACCGGATACCATTGTAATTGATTCATTAGTTACTATTCCTTATTCTTGTTTTGGTGCAGGAGACGATGGCGAAGTCATTGTTTATGCTTCAGGCGGAGTAGGAGAACTTCAATACTCTATTGATGGGTCAACTTTCCAGGCAGACTCTAATTTTACCGGATTAATTGGTGGCACATATTCGGTTTATATCCAGGATGATTGTGGTGTAGATACATTTGAAAACATAGCCGTAATTACCGGCCCCGATCCAATTGTTATAGACTCAATTAATATTACCGATGTAAGCACATGTTATGGCGATAATACGGGCAGATTAGAAATTTTTGGTAGCGGAGGATCAGGAGTGTTTGAATACTCTATAGATAATGGAAATAATTATCAATCATCTAATAGTTTTTCAGGATTATCTGCGGGATCATTTACAATTTATATTAGGGATGATAAAGGCTGTCTAAGTCCTGACAGTACTGTTATTATTAATGAACCTGATGAGCTTCTTGTAAATAGTCTGGATATTATTAATGCTTCTGAATGTAACCCGGATATGACAGGGTCAATTACTATTCATGCCATTGGTGGTACAGGAGATTATGAATTCAATCTAGATGGCGGATCATTCCAGACAGATTCAACATTTACAGGACTAGATGTGGGTAGCTATACATTTATTGTGCGCGATGAAAATGGATGTGAAGCATCCATTGACACAGCCATAAATGTTATTGAACCGTTAACAATTTCATTTGATATTTCAGATATATCTTGTAATGGGGATAATAATGGCTCTATTTCTGTTACTCCTCATGATGGTACGCCTGGATATACTTATCAGTGGAGTACTGGTGATTTTACTTCAACAATTAATAACTTGTCTCAAGGTTGGTATACGGTTACGGTAATAGACTCCAATATTCCTCAAAGTTGTGAGGTAATTGATTCTGTTGAAATTGTTGAGCCCGATCCATTAGACATCACTGCAACTGTAAAGGATATCTTCTGCCTAAATAGTAAGTCTCTAGACCAAGAAAATTCAAATGGAAAAATAAACATAAGCGCATCAGGAGGAACGCCTTCTTACACCTATGGATGGACAGGACCTTCAGGCTTTACATCCGGCTCTTATTATATTACGGATCTTGAAGAAGGAACATATTATCTTACTGTTACAGATGCAAATGGTTGTGATATCACTTACAATACATCTATTAGTAAAGACAATGCTTATGATATTGACTTTGCAATAGAGTTAGAAGACTCTTCCATATGTTGGAATGAAGAATTAATTTTTAATTCAACATCAAATGGCGCTGATACAATTTTCGTACAAAAATATCAATTAAACAACGATGGTAACTGGATAGCCTCAGATTGGTATGTAGAAATTACCGATGATGAGTTGTCGTTTACTGATGATGAATTAGGCGGAAATGCCCGGTATGACCTTGAAGCTAGAAATGAATATTGCTATGAGGATATTTCTGATATTTCAGTAGATTATTTCCCCGATCGCGAATTAGCTATTGCTGAAAATGATGATCCTTTGAATGATACAATCATCATTAAAGGAGATAATGGTAGCTGGTATGCACAAGCCGGGGTGAATAATCCAAATGGTTTACTTGTTAATTGGATACCTACTGACGGTGTTGCTACTCCGGACAGCCTGAATACGTGGATCTCTCCAACAGAATCTATGTGGTACAGTGTTCAAATAATAACACAAGAAGGTGGCTGTGCCGATGCAGATTCTATTTATATTACTTACGTGCCTGATATTATTACCTACGATGGTTTTTCACCCAATGGTGATGGAATAAACGATTTCTGGTATATCGAAAATATCGATGCTTTTGAAAATAATATCGTTACAGTATTTAGTCGCTGGGGTGTTAAAGTTTATGAACAAAAAGGATATAGTAACAATGATTCCAACAGAAGGTGGGACGGATCCGGCAAAAACGGCAAACCGCTCGGCAGTGGAACTTATTATTATGTTATCATATTAAATGAAGAAGGATTTTCTCCGTTAACCGGAGCCATAACAATAATGCGTTAGTATGAAAAAAATTAAACTACTCATATTTGTTGTATTCTGCCTGGTGTTTATTGAGCCTGCTATGGCCCAACAAGCCCCGTTTTATACGCAGTATATGTTTAACGATTATCTGGTAAATCCAGCTGTTGCCGGATCAAATAATTATTTTCAGATAAGGGCCAATTCAAGAATTCAATGGATTGGAATGTCTGAAGCTCCAAGAACAATGAGCGTTGCTGCCTACGGGCCATTCAAAGAAAAGCCAATGGGATATGGAGGTTATATTTTTAATGATGTTACCGGACCTGAGAGTAGATTATCATTGGGTGGAACTTATTCATATAACCTTATGATAACTGATATGATGCGTATCTCCGGAGGAATCACCCTTGGCCTTATGCAGTATAAACTCGATGGTACTAAAATTAATATAGGTGAGCAGGTAGGATATGACCCGGCTTTCCCAGATGGTGTTGAATCTCAGCTGATTCCTGATGCAAGTGCAGGTATCTATTTATATTCTGTTTATTACTATGTAGGAATCTCAGCTCATCAACTTTTAGGAAATAAATTCAGCCTTCACGAAGACTTGGATTCTGTAGACACCGATATGGGTATTAATCGCCTGAAACAACATTTATATTTATCTGGAGGGTACCACTTTATTTTAAACAGAGATTTTGTTCTACAACCCTCGGCTTTAATTAAATATACAGGCCCCGGTCAATTCCAGGCTGAAATTAATGTAAAAACCACTTACCAGCGAATGATTTGGGGCGGCCTTTCATACCGTACTGGCGATGCACTGGCTGTTCTTCTAGGATATAACTACGAAAATAAAATATATTTCGGACTATCATATGATATAACTGTATCCGAATTGCGGAGATATTCAAATGGAACCATTGAAGTGATGATTGGATATCGATTTAACGACATTAAATAACTCTAAAAAAAGAATGAAGCGTCAACACCGGCAAAATTCTGCCGGTTTTTTTATAAAATTTCTTTTAACTTAGCATGAAAAAAGAAAAATATGAAGAGAATTTTCATTGTTTTAATTACTGTTTTTGTACTATCTGGCTGTCAAAAAAACAAGGTGCCGGAGCATGTTATTCCACCTGACGATATGGTGTCTATTTTAGTAGATATTCATCTTACAGATGGAATACTTTCATCGAGCCAGTTAAGACGCGAACTTGCCCAAAAAGATACCTCAAATATTTATAATATTTTGTTGTATAATTATGGCTATAGCAGAAAAGATTTTGATACTTCATTATTTTATTATGGGAAAAATATTGCTTTGTACGATCAGATATATAATGATGTGCTGAATCGGCTGAGTGAAATGGAAACCCAAATTAAAGAAGAAAGCCAGGAAAATCTTGAAAACATTAAAGAAACTGAATAAATCCTGATGCGCAGGCTTTCAGCAAACTATATATTCCCGGTAACATCCGGCCCTTTAAAAAACGGTATCGTTGAAATAGACGATAATGGAATCATACTTGACATAATTGACACAGGAGGGGCGTTAAAAGAAACCCGGAATCTTGAATTTTATAATGGAATTATTGTACCGGGGTTCGTGAATACACATTGCCATCTGGAACTATCTGCACTCAAAGATGTTTTGCCAGAAAAATCTGGATTAACCAGTTTTATTGAGCAGATGATTAATTACAGGAAAAATAGAATATCCGAACATTCAACCCAGTCAATTGAAAACGCTGATGAATTAATGTACTCCAATGGGATTGTTGCAGTTGGAGATATTGTAAACACTAATTCAACTCTAGAAACGAAACTGCAAAGTAAAATTTTTTACCATTCATTTATTGAAATTTCAGGGCTTGGAAAAGATTATAAACAAAGATTTGAGAAAGCCAAAACTTTAAATAGTGAGTTTCGTGAAGAGAAACTTTCTTCGTCCATTGTCCCTCACGCTCCATATTCTGTTTCGAAACAACTGTTTGAGTTAATAAAAGAAGAAGCTTTGGCCAATAACTCAATTCTTTCAATACATAATCAGGAAAGTAAAGATGAAAATGAAATGTTTTTGAAAGGTTCGTCAAATCTTCTTAATTTTTTTAAAACTGCTGGAATAGATATTTCTTTTTGGAAAAGTAGTGGACGGAGCTCTATCGAAACCATTTTAGATTATTTGCCTGCAAACAACCATCTTTTATTTGTACATAATATATATACAACTCCTCAGGAAATTAAAAAGGTTACTGAATTTTTACCTAACATTTTCTGGGTTTTTTGTCCACGATCCAATATTTTTATTGAAAACAAGCTACCTGAAATTGATTCTTTTCTCGAATATTCTGGTAAAATTTCTCTGGGTACCGATAGCCTGGCTTCAAACAAAATCCTTTCTATACTGGATGAAATGATTGCAATCTATAATGAATATCCGCATATTCAATTTGTAAGCTTATTACAATGGGCTACCCTAAATGGAGCTAAAGCCTTAAAGATAGATGATCAATATGGAAGTTTAGAAAAAGGAAAACAACCCGGATTAAATCTTATAACAAATTTTGATTTTCAAGAAATGCAGATTACTTCCAAAAGCCTGGTAAAAAGACTCTTTTAATTTATTCCGCTCTTTTTTAGAAAAGTTACTGCTTCTTTGTCATACTTTAGAATATGGTCATCAAACCATTGTTCGAGGTAATTGTAGATTTCCAAACACAAATCGGGTTTATTGTTTTCTACATCCTTTTGAAATTGTATAATTCTGTTAATAAAAGCATTGTGTTCTGCTTTATGTTTATCAAAATTTGGATACTGGCAATCTTTAAAATAGATTTCCTCTTTAATAAAATAGTGGTCAATTAAATAGGCCAGCTGAAAGAAAATGTCCGAAACGCTGTCTCTACAACTATCTTGATTGATGATAATTTTTAGCTGGTTAATAATTTCTAAAAACTTTTTATGCTGCTCGTCAATAATGCTAATATCAACATTATACTCATCTTTCCATTGATAAGGTTCGGGATTGACCTTTTTTTCCATTTTCTGTTTTTTTTAAATTGTTGAAGGAATTTAGCATCTGACTAAATCCTGTGTATAATAATAATGCTTTTTTACTCAACCCTGTTCTTTTGATTGGTATTTGCATTTTACAAATTTACGTGCATTACACTGAAATAAAATGATAATTATCATTATATCAGCAAAGTATAGATGCTCAGACGGTTTGTTTTTGTTTTTTATTTTTCCGTTTAGTTGTAAATCATTACATCAGTAATTAAATATTTGCTGATTTAATCTTACATTTGATTTGTTGTATTGTAAAATGGGAACAAAAAAAGTATTAGTAGCATCGTTAAACTGGGGGCTTGGGCATGCCACAAGAGTTATCCCAATTATCGACCGGTTAATTAAAAATAATTTTTCTGTAATTATTGCTGGCGATGGAATGGCCCTGGATTTTTTAAAAAAAGAATACCCTAAGATTGAGTGTTTAAGATTACCAGATGTAAATATTATTTATTCAAAAAAACATGTGTTTTTTAAAATTTTTTTTCAAATCCCCAAAATTATTTACAACACCATCATTGAGCATTTCCTGATAAAATCAATCATTAAAGATCACCAGATTGATGTGATTATTTCCGATAACCGTTTTGGTTTATGGAATAAAAACACCATTAATATTTTGATCATACACCAGTTGCGGCTTGCTTTGCCGTACAAACTTTCTTTTTTGAGATCTGTTTATCCAATTCTATTAAAAAAGATAGTTAAAAATTTTAACAGGTGTTGGATACCTGATTTTCCAGGTGATTTTAATTTTTCTGGCGACCTTTCTCATGCAGTTAATAAAATTCCTAACAAACATTTTATCGGTGTTATTTCACGCTTCGAGCGGTATTTGTCTGAAACGAGGAGTGATAAAAAGTATGATTTATTATTTATTTTATCAGGCCCTGAGCCGCAACGGACAATATTTGAAAAAATCATTTTAAATCAAATACAAAACAAATTGTTAACAATTGCATTGGTAAGAGGTATCCCTAATAAAGAAAAAATAGATACTTCTGCAGAAATTTATGGTGTTTTAACCGCCAAACGATTATTTCATCTTATACAACAATCGAAACAAATCATTTGCAGGGCAGGATACTCTTCAATCATGGATATGTATACTGCACAAGCACAAGCTATTCTTGTTCCTACACCCGGGCAGACTGAGCAAGAGTATCTGGCAGAATATTTAAAACAAAAAAAATTTTTTTATTCGGTTTCTCAGCAAAACTTTAATTTAGAAAGCGCCATGAAGGAGTCTGAATATTATGCAATTCCTGAATACAAAGGCGAAAATAATTTGTTAAATGAGCAGGTTAGTAAATTAATATTACTATTGCAGTAACTATTAACCCTGCCAGCCAACCGGTATATACTTCAAATGGTTTATGCATTTTTAATGTAAGCCTTGAATAACCAAGAATTCCGGATACAAATATCGCTGCGATAATAAATTCTTGAAGATTTATATTGAGCCTGAAAGAAATGGCAATAAGTGCTCCGGTTAATCCTCCGATTCCCATCATATGTGCACTGATTTTCCATTTTATGGATAATAAGAAAAGAATAAAAACAGCACAAGCGCTGGCAAGAATAAAAACATTAACAGTAGCGGGAGTTCCCAGCCTGATTAATAAATAATAAGCAAAAAAATACAGGACAGAAGTAATAAAGAAGGGAATTAACCGCTCTTTATTATTTTCCATATAAATATTTTTAATGATTTTTTGAAAAATAAAAAAAGGCACAAAAGTTAATGGTAAAATAGAAGTACTAATTAATACAATAAAAAAGATGATCTTTTTGGCTTCGAAAGGGAGGTATTCAAGAATGGTTCCTGAATTAAAAAGGACCAGAATTCCGACTGCAGGCAAAAGCAAAGGATGAAAAATAAATGAGAATGTTTTAGCTAATAATTTACTCATGCCTTAAAGCTCCTTTCTAAGTCTGGCAACAGGTATATTTAGTTGTTCGCGATATTTAGCAACTGTTCTGCGTGCAATCCTGTACCCTTTTTCTTTTAAAATATTGGTTAATTTATCATCGGTTAAAGGTTTTTTCTTTTCTTCGTTTTCGATGCATTCTTTTAATATTGATTTTATTTCACGTGAAGATACCTCTTCGCCCGATTCTGTTTGAAGCCCTTCGGAGAAAAAATATTTAAGCGGGAAAATACCAAAGTTTGTTTGAACATATTTGCTGTTGGCAACACGTGAAATGGTAGATATATCAAGTCCTGTACGTTCTGCAATATCTTTTAAAATCATGGGTTTAAGTTGCGATTCGTCACCTTCTAAAAAATAATTATATTGATACTCTATAATAGCATTCATGGTGAGCAACAATGTGTTTTGCCGTTGCTTGATGGCATCAATAAACCATTTGGCCGAATCGAGTTTCTGTTTTACAAAAGAGATGGCTTCTTTATCATTTTTTGTTTTTTGATCTTTGCTTTTTGATGCATATCCTTCCAGCATTTCGGTATAGGTGCTGTTTAATCTGAGCTCGGGAACATTTCTGGCATTTAAAGATAATTGAAGCTCGCCCTCTTTGTTATCTAAAATAAAATCAGGAACAATGGTTTGTATAGCTTGGCTTTGGGACTCTGAATAGCTGCTACCGGGCTTGGGATTTAATTTTAAAATTTCGTTAATGGCACTTTTTAATTCCTCTTCAGAAATGTTTAGGCGTGTTATAATTTTTTCGTAATGCTTTTTGGTAAATTCCTGAAAATAATATTTTAGTATTTTACGAGCAAGTACTATTTCAGGTATTTCCTGGTCTTTGCTTTCAATTTGTAGCAAAAGGCATTCCTGCAATGTACGAGCACCCACACCAATTGGCTCCAGGTCTTGTACTATTTTTAATACTTCAAGCAATTCATCTTCGTCGGTTTCGATATTTTGTGAAAAAGCCAGGTCGTTGACGATGGCTTCGATTCTCCTTCGTACATAACCGTCATCATCAATATTGCCAATTAAATATAATGCCAGAACTTCTTCTTTTTCTGAAAGATTCCGGAGGCCTAATTGATGTTGAAGATATTCATGAAAGCTTGTTCCAACAGAGAAAGGGATCTCTTCTTTCTTGTCATCTTTCGAATAATTATGTGATGTTAATTTATAGGATGGTATATCTTCATCGTTAATATAATCTTCGAGAGAAAATTCATCGGAATCATTTTCCAGGTTGTCTTCAGAAATATCTTCATCCACTTCATTTTTCATCTCCTCCTCATCTTTGCCTTCTTCAAGCACAGGATTTTCTTCCAGCTCTTTTTTTATTCTTTGTTCGAGTTGGATTGTAGGGATCTCGAGCAGCTTAATCATTTGAATTTGCTGCGGCGAAAGCTTTTGTAATAATTTTTGTTGTAAACTTTGTTTTAACATTTCCTGTGCAAATAACCAGCTTAAATATAGTTAAAATTCTGCATTTTTAGGTGTTCGGGGGAAAGGGATGACGTCCCTGATATTTGCCATCCCTGTAACAAATAAAATCAATCGCTCAAAGCCCAGTCCAAAACCACTATGGGGCACGGTTCCAAATTTGCGTGTTTCAAGGTACCACCACATTTCTTCTTCCGGAATCTCCAGTTCGTTAATACGGCTTTTTAGTTTGTCATAGTTTTCCTCACGTTGCGATCCGCCAATAATTTCACCGATTCTTGGAAACAAAACATCCAGGGCACGAACCGTTTTATCATCATCATTTTGTTTCATGTAAAATGCTTTGATAACCTTTGGATAATCAGTAACCATGACCGGCTTTTTATAGTGTTTTTCAACCAAATACCTTTCATGCTCTGATTGTAGGTCGGAACCCCATTTTACAGGGAATTCAAATTCTTGCTCTGTACTGGTTAAAACATCAATTGCTTCTGAATATGATATTCGTTCAAATTTATTGTCCACGATAAACTTTAAGCGTTCAATCAATTCTTTATCGAACATTTTATTTAAAAACTCAAGGTCTTCTGAACATTTGTCGAGGGCGTATGTCACTAGATATTTGAGAAAAT
>CAZSIC010000001.1:70568-107588 GCA_964606845.1 uncultured Bacteroidales bacterium
TTGGGGGACAAGCCCCGCTCAACGGAAAGATAATTGAGAAAATCTTCGGCTAAATCCATATTATCATGAATGTCGTAAAAAGCCATTTCCGGCTCTATCATCCAAAATTCGGCCAGATGTCTGGGTGTGTTTGAGTTTTCGGCTCTAAAGGTTGGCCCAAATGTGTATACATTGGATAATGCAGTGGCTCCCAGCTCTGCTTCTAGCTGTCCGGAAACCGTTAAGTTTGTTTCTTTGCCAAAAAAATCTTCATCAAAATTAATTTTACCATCCTCATTTCTGGGAAGATTATCTAAATTTAATGTAGATCCGCGAAAGATTTCTCCGGCACCTTACGCATCTGAACCGGTAACTATGGGCGTATGTAAATAATAAAAATTTCTATCGTTAAAGTACTTATGGATAGCATAAGCCATAGCGTGCCTAATTCTGAAAACGGCACCAAAAGTATTGGTTCTGAATCGTAAATGAGCTATTTCACGAAGGAACTCCATAGAGTGCCCTTTTTTCTGTAATGGATAAGTATCCGGATCGGCAGTACCATAAAGCTCAATGTCTTGTGCCAGAATTTCTACCGGCTGCCCTTTTCCTAAAGATTTTACAAGGGTTCCATTAACACTTAAACTTGCTCCTGTTGTTATTTTTTTGATTAAATCTTCGTCAAAATTAGCGATATCAATAACAATTTGAATATTGTTGATGGTAGATCCGTCGTTTAAAGCTACAAATGCAATTTTTTTATTTCCTCTTTTGGTTCTAACCCATCCTTTCACATTTACTTCACGGTCTACTTCCGTTGATTGTAATAAATCTTTGATAAAACTTCTTCTTAACTCCATAATTTTAACGCATATAATTTATAAACCACAAAAATAATATTTTTCGAGTGATATGAAACGCCTATTCAATTATAATTGTTTAAAATCAAAAAAACGGCCTTGTTTTTTTAATAATTTTTTTGTAAATTTTAAAAATTGTAAGCCTGCCGGTGTCTGCCAGAAGGTATTGATTTTCAGTGGCAGATTAAAAAATTAAGAAATAATAATTTAAAAAAATATACTATGGAAAAATGGACCATCAACATTAATGTCTTCGAAAATAAGGAACTAAACGACCAGGTAACACTGGTAATAAGGGAACTCGTTGATGAGTTTGACCGGCTTATAACTACAGGGCCACCTCTTGGTTTTAAACCGATCAAATTAGTGAACGACCAGGAAGCCGGGCCAACCTTTTTTTGGCCTTTGGGAAAAGACTATTATAAAATTGGATTGAATGTTTCTGGTGCTTATTATAATCAAATTGCTTTTCAATTTTCACAAGAATTAGGCAGAATCTATTGTGATCCTAGGATTAACAGTTGGTTTATAGAATTATTGTGCCATATTATGGCTTTATATGCACTTGATTTTTTAGCTCATAAATGGGAAGAAAATCCACCGAATAAAGAACTGGAAGATTACTGGTACAATTTTGATTCATACAAAAGTAATTTGTTAGGCGCAGCCTTTAGTAAAGTAGATATGGTAAAATACCAGGTAGCCAACGAATGGGTAGAATACCAAATTAATAAATTAAGGAAAAAGGATCATTTAAACAGAGGTAAATTATTAATCATTGCATACGAATTATTACCTATGTTTAAAGAGCATCCCGAAAGCTGGTTAATGTTACCCTATGTTGGCAAGTTTTCAGTTCCGCCACCACCCGAAGACCCAAAAAGCCTGGTTACAAATAGAAGTACAGAGCCTGATTTTGAACAGTTAATGCAGCATTTACCCGAAAAATTAAAAACTTTTGCTCAAAAATTTTATACAAAAATCGGCGCTAAAGAATATATAAAATAATATGAGTGGAAATATAGCGCTTTATTTTTAACTAAAAATTTAAAGCTATGGAAGACCGGTTAGTAACAATTGCGATACATAACTATTCACGAGCTGAAATTTTACGTACACGCCTCGAAGCTGAAGGTATAGAGTGCTATCTGAAAAATGTTAATCTTATTCACTCTTCCATTTCGGGAGGTGTTAAAGTACGTGTAAATTCCAGTGACCTGGAAAAGGCATTACGTATCGTTGAAAAAGTTAGTGAACAATTCAGGCAGGAAGAAAAAGAATATGAAGAACAAGAATTTCAAAATGTTCAAAAAATACTTGTACCAATTGATTTTAGCGATTACTCAATAAATGCATGCCGCTATGCGATCGGGCTGGCAGAAAAGCTTAATGCCGAAATAAAACTTTTACATGTTTATTATAATCCGATTATTAATTCAATGCCCCTTACCGATACTTATTACTACCAGGTAAATATGGATGAGATAATTCGTGAAATAGAAATTCGCGCCAAAGAAAATATGGAAAGCTTTTATAATGATTTGATGGAAAAGGTTGAGCGCGATAATATTGAGGGGGTTAAAATAGATTATGAACTGGTTAGCGGAATAGCCAGCGATGAAATTATTATAAAAAGTGAGGAATATAATCCTGAAGTAATTATTATTGGTACAAGAGGACGCGGAGAACGCGAAAATGATTTGATTGGAAGCGTAACGGCTAAAATTATCGAAGATGCAACAATTCCTGTTTTGGTTATTCCTGAAGACTCTATTTACCAGGGTATTGCCACAATAAATATTATGTATGCTACCGATTTCGACGAGTCGGATTATAATGCCATGAAAAAGCTTATGAGCATTATGGCTCCTTTTGATTTTCGTTTATATTGTGTGCATATTGGGAAAAATGATTCTAATGCCTGGGATAAGGTAAAAATGGATAACTTGAAGTCCAAACTTAAAAAACAGTATGGTGATTATGAATTTGAATGCTCTTTAATCGAAGAAGAAGATTTTTTAAAAGGAATCCAGGAATTTGTACGTGAAAAAAACATCGACATTATTTCATTGGTAACTCATAAAAGGAGTATTATTTCTAAGCTCTTTAACCCAAGTAGAGCCCGGAAAGTTTTATTTCACACCAATATTCCATTTTTAGTTTTTCATTCTGATAAGTAAGGAAACAAAGCTTCTGCAATCATTAAATCAACCTGAGTGGTAATTTTAATATTTTCCAGATTACCCGGTACCAGGTTGATTTTTTTTCCTGTTTTTTCTACTACCATTGCATCATCTGTAAAAGAGGGTTCAAAAGGCTGCTCATAAGCTTGTCGTATCGTTTTGCAATCAAAAGCTTGAGGTGTTTGAATGAGCTTATATTTTGAACGTTCAACAGGATTGTTATCTTCACCAGAGACATATCTGATAGAATCTATCATATCAATGTACGGAATGGCATTCCCTTCTAATGTTGCAACTTCGAAAACTTTCCGGATGGTATCCTGGCTAACCAGTGGGCGCACACCATCGTGAATGGCAACAATACCTTCTGTACCGACCTTTTGTAAAGCATTTTTGACTGAATGATAACGCGTTTCGCCACCTTTTACTATTTGATGCTTAATGTCAAAAGAATGTTTTTGACACAATTGTTGCCAATACGCTGTTTGATTTTCAGGAAGAGCAACAACAATATTTAACTCGGGATTAAAATGATAAAAAACCTTGATACTTAGCATTAATAAAGGGATCCCATTTATTTCTAAAAATTGTTTCGGAACCTCACTCTTCATCCTTTCTCCGGAACCTCCTGCAACAATAATGGCGAATTGTTTCAAAATTATACCGTTTTTGTTGTTCTTTCTATGGAGTTATATTGAATCGGCATTGTAAAGATATCTCTTAATACTCCTTTTCGGTGTTTTTTCAAACTCCTCAGGATATATTTTAATAGTAGTTATTTGCATATATTTTGCTAGCGTAGTATTTACCTCTTTTTTATTATTTTCCATAATTTCTTTTAGTCCGGCTTCTGATATTCCGTCTATATCTACCAGTTCATAATCAGGATACGCCAAAGCAATTAGTTTATTATCTTTTTCGATAACGACAGATTCCTGAATGTATGGAAGATTATTCAGCTTGGCTTCAATTTCTTCAGGATAAATATTTTCTCCAGAAGGGCCTATGATAACGCTTTTACTTCGCCCTTTGATAAAAACAAAATTTTCTTCATCAATAATACCGAGGTCGCCGGTATGTAACCAGCCGTCTTTATCAATGGCTTGTTCTGTTGCTTCTACATTTTTATAATATCCGTACATCACGTTTTCACCACGTACCATTATTTCTCCTACTTCATTGTATGGGTCTTTAGAATCGATCATGACTTCCAACGTGTCAACAAGTTTTCCTGAAGAGCCAAATTTTGTTTTATCCCAGTTGGCATAGCTTATGAGTGGGCCACACTCTGTCATTCCATAGCCTACCGAGTAATTAAATTTAATTTTATTTAAAAACCGTTCTACATCTTTGTTAAGTGCTGCTCCACCTAATACTACTTCTTTAAAGTTGCCACCAAAAACTTCGGTAAGTTTATTTTTAATTTTTTGATAAATAGCCTTATCCAGCAATGGAACGTTTATTAATAGTTGCATGGATTTTTTACCCAGTACAGGCATGATTTGTTTTTTATAGATCTTTTCCATAATTAACGGAACCGTAATAACAATGGCAGGTTTTACTTCCTGAAATGCCTGAATAATGATTTTTGGCGATGGCGTTCTGGTTAAAAAGTGAATATGGCAACCAATGGTAAAAGGCCATAAAAACTCAAATGCACAGCCGTAAGTGTGTGCTAAAGGCAGGAAAGAAACAATATTGTCTCCGGAGTTTAGAGGCATATTGCGATGAGCATAGCGGATATTTGCTGCCAGGCTGTTCAACGGTAAAACAACGCCTTTTGAAAACCCTGTTGTGCCTGATGTATAGTTCAATACACCAACCTCTTCGTTGGAGATTTCATCAAAAGCCAACTTTTCGGAAGTTATCCCGCCAGGATAGAACTCATCATATAGCTGATCAATTTTTTGATACGTTTCATTAATTTTTTCATTTTTCCCTTCTATAAGCATGCTAAAATCGGATAAAGAAAAAATAGCTCTTAGATTAGGCATACTACTTTCATCCAGGTTTTCCCAGACAGGGTCTCCGGTAAAAAGAACAATAGAATCGGAATGATTGACAATATGATGCACGTCGTTTGGAAGAAAATCAGGAAGAATGGGTACCACCACAGCACCATAACTAATAATAGCCAGATAAGTCATTGCCCAGTTGGCAGAATTTTTGCCTATTAAAGCTATTTTATCGCCTTTTTTAACATCACACTCTTCGAACATAATATGAATGCGGACAATTTTTCGTGCCACCTCGCCATAAGTATAACTTTTGCCCTTGTAGTCGGAAAGGGCAGGATAGTTCCAGTTCTTCTTTAAACTATCCTCTATATATTTAACAAAGTTTTCTGGTATCATAGCCTGTTAGTTTAATAAAACAAAAGGTAAACTTAAAAAATAAAAGCAGCATAATCAAATATGGATATAGAGATTCTATTATCACTAATCAAACTTTTTTTGAATGTTCGTCTTACCAGTTGATTGATGAGGTTTGTTGGAACTGTAATTTAATTCCACAGAAACTCATTTTGTTTATTAAGATCTAAGGGAGACTATAGGATATGATTTTCATGATTATTTGTGCTTGGTATCATGGATGGTTCAATAGAATATTTGTAAATTTGCAAGTCTGAACATTTAAAAAACCCAAAAAATGGATTACGTTGAGCAAGCAAGGGAGCTTACAAAGCAACTGAAAGATAAAAGCCCGGAAGAGGTATTAAAATATGTAATCAATAAATTTGGACAAAAAGTAGCTTTTGCTTCGAGCCTTGGAGCCGAAGACCAGGTACTAACCGATATGATTTGTAAAATTGACAAAAATGTGCAAATTTTTACTTTGGATACCGGCCGTTTATTTTCCGAAACATATCAGCTTATTGAAAAAACAAGCGATTTTTATGATAAAAAAATAAAAATACTTTTCCCTGATTATAAAAAAGTGGAAAAAATGGTAGAAGAAAAAGGGATAAACCTTTTTTATAAAAGTATAGCCAATCGCGAACACTGCTGTTTTTTAAGAAAAAAAGAGCCTCTTCGCAGAGCTTTTCAAGGCCTTGAAGCATGGATTTGCGGTTTAAGGCGCGAACAATCAATAACCCGATTAAATAATCAGGTAGTTGAATGGGACGAACAAAACGAGTTAATAAAAATTAATCCATTGATTGAATGGACTGAAGATATGGTGTGGGATTATATTAAAAAGAACAACGTGCCTTATAATGAGCTACATGATAAAGGGTTTCCAAGTATTGGCTGTCAGCCATGTACCCGCGCCGTTAAACCAGGCGAAGATATCCGTGCCGGACGTTGGTGGTGGGAAGAGCCCGAAAAACGGGAATGTGGACTACATAACCGGCCCATTAAAAAATAATCCTTACACAGACTTAATAAAAAGCATAAGCGGCAGATGTTGTTTCAATAAATCTTTAAAAATATCAAAAATATTTAAAAAGGTTTCATTACCTTTAAACTTAAAACAAATTCATTTTTAATAAAACAGCATGAGTCGCAGGTCTCTTTTTATAAATGTTTTTTTTGATATTGTTGCTTTATTTGTTTCTCTTGGCCTAATTTTATGGATCAAGCCGGGAGATTCTTCATCCTATTTCCCAAAACACAATTTACCTCTTATTGTATTTGTTTTTATTTGGGTTTCTATTTCGTTGATTTCTAAAAAATATTCTGCTCCCGAGCGTTTAAAGCTTATCCATGCTTTTATTCATATTATTATTACCAATCTTTTTATTACGGGTATCATTACCATTTTAATGTTCTTATTTCAATCGCAGCATTATTCGCGGTTGATAGTTTTCGGGACCATAGGATTTGCGGCATTATTTGAGCTTATTTTTGCTTTTTGCGATTACTATATCTGTAATACAAAAACAGGGGCAGATACCTCAAAAGTATTTGAAACCTACCAACGCATTGTAGGACGTGAAAATGGGTTTCCAAAAGCAGAAATTGATCCGCCTGAATTGACACTAGAGCCTGTACCTGAGAATATTAAAGAAACCATTATCGATGAATCGGGACCTGAGGTTTTTCAGTTTCTTACTGAAAATATCGACCTTAGTATACCTAATTACTCTCTTCTGGCAACAACTACTCGTTTTAATGTGGATAAATTACCCGAAAAAGCATATTTAAAACTGGTAAACCTTAAGCGTATTAATGATATCCGGTTTATCAATAAATTTTTCGAATCGGTTAACAGGAAACTTGTCGAAGGCGGTATTTTTATTGGGTGTGTAGAAACAAAAGACCAGCGAAAAAAAAGGATTTTACGAAAATATCCTCCAGTTTTAAATCGTATTTATTACTTGTTAGATTATATTTTAAAACGGGTATTTCCTAAGTTTAACCTTACCAAACGAATCTATTTTTTTCTTACTCGAGGGAATAACCGGGTTATTTCCAAAGCCGAAACTTTTGGGCGGTTATATTCCTGTGGATTTAAAATTGTTAATGAACAAGAAATGAATGGCTGGCTTTATTTTGTTGCCCGTAAAATTTGCGAGCCTTTTTATGATATGGAACCAACCTATGGTCCATTGGTAAAATTAAGCCGAATTGGTAAAAGCGGTAAAATCATTCAGGTTTATAAATTACGCACCATGCATCCTTATGCCGAATATTTACAAGAATATGTGTATGAAAAATCGGATCTTGAAAAAGGAGGTAAATTTAAAAATGATTTCAGGGTAACAACCGTAGGTAAGTTTTTTCGAAAATTTTGGATTGATGAATTGCCGATGTTAATTAATTTATTTCGTGGCGATTTAAAAATTGTTGGAGTTCGCCCTTTGAGCGAACATTATTTCAACCTGTATTCTAAAGATTTGCAGGAAAAAAGAATAAAAACAAAACCCGGGCTTATTCCTCCATTTTATGTTCATTTACCTAAAACACTGGAAGAAATTCAGGCTTCGGAATTAAAATATTTAAAAGCATACGAGAAACATCCTTTTTTAACCGATTGGAAATATTTCTGGATAGCTGTATGGAATATCTTGTTCAAAAAAGCACGAAGTGCTTAGCATTTTTTATTGAATATTGCAGGCATATAGAACATTATTATGTAATTAGTGTTTGGGGTATGGCGATTAAAGAAATGTAGATAAATGAAAAAAATTGTATTTATATTTTTATTGGTTATATCAAACATGGCTTTTGCACAGGAAGTTTACTACCATACTTCCAACCAATCGGTTTATGAATATCTGGATGAATTTGCCAATTTGGGCATTATTGATATCAATACAACCATTAAACCTTACTCAAGAGTTTTTATAGCCCATAAATTAAAAGAAATCCAGGAAAGCGATTATCCATTAAATAAGCGTCAACAAGCAGAGCTTGTTTTTTATTTAAAAGATTTTAATAAAGAGCTAAAAAAGGATAAAAATTTCGACAAACGATTCGATATTTTATATTACAAAGATTCATTGTTTTCGATATCAGTAAATGCAATTCTGGGCGCTGAATATTTCACAAACGACAGCGGCAGTTTTTATCATCGTTGGAACGGCGCCGAAGCTCATGCTTATGTTGGCAGCCATTTTGGCTTTTATGCCAGTTTACGCGATAATCATGAAAGTGAGATTATGGCAAGGGAAAGTTTTCTTACGCAACGAATGGGAGCAAACTATAAGTTCAATGATGGTGGAGGCGATTTTAGTGAAATGCGCGGAGGATTAACATACAGATGGAACTGGGGAAGCTTTGGGTTGGTTAAAGACCATTTCGAATGGGGAAATCATTATCATGGAGCTAATATTTTTTCGGGAAGGACTCCCTCGTTTGCTCATCTAAAGTTAAACCTCAAGCCAGCAGAGTGGTTTGAATTTAACTGGATACATGGTTGGTTGGTTTCTGAGGTAATCGACAGTGCTTCTACAATGACATTTACCAATGCCTATGGTACAGACCGCAGGGAAATGATGTTTGACAAATACCTGGCAACCAATCTTTTTACATTTAAACCGTTTGATAAATTTTATGTTTCAGCCGGAAATTCTATCATTTATAGTTCAGATGGAGCACAACTGCAATATTTAATACCGGTAATGTTTTACAAATCGGTTGACCATACCTATAATGCAACCGACAAATCCGGGCGGAATGTAGGGCAAAATTCGCAAATGTTTTTTGATATCAGCTCGCGCAATATTAAAAAAGTTCACCTTTCTGCCACTTTGTTTGTTGACGAATTGTCTACCAGCAGGTTTTTTAATGATACCGTTTGGAATTTCTGGAGCATTAAAACAAGCATGCGAATAGCTGATTTGATTCCCAATACGTTTATCACTGCAGAATATACCAAAACCATGCCTTTAACCTATAAGCATAATATACCAACCACAACATTCGAAAGTAACGGCTATAATCTGGGGCATTATTTAATGGATAATGCACAGGAAATTTATCTGGCAGTTCAGGTTAAGCCCATAAAAACGTTATCATTAAAAATGGCTTATTTGTTAGCCCAAAAAGGCAAAGATTATAATGAGTTAGGTGGTTCCAGGTTAGGAAATCCTTTTATCGATTCTGTGGAATGGGAAAATCAGTCCTTATCATTTCATGCCCGGTATCAAATCATGAACGATGGATATCTTTTTATTAACTATCTTTTTAGCAATATTTCTGGTGAATTGGATAAATATACCGCCCCAATGTTCCACGGGAAGCAAAATACAATTTCGTTTGGTTTAAATTTTGGGTTTTAAACTTTTTTGTGATACTCATCAAATCTCATTAAACCTGCATCCTTTAATTTTCACGCAGACGAAGCAAAGGGTAAGCCTGATAGGCGCGCAGAGAGCGCAGAGAATTATAAATTATTGACTATTCTGTGTATATTATCTTTTAATAGTTTACAATTAAAATTGATTAATAAAGCTAATTTTAACTCTGAGAGCCAATGATTGGGCGTAATGAACCGGGGCAAGAGCTTCTAATGATTTGACTTCGATGATTACTTTATTTTATACCAATAAATCAATTCTATATCCCACATTTTGTTTAATTCCCTTATAAGTAAAAGGCATAGAAATTTGTTGCTTTACTTGAAATCCAAGTTCTTTTAATCATGGGCTAGTGCATTTTCATAAGCTGACTCCAATAATCCAGGGCCTATATTTTTATGAATTTCAATAGCGCAGCCAATTATTTTGTAAGAAATATCATTAAATCTTTTATTTAAAATATTGTATTTGTTTTTTTGCGCTCAATTGATTTGTTTTAACTTTATTAAGAATATGATTCATTACTTCTTCTTTTTGTTCATTACTAAATTGTGTGCTTTCTGTGATATAGATATGGTCAATGATTTTCATTCCGCTGAATTGGAATACGCCTTGATCCTGTGTAATTTTTAAACTTTCGAAAATGTTCATTTTCTTTAGGGTTTGTTCATCCATCCCTGCCGAAGTGATCAATCGAACCCTTTTATCTTTTAACATCCCTTCAACACCCTTTTCAGTTACTTTAAAAGCAAAGCCATTGGTAAAAACCCGGTCAATATATCCTTTTAATATAGCAGGAAAAGCATTCCACCAGAGGGGATAAATAAAAGTTAACTCATCTGCCCATGATATATAACTCTGTTCAACTAAAATATCAGGGCATGTTTTGCCTTCTTTTAAGTTTTTTAGGTGCCCATACTCAAGAACAGGGTTGAAATTTAAGGCATATAAATCCCTTACCTTTACTTTGTCTCCCTGGTTGGTAAAAACTTCTGAAATTTTATTCAAAATACTATAATTTAAACTCTCTTTTCGCGGATGTGCTATAATGATTAAGTGATTCATTTATTTTAAATTTTTATGATAGAAATACGACAAAAAGATTTTGGGATTGTTCATTGATTTTGGATTTCGGCGATTTTTTTTGGCGGTTTTTGATTCTTTTATCAGACGAACTTAGAAAATGAATGTATGATTTCTGCTGGCTGGTCTTGTATTTTTACCTGTCCATCATTTAATTTTTGCATATTTTTTGATAAACCGATTTCTTTATCAAAAATTAATAATCTGTTAATGCAGGTTATAATTATTCTCTTGAAATTTGTTTTTTAACAAAAACCCGGGAAACTTTTTATAAATTTTTTGTTTCCTAAGTTTTTTTGGTTAGTTTTGCCATCTAAAATTTAAACGCGGATAAAGAATTATGGATAAAGAACTGCAAAATATTCTGGAACGGGTAGGAGTGCTTTATAGTAAATATGGTATAAAAAGTGTTACCATGGATGATGTTGCAAAGGAGCTGGGTATTTCTAAAAAAACCTTGTATCAGTATGTTGAAAATAAAAATGATTTGGTTAAAAAGGTGCTTGATTTTCTTTTATTCGAGAGAGGATGCGAGTTTTTAGAAATTTTTGAAAAAAATTATAATGCCATTGAAGAGCTTCTTGCTGTTGGGGTACAAATTATTAAATCAATAAAAGATCAAAACCCATCCACCGAGTACGATTTAAGAAAATATTATCCCGAGCTGTTTGATAAACTTCAAAAAGTACGAAAAGAGAGAATGTATAATGCCACCCTTAAAAATATTCAGAAAGGGAAGGAAGAAGGTTTTTTCAGGCAGGAATTAAATGATGAAATCATTGCTAAAATTCAAACCAGCCGGTTTTTAAATATGAGCGCCGATGAATTTTTTGATCCTGAAGAGATGCTAAAACCTCAAAATATTTTAGAATTATTTATTTATCATATTCGGGGTATTGCCAATCAAAAAGGGATTGATGAGTTAGAAAAAACACTTAAAACGATTGATATAAAGGAATTTTTGATATAAATATTAAAACGATTCAAATCATTATGAAGAACAAATTTTTAATCATATCTATTTTTTTGATAATGGGTTTTTCCGGCGGTTTGGCGCAAGATAACAATCCTCCTTTGGAGTTATCGTTGCAGGATGCGCTGGATTATGCTCTGCAAAATAATATAACCCTGCAAAATGCAGCGTTGGATATTGAGGCAGCAAGAAAAAAAGTGTGGGAAACAACCGCCATTGGATTGCCACAAGTGAATGGTAATTTTAATTATCAACACATTCCGGGCGATTTGCCCACTTTTGATATGACTGACCCCATGACAGGAGAAACACAATCTATTGAACTGGGTGTAAAAAACAGTTCAACCTATTCGCTTACCTTATCACAACTTATTTTTAGCGGCGAATATATTGTTGGACTGCAGGCTTCAAAAACGTTTCTTAAGATTTCGCAATTAAGCCACGAAAAACAAAACATTGAAACCAAAAACGGGGTGATTACCAGTTATGTTTCGGTATTAATTCTGGAACGAAATAAAGCCATTACCGACTCATCATTACAAAACATTGAATCGCTGCTTCACGAAACGAAACAGCTTTATAAGCAAGGTTTTATGGAAGAAACAGATGTTGACCAGTTACAGATCACTTACAATAGCCTGGTTAATACCCAAAAAACAATTGAGAGGCAAATTGATATTTCGCGTAAACTGTTTAAGGTATTGTTGGGTACAGATTTAAATACCTCTTTGGTATTAACAGATGATTTGGAACAACTGGAGGCATCGATGATTCATTCTGCAACTACTATTCCTGAGTTCAATCTTACAGAAAATATTGATTACCGGTTGGCCGAAAATCAGGAAAAAATTTCTGAGTTAAACTACAAGCGAGAAAAAACGAAATACCTGCCTACCATTTCGGCTTTTTATACCTATCAGGATAAAACCAATAAAGCGGCTTTTGACTTTACCATCAATAATATTCTTGGAGTTAATGTAGATGTTCCTATTTTTTCAAGCTTCCAGCGGAATGCTATGGTCAAACAGGCTAAGGTTGAAATGGAAAAAGCACAAAATAATAAAATACTGGCTGCAGAAAACCTTGTAATACAGTCGCAGCAATCACGGTATAACTTCCTGGAGGCTAAAGAAAAATACGAACTGGCCCATCAAAACCTGGAGCTTTCTAAAAAGGTTTTTGATAATATCTCGGAAAAATATAAGCAGGGTATGGCTTCGGGCATGGAACTTACGCAAGCCAATAATACATACTTGCAAACCCAATCGGAATATATCAATGCATTATTTGAACTTTATAAATCAAAAATTGAACTGGATAAAATTTTAAACGAACTATAAAATGAAAAGAATATTAATTATAGCAGTAATAGCGTTTTTAGCAGCTTGCAGCCAAAAAACAGGCAACCAAACGTTGGATGATTTACATTCAAAAAGAGATTCGTTACAAACCTTAAAGTTTGATATCGAAAAACAACTGAACAATGTAGACGCTCAAATTGCAGAGATAGATTCTACGGTTAACCCCGATGATAAAAAAATCATTAAAAAAATTGCACAACAAAAAAATCGGATTGTTTCTATTGATGCTAAAATCAGGAAGCTGGAAAACCAGATGACTGCCCGCGAACAAAAAACACTGGTACCGGTTTCTGTTAAAGAAATAGAACCAGAAACATTTAACCATTATGTGATTACTTATGGTGAGGTGAACGCGAAAAATTATGCCATGATCAGCCCGGAGATGAATGGCAGGATTGAAAAAATTCATGTTTCGGAAGGCGAATATGTTAAAGAAGGACAATTGCTGGTTTCTTTAAACACCGAATCCATTGATCAACAAATTAAGGGTGTAAAAAGCAGCCTTGAGTTAGCTGTAAAAACCTTTCAAAAGCTTGATACGCTTTGGAAACAAAACATTGGTTCTGAAATCGATTATTTGTCAGCTAAAAACAATAAAGAGTCGCTTGAATCACAGCTGGAGTCGTTGCAGGCGCAAAAGCGAATGGCTCAGATTAGTGCACCTTTTAACGGAGTGGTAGATAAAATTTTTCCTAAAAAAGGAGAGTTAGCATCACCCACGTTCCCTGTAATCGAGTTTGTTGATTTAAGCAGATTAACCATTAAAGCTGATGTTAGCGAAGCTTATATTGGAAAAATCAATAAAGGACAATTCGTAGAGCTTACATTTTCTGCATTGCCCGAAATAAACATTAAAACACCTGTAATAAGGGTTTCAAAGGTTATCAATTCGGCCAGCCGCACCTTCGAAATTGAGATGGAAATTGATAATCCGGGAGAGAAAATAAAGCCAAATGTTGTTTCAACCATTAAGGTTAATGATTTTTCTTCCGATAGTGCTTTTGTCGTTCCATCATTGGCTGTTAGAAAAGATGTATCGGGCCAGTATGTTTATACGGTGGAACAAAAAGACAACAAAAATATTGTGTCTAAAAAATATGTTACAACAGGTTTTTCATACGAGGAAAAAACGTTAATTACCGAAGGATTACAAAAAGGAGAAAAGGTAGTTGTAAAAGGCTACCACCTGGTTAGTTCGGGAGTAGAAGTAAATCTTGTAAAACAAACAGAAAAAGAATAAGCAATGGCAATAAAAGAATTATCGGACAAAGTGGTAAGGGAGTTTAAATTAACCACGCTGGCCTTAAAAAATAAAAACACGGTATACCTTTTAACACTTTTGTTGTTATTTTTTGGGGTATACTCGTACCAAAGTTTACCTAAGGAGTTATTTCCCGAAATTGTTTGGCCTCAAGTTATGGTACAAACTGTTTACCCGGGGAACTCACCCGAAGATATTGAAAACCTGATTACACGGCCATTGGAAAAAGAACTGGAAAATGTTCGTGGCTTAAAAGAGATTACATCCATATCATCGCAAGATGCTTCGATGATATTTGTTGAGTTCAATACCGATGTAGATTTGGAAAATGCCCTGCGAAGGGTTAAAGATGCGGTTGATATTGGAAAAAACGAGCTGCCTAAAGGAGCAACCGAATTGCAGGATCCATTGGTGTTTGACATTGACTTTTCTGAATTTGCCATCATTAATATTAACCTTTCGGGCGATTATAGTGTGGAGGAGCTAAAATATTATGCCGAGCAGTTACAGGATGAGTTTGAAAGCATTTCGGAAGTATCCAAAGCGCTGGTCGAAGGAGTGAACGACCGGGAGATCAAAGTAAATGTCGACCTGATGAAACTCGAAGCGTTGGATATTTCATTTTATGATATTACCAATGCCATTCGTAATGAAAACATTACCATGTCGGGTGGTGAAATTTTACTAGGGAAAACCCGAAGAAGTATTCGAACGATAGGTGAGTTTGAGAAGGTAAAAGAGCTCGAGAATATCATCATTAAAAGCGAAGATGGGAAAAATGTATATCTAAAAGATGTGGCCGAAGTAGTTGATGGTTTTACAGAGCCAACAAGCTTTGCCCGGTTAAATAAAGAGTCTGTTGTTTCGGTTCAGGTAGTGAAAAAAGGCGGTGAAAATTTGCTGTCAACCACTGAAAAAATTTACGAAAAACTCGACCAGAGTAAAGAGAACAATCTTTTACCCGAAGGGTTGGATATAACCATTACCAACGATCAGAGTGAAATGGTGAAGATGCAGCTTAGCAACCTGGAAAACAGCATGATCATGGGTGTTATATTTGTAATTATTGTGCTGTTTTTCTTCCTGGGAACAAGAAATGCGTTGTTTGTCGGACTGGCTATTCCCATGTCGATGTTTATCTCTTTTGTGGTTATTGGCGTAATCGATTTCAGAATCAACATGATTGTTCTGTTTTCGCTAATCCTTGCCCTGGGTATGCTGGTTGATAATGCCATTGTAGTAGTGGAAAACATCCACCGTTTTATTGATAATGGCTATTCGCCATGGATAGCCGCAAAAGAGGCGGTAGGAGAAATTGCCATGCCGATTATTGCATCGACGGCAACAACGCTGGCGGCATTTTTCCCGCTTGCATTGTGGCAAGGGATCATGGGCGAATTTATGAAATATCTTCCCATTACCCTTATTATTGTCCTTACATCATCGCTATTGGTTGCCCTGGTGATTATACCGGTAATTTCGGCAACCTTTAACAAAGAAAAAGATCCGAACGGGAACAATAAAAAAGTGTACCGAAGAAAAAAAGCATTAATGGTTGCTTTGGGCTTAATCGGAGCAGGTATTTTGCTGTTAATTGCCAATATAACCATATTTGGAAACCTTTTGATTATATTTGGTATAATCGGTGTATTGCATCTATTATTTTTACGCCGCATGGAATCCTGGTTTCAGGACACCTTTCTTATTAAGCTTGAAGCTTTTTACAGCAGGGTTTTAAAGTTTGCTCTACGAGGAAAAAACCTTTTATTATTCTTTTTCGGAACATTGGCTTTATTGGTTATAACGGTAGTGCTATTTTTCTCGAGGATGCCGGATATTACATTATTTCCCGATGCCGACCCTAACTATATTAATATTGTAGCTAAATTGCCGGTAGGAACAGATATAACCGGTACCAACGAATTTATTCATCAGTTAGAGGATGATGTTATTGAGTTTTTAGAACCGTATAAAAATGAAAAGAATGATCCGATTACCGAATCGGTATTAACAACGGTAGGTAAAGGCGACCCAATGGACTTTTCGGGTGGAGGAAAACCAAACGAAGCCATTATAACCGCTAGCTTTATCGATTATGAGTTAAGAGACGGGGTAAATACTTCGGAAATAATGCAGGAATTGAGTCAGCAGATTATGGGACAATACCCGGGAGTTGAACTGGAGCTTTCTAAAGACGAAGGTGGCCCGCCTACAGGCAAAGCCGTAAACCTGGAAATTATTGGACAGGATTTCGACCAGTTGGTTTATCTTGCCGATACTATTAAAACTTATCTTGAAAATAAAAGTATTGATGGTATTGAAGGATTAAAAATGAATATCAGCACCCAAAAGCCTGAAATCCTGGTGCATATCGACCGCGATAAAGCCCAGCGTTACGGATTGTCGACACAAACCATTGCATACACCATCAGGCAATCGCTTTTTGGCGATGAAGTTTCTGATTTTAAAGTCGGCGAAGAAGAATATCCTATCATGGTGCGTTTAAAAAATGAGTATCGTTACGATTTGTCTGCCATGAAAAATATGAAAGTTCCTGTTTTTGGCGACGGGCCTCCTCAATATATACCGCTTTCGGCAGTTGCCGATTTTGAGTATTCAACAACATTTAGCTCGGTACGCCGAAAAAACCTGGACCGTGTTATTACGATGTATTCCAATGTAATTGAAGGATATAATGCCAATACCATTAACTTGCAGTTGGAAGGATTAATGGAAGAATTTGAGATGCCTGCTGGTTACCATTACGAATTTACCGGCGAACAACAGGAGCAGGAGGAGTCTTCAGCATTTTTAGGTCAAGCCATGTTAATTGCACTTGCGCTGATTATGTTGATACTTGTAACACAGTTTAACTCCGTAATCAAACCATTAATTATTTTGTCAAGTGTATTGTTTAGTACAATAGGTGTTTTTGGTGGTTTGTGGACTTTCAAAATGGATTTTATCATTATCATGACAGGTATTGGAATTATTTCCCTTGCAGGTATTGTCGTGAATAATGCCATTGTATTAGTCGATTATATTGAGTTGTTAAAAGAAAGGAAACGAAAAGAACTGGGATTGCCCGAAGGGGCATTTTTGTCTATAGCAGATGCAACCGATTGTGTGGTTAGTGCAGGAAAAACAAGGTTAAGGCCTGTTTTATTAACGGCTATTACCACCATTTTAGGGTTATTACCTATGGCTGTTGGCTTAAACTTTGATTTTAGAGGACTGTTACAAAATTACGATCCCAATATTTATTTTGGTGGTGACATGGCAATGTATTGGGGTTCTATGTCGTGGACAGTAATTTTCGGATTAACCTTTTCTACCTTTTTAACGTTGATTATTGTCCCTGTAATGTACCGTATAACGGTTATTTTACAGAAAAAAATAATGAATATTTTTGGGCAATTTAAACCGGCTCTTCAAAATGCCAATGATGAGTAGTTGATTGATATTAAAAATTAAACACAAACAAATGGCTTGTCAGTTTATATTTAGCTGACAGGCCTTTTTCATTCTTGTTGTTCAAATTAAGTCCGGATTGAGTGCAAGAAATAACTCTATTGGTAAAAGAAAGAAAAGTGAAGGCTTCGCTCAAAGCCATACCCTCACTAAACACAAATTTGAAAAAAAATTTAGTAATTGTGGAAAGGAATAACTATTTTTGGAGATTCTTATTTTAAATCATTATAAATAATAATTATTATGGGATATTTATTTACATCTGAATCTGTCTCTGAGGGACACCCGGACAAGGTTTCCGATCAAATATCCGATGCTTTATTAGATGAGTTTTTACGCCGTGATCCTGAATCTAAGGTTGCCTGCGAAACTTTGGTCACCACCGGTTTGGTTGTTTTAAGCGGAGAGGTAAGAACAAAAGCATACGTGGATGTTCAGGAGGTTGCCCGAAGAGTTATTAAACGAATTGGTTATACCAAGCCTAAATATCGATTTGATTCAGAATCTTGTGGTGTTATTTCTTCTATTCATGAGCAATCATCTGATATTAACCAGGGTGTTGTTAGGGAAAAAGAAGAAGACCAGGGTGCTGGCGACCAGGGTATGATGTTTGGCTATGCCAACAAAGAAACCGACGATTATATGCCGCTGGCATTGGTTTTGTCGCATGTATTATTGCAAGAGCTTGCCAAGATTCGACGCGAAGGCCGTGAAATGCATTACCTGAGGCCTGATTCCAAATCGCAGGTTACCATTGAATATAATGATCAAAACGAACCGGTAAAAATCCATACCATTGTGGTTTCTACACAACACGATGATTTTGCCGAAGAGCAAAAAATGCTCGAAACCATAAAAAAAGATGTTCAGAATATACTAATTCCACGGGCAAAAGCCCGTTTCCCGGAAAGGGTACAGAAATTATTTAACGACGATATCATTCTTCATGTTAATCCTACAGGAAAATTTGTGATCGGAGGTCCGCATGGTGATACCGGCCTTACCGGGCGTAAAATTATTGTAGATACTTACGGAGGAAAAGGTGCTCATGGTGGTGGCGCTTTCTCTGGAAAAGACTCATCGAAGGTTGACCGTTCTGCTGCTTATGCTTCCCGCCACATTGCTAAAAACCTTGTCGCAGCCGGAGTAGCCGAAGAGGCACTTATTCAGGTGGCTTACGCCATTGGTGTGGCCGAGCCTGTTGGGCTATATGTTAACACTTTCGGAACGGCTCATGTTGATATGAGCGATAGCGAAATTGGCGAAAAAATTAAAAAGCTGTTTGATATGCGCCCTGCTGCTATTGTTAAACGGTTGGGATTAAAAAATCCTGTTTTCGAAGAAACTGCCGCTTACGGACATATGGGACGCGATTATAAAAAAGGGAAAGTAACCATTATTGAAGGAAGTAACGGAAGTAATGAACGTTCGTATGAAAAAGAAGTGGAATTTTTCGCATGGGAAAAGTTGGATTATGTTGATCAAATTAAAGCTGAATTTGGTTTATAAGCTACATTTACGATCTGTTTAAATATATTTATGCCATACAAATTTGAAGTATGGCATTTTTTTATTTATTTCGATGAAGATAAAATTGTTGTATGATAAAATTAGTTACCATTTTAGGAGCCAGGCCGCAGATTATTAAAGCAGCCGCTTTAAGCCGGGCAATCAAAAATCATTTTAATCATCAAATCAATGAGGTTATTGTCCACACCGGCCAGCATTATGACCATAATATGTCGCAGGTTTTTTTCGACGAATTGCAGATTCCACAGCCGGATATTAATTTAAATATCGGCTCGGCTTCACACGGTTTACAAACAGCTAAAATGATTCAGGAAATAGAGGAAGTTCTGTTGGAAATAAAACCTCACGCCATTGTATTATATGGCGACACCAATTCTACCCTCGCCGGCGCTCTGGCTGCATCCAAAATTCTTGTTCCGGTAGTGCATATCGAAGCCGGATTGCGGTCGTTCAATAAAACCATGCCCGAAGAAATTAACCGAATCATGTGCGATCACGTATCCACATTGTTGTTTACTCCCACTAAAGCCGGATTGAAGAATTTACAAAATGAAGGATTTGCACCAAACACTGATGCTCCCTATTCTGCTGATAATCCTGGTGTTTTTCATTGTGGGGATGTAATGTATGATAATTCATTGTATTTTGCCCGTATCGCAGAAAAACAATCCCACATATTAAAAAAATTTAATGCCCGGCCGGATCATTATATCTTAGCTACCATTCATCGTGATCATAATACCGATTACCCGGAAAGGTTAGCATCGATTTTTGAAGCCATGGATTGGATATCATCACAAAATAATTTGCCTGTTATTATTCCTTTACATCCTCGTACCCATAAAATGTTATCAACAAATTTATCCGGAGCATTATATCAAAAGATAAAGGAGAATAAGCTTATTATGATTTCTGAGCCGGTTTCTTTTTTAGATATGATTAACCTGGAAAAGAATGCTGTAATGATCATGACCGATTCGGGCGGAGTACAAAAGGAGGCTTACTTTTTTGGCAAACCGGTAATTATTTTAAGGCCTCAAACCGAATGGGTTGAGATTGTAGAGCAGGGAGCCGGTGCAATTTGTGATGCCGATTCGCAGAAAATTTTTGAAGCTTTTCAAAGGTTTCGATCCGATGATGAAATTGTTTTTCCTCCCATTTTTGGCGATGGTAAGGCGGCAGAGTTTATTGCCCAAAAAATGATAGAAGTATTTTAAGTTTCGGCGTGTCTTTGAGACACACTGGGACTTTTTACTTAGTGAGGGCTTTACCCAAAGTACAACGGACATTCTTGTCCGTTGATTTGTTTCGGCAAGGTAGAACAGATATTCTTGTCCGTTGATTTGTTCCTCCCATAAAGGGATAGAAAATCTGCTTTTCTTATCGATTCATTGGTGTAGAATTATTATTTTTGCATTAAAATAAGGTATAATACGGTGATGGCGGAAAAAAGATGGTATGCATTATATACTAAATCAAGGTTAGAAAAAAGGGCATACAAAGAGCTTGTTGAAAAAGGGATAGAGACCTATTTACCTCTGGAAAAGCGCTTAAAGCAATGGAGCGACCGCAAAAAGTGGATTGAAGAGCCTTTTATCCGATCTTATATTTTTGTGAAAGTTGCTGAACATGATTTAGAAAAAGCCTTAAACACACCGGGAATCGTTACCGTAATTCGGTTTTCGGGTAAGCCTGCTCCTGTCCGGGAAAAGGAGATTGAAATCATCAAATCCATATTGAGTAGCGAAGAAAGCTTTGAAATAACGGCCGAAAATTTTAAGGTAGGCGAAAAAGTGAAAGTAGAACATGGATCCCTTAAGGAGCTTGAGGGAGAGCTGGTGTATCATTTAAATAAGTATAAAGTGCTGGTTCGTATTGAGTCGATAAACCAGAATATTTTAATTAGAATAAATCCTTCGTATTTAAAGAAGGTTTAATTATATTTGATTTAGTTAAACAGTCATCCTGAGCCTGACGTCATCCTGAGCCTGACGTCATCCTGAGCCTGACGAAGGATGACGATGACTTTAAACGCTTTCTCGGCAACCATTTGAAACTTAAAATTGTTAAGATGTAGATGGGACTGAGGAAGCGGAGCTGTGTTTAAGCGATTCTCCTTCGCTTCGAAAAAGCTTCGGAAAATATCCCGATAGCTATCTGGAGCGGCATCGGCAGGAGGCATTAAGTTATAAGATAAAAGATACAAGTAAAAAGACACAAGACACAACTAGCAAGATACAAAATACAAGCTTGCCTGCCGGAGCTTTAACGAAGGCAGATTAACTAATTTACCAATTTACCAATCTACCATTTCACTAATTTACAAGTTTACTAATTTACGATTAACGCCATGAAAAAAAATTTAACTCCTATAATCATCAGTCTGGCAGTAACCCTGATGCTCAGCTCTTGCAACTCGTACAAAAAGCTGACCTACCTTCAGGACCTGCAGGAAACAGGCAGCCAGGGCCTCCTTGAAAAAAACAAACCCGGTTACCAGTTACAGCCCGGCGACTTGCTGTACATTCAGATCGTGACCGAGAATGAGGAGATCAACCAGCTGTTTAATCCTTTCTCGTCGCAAAATGCTTCGCAGCAAGTACGACCCGAGTCGGTATTTTATACCGGATACCTGGTAAATGATTCAGGATATATCGAAATGCCGCTGCTTGAGAAAATATATGTGTCGGGACTAACTACCGACCAGGCACAGGACTCGGTAAAACTTCGGGCCAAAAGGTTTTTAAAAAGCCCGCAAATCATTTTAAAGCTGGCGAACTTTAAATTTACCGTCATGGGAGAGGTGAAAACGCCCGGCGTGAAGCAAGTTACCGCCAACCAGGTGAATATCATGGAAGCACTGGCCTATGCCGGAGATATTACCTACAACGGTAACCGTAAAAAGGTGCTGCTGCTGCGGCAAACTGAAAAAGGAACGCAAACGTACCGGATCGATTTAACCGACGATAATATTATTAAAGATGATTTGTATTATGTTATGCCCAATGATGTGATCTATGTGGAGCCGCTGGGATCGACCCTCTTCCGCGAGCAAACCTCCGACTATGTGTTTGTGATCAGCGCCATTACATCAACCCTGACAGCTATTGCGTTGATATTGAACTTGATGAATTAGATGAAAATATAAGACACAAGACACAAGTAAAAAGACACAAGTAAAAAGACACAGGACACAAGTAAAAAGACACAAGTAAAAAGACACAAGTACAAAAACACAAGGATAAGGACATAAGTAAAATTAAGTTACAGAATGAGTGAAAATGATTTAAGCAAAAGGCTTTTTAGATTCGCCGTAGATGTAATAAAATATTTAAGAACCTTACCGGATACATTCGAATTTAAGGTTATAAAATATCAACTTACAAAAAGCTCAACATCAAGTGGCTCCAATTACGAAGAAGCACAAGCGGGTTCTTCTCGTGCTGATTTTAATAATAAAGCAAGAATTTCGTTACGAGAAATGAGGGAGTCTAATTATTGGTTAAGAATAATAAAAAATATAACAGATAAAGATGACAATACATTATTTTATCTTATCAATGAATCATCAGAACTTAAAAATATCTTAGGAACGATTGTAAATAAAACAAGAATAAAGTAAATGAAAGAAAATCTTTTTTCAATTTTTACCTGCCAAAGTAAGGTCAACTAGTATCTTTTTACTTTTTACTTGTATCTTGTTATTTAAAAACAAACACCATGGAAACAAACCCCCAACATAACTTCTACCAGGAAGAAAGTATCGATATCAAAAAGTACCTTTTTAAATTTCTGTACAACTGGTACTGGTTTGCTATTGCTTTAGGTGTAACCATGAGCATTGCCTACATGGTAAACCGCTACTCGGAGCCGACCTACACCATCTCCTCCTCGGTGATTGTAGGCGATGATGAGGCCGAGGCAGGATCGGTCTCTGCCCTTATCTCCGAACTTGGCATGCGCCGCCGCATCATGCGTGCCGAGGTGGTAAACGAAATTGCCATCCTCAAATCGTACGCTATGGCACGTAAAACCATTGAGCAGCTCGATTTTGATATTACGTATGTAGGTATTGGAAGGCGCGAAATAGCCGAAGCCAAACAATACCTCAATAATCCTTTTACTGTAATTCCCGACACCAACTTTAGCCAGCGTAAAGGTTATCGTGTAGATGTGAAAATTCTAAGCAACAAAAACTACCAGCTGGAGATCAACGACAATTACGGGATAAAAAAAGAGCTAGCGTTTGGAGAAAAATTTCAGAATGATGATTTCTCTTTTAAAATTGTGCTTACTAATCCCAAAACGTATAAACATAATTCCGATGCATCGAATAAATATTATTTTTATTTTAACGATATCAACTCGCTTGCCAAACAATATCGCGGCAAGCTGAATATAGAATCCAATGACGAGCGGGGCTCGGTATTAACCCTCCGGATTAACGGCTTTGTGCCAGAAAAAATGGCGGCTTACCTTAATAAACTATCCGAAATGTATATCCAAAGCGATTTGAATGAAAAAAACAGGCAGGCACAAAATACCATAGAGTTTATTGATGATCAGCTAAAAGTGATTGTTGATTCGCTCAATAAAGCCGAAAAGCGGTTACAGCAATTCCGCTCCCAAAATCAAATATTCGACCTGGGACAAAAAGGCGCTTTATTGGTACAAGACCTTAATCAGTTGCAAAAACGTAAAATGGAAATCGAAATCAATAATCGTTATTTTGAGTATATTAACGATTACCTGGCCTCAAAATTGGAAAGCGAGCCTATTGTAAATCCTACTTCGCTTAATATTTCTAATAATACGCTCGAAAACCTGGTAAAGGAATACAATGAAAAACTTTCGCAGCTAAACCGTTACAGCTTATATGCCAACGAGGCAACCACCAGTATTTCGATTTTACAACAGGAGCTGGCAATGTTAAGATCGAGCTTAAAAGAGCAGGTTAAAACGGGGCAAAACCTGAATGAAATCAATAACACAAAGCTTAACCAGGAAATTGCAGCCATTGAAAAAGAAATTAACCGGCTGCCACAAAGCGAGCGCAGCCTGGTAAATATTGAACGCGAATACAAGCTGAACAACGAACTGTATACTTTTTTGCTTGAAAAGCGTGCCGAAGCAGGCATTACCAAAGCCTCCAATGTATCAAAAAATAAAATACTGGATATGGCAATCCCTCAAAATGCACAACAGCAAACACCCAAGCGGTCGCAAAATTATCTGATTGCACTGGTCCTGGGACTGGGTATTCCTGGTGGTATAATTTTGCTGTTTGAATTTTTTAATAATAAAATCGAAGATAAAAACGACATTGAACGCAATACCAGTATTCCCATTATTGGTACCGTAGGGCACAATGATATGCACACCGATGTTCCGGTATATTTGGACCCTAAGTCGAGCCTGGCCGAATCGTTCCGTACGCTGCGTACCAATTTACAGTATATTTTGCGCGAAGAAGGCCAAAAAGTGGTGATGATAACATCAACCATTAGTGGCGAAGGAAAAACATTTGCTGCCGTTAACCTGGCAACCATTATGGCTATGGCCAATAAAAAAGTGCTGCTGCTGGGTTTAGATTTGCGTAAGCCCAATTTGCACCGTATTTTTGAGATCCCTAATCAAACCGGAATCAGCACTTACCTGATAGGGCAAAGCGAGTATGATCAGATCATTAAATCAACCTATATCGAAAACCTGTCGCTGGCACCCTCGGGCCCTGTGCCGCCGAATCCTGCAGAGCTGATAGAAACGCAGCGGATGGACGATTTCTTTGCGCAGGCACAAAAAGAGTTTGATTATATTATTATTGACACGCCACCGGTAGCGCTGGTAACCGATTCAATATTAATCAGCCGCTATGCCCATGCCAGCATTTTTTTGATCCGCCAGAAATACAGCAGCAAGCATGTGTTCGACCTGATGAACTCGATCCAGGTAAATAAAAAGATGCAGCATGTAAATATCTTGGTAAACGACCTTAAAATCCCTAAATATTACGGGTACAGCTATGGATATGCTTATGGTTACGGATATGGTTATGGATATGGGTATAAGGAGAAGAGTTAAGCAGTTCTGAGTTCAGAGTTCAGAGTTCAAAGTTTAAAGTTCAGAGTTCAAAGTTTTGAGTTTTGAGTTTAAAGCAGCAGTTCTCCTTCGCTGAAGCTTCGGAGAATGTAATCCTCCTTCGCTGAAGCTTCGGAGAATGAATTTAAAAGCGGCAGCAGCAGTAAGCAGGATGTAAGATACAAGAAACAAGTAAAAAGTAAAAAGAGACAAGGAATAAGTTTAAAGTTCAGAGTTTTGAAAAAAATCTTAGCGCCTTTGCGGTGAAAAATTCTCCTACGCTGAAGCTACGGAGAATGAAAGAAACAAGAAACAAGCTTGCCTGCCGGAGGCAGGATACAAGTAAAAAGACACAAGGAATAAGTTTAAAGCGGCAGTGACAGTAACCAGGAGGCAGGTTGGAGTCCTTTCATCGTCTTAAAGACCTGAAAGTGGTTGAGCGCGGGATTATCGGGATTGCGAGAAAAAAATACAAATAAATATGAGCAAAAAGTATAGCATACAGGATTTATCAGGCCATCTTTTCTGGGATTTGGATCCACGTAAGCTTGATGAACAAAAAAATAAAACAATTATCATTGAAAGGGTTTTTACCCGGGGTGATATAGCAGATCTAAAAATATTATTTCAACTGTACAATATTGAAATCATTAAACAAGAAATTGTAAAAGCAGGGTTTTTAGATAAAAAAACACTAAACTGGGCGAGTCGTTTTTTAAATATACCAAAAACAAAGTTTAAATGTTATACAAAAATACAATCCAGGCAAGTGCACTGGAACTTTTAAAGAAATTACAATCGTGCAGTGCTTTAAAATCATTCCACTTAGCCGGAGGAACATCACTTGCTTTACAGATTGGACATAGAAAATCTATTGATTTAGACCTGTTTACTCCAAATGATTTTGATGCCAATGATTTACTTGAATATCTGGAGCAAAATTTTGGTTTTAGGTTAGATTACTCCGATATAAATACACTTAAAGGAAGTATCGGAAATATTAAAATTGATTTGATAAGTCACAAGTATCCATTTGTAGAACCATATGTAGCCATTGAAAACATCCGTTTATTTTCAATACCAGATATTGCAGCCATGAAATTAAATGCCATTGTAGGTAATGGCACAAGATCAAAAGACTTTATTGATATTTATTTCATTCTTAAACAATATGCTGTTGATGATATACTTGATTTTTACAAAACAAAATACAAAACACGAAATTTATTACATGTGGTAAAAAGTTTGATTTATTTTGATGATATAAACACACAGGACTGGCCGGAAATGATGTTGGAAAAAGAATTGCAACTCTCCGATGTAAAAAATGATATTGAGGAAAAAGTAATTGGTAGCAGTAGGCAGTTAAAAAGTTCAAAGTTCTGAGTTCAGAGTTCTGAGTTCAAAGTTCAAAAAAGTTTTAGCGTCTTCGCGCTTTAGCGGTGAGAAAAACAAGTAAAAAGTAAAAAGACAAAAGTAGCAGTTCTCCTACGCTTCGCAACCGCACGCTGCCGCTGAAGCTTTAGCGTAAGCGTCTGAAGCTTCCAGCGAAAGTGGTGAAGCTACGGAGAATAAAACAGGAGGCAGTAATAGAACACAGATTTTTGGAATTTAATTTTATCTGCGATTATCAGTTGAATCGGCGTCATCCGCGTTCCATTTTAATAATAGAACACAGATGCATGCTGCATACACAGATTAGACAGGTTTACACAGATTTTTAAAATTTATTATTATCCTTGTAAATCAGTATTATCTGTGTCATCAGCGTTCTATTAACAATCATCAGCGTTCCATTAATTAATAAAAAATAAATAAAACAATATTTGTACAATATTAAATTTATACTTTATATTTGTGCGGATTTGACTTTAAATAAAATGATAAAAAGAGAATTACAATCAGTTATACAAGGATTTGCCAAAACCTATCCTGTAGTTACCATTACCGGCCCCAGGCAATCAGGTAAAACTACGCTGGCAAAAATGGCTTTCCCATCGTATACCTATTGCAATTTAGAACATCCCGAAAACAGGTTGTTAGCCGAAAACGATCCCAAAAGTTTTTTTAAACAGTTTGCTTCACCATTAATTATCGATGAAATACAGCGTGTGCCCGAATTAATTTCGTATATACAGGTTTTTGTTGATGAAGAAAAAAACAATGGAGCATTTATTTTAACCGGCAGCCATCAGCTTACATTAAACGCATCTATTAGTCAGTCGCTTGCCGGAAGAACAGCACTTGTAACCCTCTTACCTTTTTCACTGAGTGAATTAAATTTAATGAATAAAAATTTCGATCGTGACGAGCTGCTTTTTAATGGATTTATGCCCCGGATTTACGATCAACATCAGGAACCAACGGCATTGTATAGAAATTACCTGCACACCTATGTCGAGCGGGATGTACGACAACTGATACATCTAAAAGAGTTATCACGTTTCGAAAATTTTATCAGGTTACTTGCCGGCAGAATAGGGCAAGTGGTAAATGTAGCTTCTTTAGCATCCGATACAGGGGTATCGTCACCAACCATCTCCGATTGGTTATCGGTTTTAGAAGCTTCGTATATTATTTACAGGTTAAAACCCTATTACCAGAACCTGGGCAAAAGAATCATTAAATCGCCCAAATTATATTTTGTCGATGTAGGATTAGCTTCATATTTACTAGGGATTGAATCGCTTAAGCAAATTGCCCGCGATCCTTTACTTGGAGGTTTATTCGAAAATATGGTTGTCATGGATGCTGTAAAAACACGCTATCATGCAGGTAAAGATGCCAATTTATATTTCTTTAGAGATAACCATAAAAACGAAGTGGACTTGCTTTATAAAAGCGGGCAAAAGCTGGTGCCTATAGAGATTAAAGCATCCAGAACATATAATACCGATTTTCACAAAGGAATTTCTCATTTTTTTAAAATAAAAGGCACAGAAACGAAAGGACATATTATCTATGCCGGCGACAAAACAATAGATATAAATAACACTCAAATCCATCATTTTAAAAACAGCAGAGAAATTTTTAACGAAACAGAATAATAGTCTACCTGCCGGAGCTTCAGACGCTTACGCTAAAGCTTCAGCGGCAGCGTGCGGTTGCGAAGCGTAGGCAGGAACACAGATTTAATCAATTAAATACACAGATTGAACAGATAAACACAGATTTTTAGTTTTTTAAAAAGAATATAAAACGGCAGCAGCAGTGGGCAGTAACCAGCAAGAGTAAGTAGTAAAAAGATTATAGTAAATAGCAGTAAGTATCAAGTAGAAGAATAATAAACGAAGGCAGATTTACCCTTACACTAATTGACGAATTTACCATTTTACCATTTTACAAATGAACATGCTCCATTTACCAGGACGAAAAAGGGAACTATTTACCGAAGATATTAACCCGTTACAAATTACCAGTCACCAATAAAAATGCATCATTCGGAAATTAAAATATTTCAATCAGAAGATAGAATGACGGATTAAACGGCGAATTAAATAAAGGCCAGGAAACAGTTTATTCATATATTCAAAAGCATAAAGGCGTTAATGCTAAAAATATATCAAGGGAGTTAAATATACCATTTAGTACAATTGATAAGCACGTAAGGGTATTGTTAAGAAAAAATCTAATCGAACGGCGCGGCAGCAAAGAAACAGGGGGGTATTATGCTAAATAATTTAGAGGAACGACCGGAAGCACAAGACGCCGGAACCATTATCCTAACCGGCTTCGAGCCCGAAATAGTCTTAAGCTCGGTTCGAACTGTAATAGAAGAATATAAAAATAGAACACAGATAACACAGATACAGCAGATCAACACAGATAAAAACAGTGAAAATCAGTATAATCTTCGTCATCAGCGTTCTATTCCAGCCGACTATATGATAAAAGATACCTCCTGGCGGGTACTAAAACTTATTCTGGGCAATGCAGGGTTGAGTAATCGATGGTGGGGGATAAACAAGTAAAAAGTTACAAGGAATAAGTTTAAAAGCGGCAGCGGCAGGAGGCAGTTAAACAGTTCAAAGTTTAAAAAAGTTTTAGCGTCTTCGCGCTTTAGCGGTGAAAAAAATAAACATACTCCATTTACCAGGCAGAATATAAGATACAAAGTATCAGGATTTCAGAAGAATTTTAACAAACGAATAAAACTTAGCGCTCCTGCCTGCCGATTAGGCAGGTTAGCAATAAAAAACTATTTTTTGTGCTTGTAATCTTAAAAAAACAATAAAATTTAATATTTTTGTGCCCGTAACCATAAAAACACATCATGATTAAGCGGGAATTATATATCAATGAATTAGAAAAATATATCGATAAGCCTTTTATAAAGGTGCTTACCGGGATAAGGCGAAGCGGTAAATCAACCATTTTAAAACTGTTGCGCGAAGAGTTGTTGAAACGGAATATTCAAAAGGAACAAATTATTTACCTGAATTTTGAAAGTTTTAAATATACTCACATTACTAAGGCTACAGAGCTATACGATTATATAAAAGACAAGCTTAATCCAGAAAAAAGATATTATATTGTCCTTGATGAGGTACAAGAAGTAGAACATTGGGAAAAGGCAGTAAACTCGTTTTTGGTTGATTTTAATGCAGATATTTATATCACGGGTTCCAATTCTCATTTGTTATCGTCGGAATTAGCCACTTTTTTAGCCGGCAGGTATATTGAGTTTCATATATTTCCATTATCCTTTAAAGAGTATTTAGTATTTAAAAATCAACGTGGAGTCAAAATGGAAGATCATTATACCGAGTTTGAAACCTATTTAAGGTACGGTGGATTTCCGGTTTTACACACATCAGATTACAGCCCGGGCGAAGCCTATAAAATTGTTTACGATATTTATTCATCTGTAATTCTTCGCGATACCATTCAAAAAAATAATATCAGAGATATTGAATTACTTGAGCGGGTTGTAAAATATGCTTTCGATAATATAGGAAATAAGTTTTCGGGCAAAAACATTGCCGATTACTTTAAGAGCCAGCAACGAAAGATTGATATTAACACGATTTACAATTATATTAAAGCCCTGGAAAGTGCGTTTATATTGCACAGAGTATCGAGGTATGATGTAAAAGGCAAAGAAATACTTAAAACACAAGAGAAGTTTTATACTGCCGATATGGCCATTCTTTATTCGGTAATGGGGTATAAAGACCGGTTAATTTCAGGTGCACTGGAGAATATTATGATGCTTGAGCTAAAAAGAAGGGGGTTTTCTGTTTTTGTTGGTAAACTGGAACAGCTGGAAATAGATTTTATTGCACAAAAAGGAAATGAAACCGTATATATCCAGGTTGCTTATTTGCTTGCCGGCGAAAATACGATTGAAAGAGAGTTTAAACCTTTATTGCAGGTTAAAAATAGTTATCCCAAATATGTAGTTACCATGGATAAAGTTTTTAAAGATAATATCGAAGGGGTTAAACATATGCATATTGCAGATTTTTTAAATTTAGAAACAATCGTTTGAGTGGATGGAAAAGAACAATTATTAGCAGCAGTTCTCCTATGCTTCACAACCACACGCTGCCGCTGAAGCTTCCAGCGAAAGTGGTGAAGCTACGGAGAATAAATTTAAAAGCGGTAATGGCAGGAACCAGTAATAGAAAAACCGATTTAATAAAATTATATCTATGAATAAAGAAAAAGATATACGATGGAAACAACGATTTGTTAATTTCGAAAAGGCTTTTTTGCAACTCAAAGATGCAATAGAAAGATTTGATCAATTAGATGATTTAGCCAAAGAAGGACTCGTTCAGCGGTTTGAATATACTTTTGAACTGGCCTGGAAAACATTAAAAGACTATTTAGAATCGGAAGGGATTATAAATCAATTTCCAAGAGAAGTTTTGAAGCAGGGTTTTCATGTAAACGTACTTAATAATGGAGAGCTGTGGATTGATATGCTTGAAAAAAGAAACTTATTGACACATACCTACGATCAGGATAATTTTAATCTGGCATTAGAATTGATAAAAAATTCGTACTTCCCTGAAATAACCTATTTGTATGAATTCTTTCGAAGAAAAAAATAGATTTGGAATTTATGATAAGACGTTCTTGTTCATGTTAGAAACGTTTAAATCCTTTACAGAGATTGAACATGTTATCATTTATGGATCAAGAGCGATAGGTAACTATAAAAAAGGATCGGATATTGATTTAGCTATTGTTGGCGAAAAAGTTGATTTATATACGGTTAATAAACTAAGTGTAAAATTAAATGAAGAATTACCTGTTCCGTATTATTTTGATGTATTGGATTATAATTCTTTATCTAACCCGGAGCTTAAAAAACATATTGATCAAGAAGGAAAGTTTTTATATTCAAGATGCAGCAGTTCTCCTTCGCAGTAAAGCTACGGAGAATAATTTTAAAAGCGGCAGTAGCCAGTAATAGCACACAGATTTAATATTTACCATTAACCCTTTCCCCTGTCGGGACTTTCCCTTAAAAGGGAAAGATGCTATGGTTAAAAAACTACCAACTTAAAAGTTTTATTGAAAAGATTAATCGAAGCTTTCTCCCCTTTCAAGGGGAGATGCCGAAAGGTAGAGGGGTAAAAACACAACAAAAATAAATAAAGTAAAAAACATAAATAATATCAGTGAAAATCAGTATTATCTGTGTCATCCGCGTTCCATTAACAAAAAACAATAAACATGCTCCATTTAATACCGATGAAACCCTCATCCTTAAAGGAATTAAATTTAGAGGAACAAAAACAAAAGGACATGAATATAAACACATTGAAGATGCTTGGGATGAGGGTTCGCCGAACACCTTAAAAAAATAAACAATCGTGTGAGGCAACAAATACCACTAAATACAAATAGAAAAATATAATATTCAAATAATCAGTAGTTTAACCAAAATATATTCGTGTGAACAATCAGAATGTCGCACTAATTCACTTTATACTATTTGCTCCTTTGATTGTATATCGGCATTTACCATTGTAAAATTAAAAATGCCGCATAAGGCTTTTTTAATTACAATTGGTATAACAGGCAGAAACAAAGAATTATTTACCCAAGATATTAACCAACACGAAAAAACTATACAAAAGTCGTTTGAAAAAATGTTAGATTTAACAAAAAGTCGTTCGTTTTTTTGTAAATAAATAAATACAATAATGCCAAATTTATATGTAATTTCAGGTTGTAATGGTGCAGGGAAGACAACAGCATCATATACCGTTTTGCCGGAAATACTGAATTGCGAAGAATTTATTAACGCAGATGAAATTGCTCGGGGACTTTCTCCCTTTAATCCGGACAAAGCCGCTATTGAGGCAGGACGAATCATGTTATCCAGAATTAATGATTTTTTAAAAAAGAGAGTTGATTTTGCATTTGAAACCACACTGGCCTCTAAAAGTTTTTTAAATACCATAAAAAAAGCAACAGAAAAGGGATACGAAGTTACATTACTCTTTTTTTGGTTAGACTCTGTTGAATTAGCAGTTGAGAGAGTGAGAACAAGGGTAGCCGAAGGTGGACATGATATTCCGGTAAAAGTTATAAAAAGGCGATATTTTTCAGGGATTAAAAATCTTTTCGATTTATACATTCCCATATGTGATTATTGGATGATAACCAATAACTCAAATCCTAATTTGGAGTTAATAGCTGAAGGAAACTATACCACAATTAACAGAATTGAAAATAAGTATATATTTGAACAAATAAAAAACCTGAAACATGACAAAAAATAATCTTACAATAAGGGAAAAGCTAATAAAGGGATTAGAATTGTACTATAAACGATTGATACAACATAAGATAGACCGAAATATTAATCTGGTTGTATCAGAAAATGGAAAAGTTGTGCATGTAGATCCTAAGAAATTTTCTAAATAGCACTAATTTGGTAATCGAATGCACATGTCCTTCGCTAAAGCTTCGGAGAATGAAGTTAAAAAGTTCAGAGTTCAAAGTTTGGAAACAACCTGTCAACGTCCGAAGGTCCTGACAGCGTTAGAGTGGATAGGGAAAAATAATTATTAGCAGCAGTTCTCCTACGCTGAAGCTACGGAGAATAAAACAGGAGGCAGTATAGAACACAGATTTAATAAATTAAATACACAGATCGAACAGATCAACACAGATTTTTTGAAGTTTTAATTATCTGTGATTATCAGTTAAATTAGTGTCATCAGCGTTCCATTTTAAAATACACAGATTTTTTGAATATATTATTATCTGCGATTTTCAGTTGAATCGGCGTCATCAGCGTTCCATTAATTAATATAACAAAATAAAGCTTAAACAATGACTGAATATTTATAAATTGAGTCAACACCGTGGCGGTATTATGAAACGACCATGAATTTTAACATTTTAAAACAGATGAAAAGTTCTCGCAGAATCCCGCAAAGAAATCTCCGCGTGACTTAGCGGGAAACTCAGCGAAACTCAGCGAGAAACAAAACTCCGCGAGAAACTAATAATACTTTTAACCATAAAACGAATAATCGTTGCATTATTCCAACAGACTACACCATCACCAACACCTCCTGGCGGGTACTAAAACTCATTCTGGGAAATGCAGGGCTGAGTAATAAGTGGTGGGGGAAAAACAAGTAAAAAGTAAAAAGACAAAAGGACAAAGAAACAAGAAACAAGTAAAAAGTAAAAAGACAAAAGGACAAAGAAACAAGAAACAAGTAAAAAGAATGCAGACATTAGCTTGTAGGGCAGCAAGAAAATATAATTAGACGCATAAGCAAAAATCAGTGAATGAAAGAATCGCAAAACATAGAATACAAAGAAGTCTGGAAAGATGAGTATTTAAAATGGATTGCAGGTTTTGCCAATGCCTCCGGAGGCAAATTATATATAGGTATCAATGATGCAGGTGAGATTATTGGTGCTAAAAATGCAAATAAATTATTAGAAGATATTCCAAATAAAATTGTAAGTATCCTGGGTATTATACCGGAGGTTCATTTGCTGGAAAAGGAGAATAAGAAATATATTGAAGTTATTATTAATCCTTCAAGTGTTCCTATTTCTTATAAAGGAGCTTATTTTATGCGTTCGGGAAGCACCAAACAGGAACTAAGAGGAAGTGCCTTGCATCAGTTTTTAATACGGCGTACAGGGAAAAGTTGGGACAATCTGCCTTGTGAAGGAGCAACGATAAAAGATATTGATGAGAACGCGGTTAACTATTTTATTCAGAAAGCAACAGCCAGCAATCGAATAACGCATAATGCTGATGGCGAAAATTTTGATACCCTGTTAGAAAATTTAAATTTACTTACAGAGGAAAAAAAGCTGAAAAATGCTACCGTTCTGTTGTTTAGTAAAAAGCCGTCAAAATTTTTTCCGGGAGCCTATTTTAAGATAGGGCGATTTGTAAATAGTGATGATGATCTGCGTTTTCAGGATGTCATTGAAGGAAATATTTTGGAAATGGCTGATAAGGTGATGGATGTCTTAAAAACTAAATACCTGATATCACCTATCAGTTACAAAGGTTTACAAAGGGTAGAAAACTTAGAGCTCCCCGAAGATGCCCTGCGAGAGGCCATATTCAATGCCATTGTACATAAAGATTATACAGGTGCACCCATCCAATTAAGTGTGTATAACGATAAACTGATTTTGTGGAACGAGGGTCGTTTACCCGATGGGTTTACCGTTCAAACCCTTTTGGAAAAACATCCTTCAAGACCCTATAATAAAACTGTTGCGGAGATTTTTTTCAAAGCAGGTTTTATTGAAGCCTGGGGCAGGGGCATTTCAAAAATTATTACAGGATTTAAACTGGCAAAGCTCCCTGTCCCTGATTTTGAAGCAAAAATGGGAGGAATTGTAGTTCTTGTTTATAGAAAAACAAGGGAGACTGAGGGATTAAATGAGGGATTAAATGAGGGATTAAATGAGGGATTAAACAGCATTTTTGTTGTAATAGAAAGGAATCCGGGAATTCAAGCTAAAGATATTTCAGACCAATTGGACCGGCCAATTAAAACTGTAGAGCGGCAAATCAGTCAGTTGAAAAAACTGGATTTAATTGAACGGCGCGGCAGCAAAAAAACAGGGGGGTATTATGCTAAATAATTTACTGGAGCAATCCGGAGCCTGTTTTTGATTACGATAAAGTTACAAGCTTTGCTGTTTCAGTAAGTGAGCCTAAACAAGCTGATGAGATCCGGAAGAAGGAGATAATAAATAAAGAAGATAACATTGATTTAAGTAAATTCGGATTAACTTCGGAAGAAATACGGAAGAAATACGGAGGAAATTTTAATAATTATAATCGAAAACCCCGAAAGCACAGCACAAATTATGGCTGATCGAATTAAAGTAAGCAACAGAATAATTGAGAAAAACATAGCTAAATTGAAAAAGGCAGGTATTGTTGAAAGAGTAGGCTCTACTAAAAGTGGTTATTGGAAAATCGTGAGCAGTTAAAGGTTCTGAGTTCAAAGTTCAAAGTTTGGAAACAACCTGTCAACGTCCGAAGGTCCTGACAGCGTTAGAGTGGATAGGGAAAAATAATTATTAGCAGCAGTTCTCCTACGCTGAAGCTACGGAGAATAAAACAGGAGGCAGTATAGAACACAGATTTTTAAATAACAAGAATAAAATCAACTCAGCGTTAATCAGCGAGAAATAAAGACAGAATACAAAAAGAGTTCTCGCAGTCTTGTCTGCCGAAGATTTACCGAAGGCAGGGTTGCGCAGAGTAAAACGCAGAGTAACGCAGAGAAAATTAAATAAAAATTGAAAACCTGCGTAAATCAGTATTATCTGTGTCATCCGCGTTCCATTAACAAAAAACAATAAACATGCTCCATTTATTAGGCAGAAATAAAGAATTATTTACTCAGGATATTCACCAACACGAAAAGAAAATCCAACAAATCGTTTCCAATTCGCGGTTTTTGGTGATAGGTGGTGCCGGTTCCATTGGGCAGGCAGTTACCAAAGAGATTTTTAAACGAAATCCTAAAAAATTGCATGTGGTAGATATTTCTGAAAATAATATGGTTGAGCTGGTAAGAGATATCCGCAGCTCGTTGGGTTATATCGATGGCGATTTTAAAACCTTTGCTTTAGATGTGGGCTCTGTTGAATACGATGCGTTTATTAAAGCCGATGGGAAGTATGATTATGTGCTAAACCTTTCGGCCTTAAAACATGTACGTAGCGAAAAAGATCCGTTCACTTTAATGCGCATGATTGATGTAAACATATTTAATACTGAAAAAACCATACAACAGGCTATACAAAAAGGAGAAAAAAAATACTTTTGTGTTTCCACGGATAAGGCAGCCAACCCGGTGAATATGATGGGCGCATCTAAACGAATTATGGAAATGTTTGCTCACAGACAAAGCCGGCATATTGATATTTCTATGGCCCGTTTTGCCAATGTAGCTTTTTCGGATGGCTCGCTGTTACATGGTTTCGACCAACGAATAAAAAAACAACAGCCCATTGTTGCTCCAAATGATA
>CAZSIC010000002.1:0-9952 GCA_964606845.1 uncultured Bacteroidales bacterium
AATTTCGGTTGCTTCATTTCATTCGCAATGACACTTGCAATTTTTTTTGGACAGTTCATTTTTTTAATGTTTTATTTCTGCATAAAGATCAAAATCGTCGGCATCGGTTATTTTAACTGTATAAAATGCTCCGATACGTAATTTTTTTTGGGGTGATTTAATTATTACCTCATTATCCACCTCCGGTGAATCGTGCTCTGTGCGTCCAATATAATATCCACCTTCTTTACGGTCAATTAAAACTTTAAATAAATTCCCTATCTTTTTCTTATTTAAATCGTTGGATATTTCTTGCTGAACCTCCATCAACTCATTCATTCGTGCCTGTTTCACCGAAAAAGGGATATCATCTTTAAAATATTTTGCCGAATAAGTATTTTCTTCTTCAGAATAAGTAAAAACTCCGAGGCGCTCGAATTGAGCGAATTTTACAAACTCCAGCAACTCATTAAAATCTTCATCCGTTTCGCCAGGGTGGCCCACCAGTAATGTGGTTCTGAGCGCGATACCGGGAACTTCTTTCCTAATTTTTTCGATTAGTTCGTAGGTATCGTTTTTGGTGTGCCCTCTACGCATCATTTTTAATAGCTTATCGCTAATATGTTGTACAGGGATATCAATATATTTACAAATATTATGATGCTTTTGCATCAAAGCTAAAACATCTTTTGGAAATAACGCCGGAAACGCATAATGTAAACGAAGCCACTGTAAGCCTTTTATGGCTGATAACTTTTCAACTAACTCAGCAAGCTTAGATGTTTTGTATAAATCGTACCCATAATACGATAAATCCTGGGCTATTAAAATGATTTCTTTGGCTCCATTTTTTACAAGCAATTTGGCTTCTTCTAGTAAATCTTCAATGGGTTTTGATTTATGCTTTCCTTTGATAAGCGGAATAGCGCAAAAAGAGCATTTCCGGTCGCAACCTTCCGATATCTTTAAATAAGCATAATGTTTTGGTGTTGTTACCAAACGCTCTCCGATTAATTCATTTTTATATTGTCCACCAATAGATTCAATTAACTCTTTAAGGTTATAAACACCAAAATATTGATCAACAGCAGGAATTTCCTCTTCCAACTCAACCTTATATCTTTCTGATAAACAACCAAAAACAAAAAGTTTTTCAATTTTTTGATGTTTTTTCAGTTCTTCAAATTGTAAGATTGTTTCAATCGATTCCTGCTTGGCATCATTAATAAAACCACAGGTATTAATGATAACAATATCAGACGGCTTGTTTGAATTATGTTCAACCTGGAACTGGTTGGAGGCTAATTGTTTCATCAAATATTCAGAATCGACCAGGTTTTTTGAACAGCCTAATGTTATAATATTTACAGACTTACCATGTTTTGTTTTCATCAAAACTTTCTATGTATTAAAAAAATAGCGGAAAATAGTATTTAATCAGAAAAGAGAGAATCTACAAATTCCTTTTTATTGAAAACCTGTAAATCTTCCAATTTTTCGCCAATACCAATGTATTTAACAGGAATTTTAAACTGGTCAGAAATACCGATAACCACTCCTCCTTTTGCTGTTCCATCAAGTTTAGTTAAAGCAAGTGCAGTAACATTGGTTGCATTGGTAAATTGTTTGGCCTGTTCAAAAGCATTTTGTCCGGTAGAACCATCCAGAATAAGTAAAATTTCGTGCGGGGCGTCAGGAATGACTTTTTGCATTACCTTTTTGATTTTGGCCAGTTCGTTCATAAGGTTAACTTTGTTATGCAGCCTTCCGGCGGTATCGATAATCACAACATCTGCACTGTTGGTTTTAGCTGATGACAGGGCATCAAAAGCAACAGATGCAGGGTCTGATCCCATTTTTTGTTTTATGATAGGCACTCCCACTCTTTCGGCCCAAATGGTAAGCTGATCAACAGCTGCAGCTCTGAATGTATCGGCTGCTCCCAGGTAAACCTTTTTACCCATATTTTTAAACTGATATGCTAATTTCCCGATGGTAGTGGTTTTTCCTACTCCATTAACTCCCACTACCATAATAACATAAGGCTCCTTATTTGAATTAAATGATAAATCAATATCGGTCGAGTTATTCTCTTCCAGTAAAGCAGCAATCTCATCTTTTAGAATCTTATTTAATTCTTCAGTACCTAGGTATTTATCCTGCGAAACCCGCTCCTCAATCCTTTCAATAATTTTAAGGGTCGTATTTACCCCAACATCAGAAGTTATAAGTACTTCTTCCAGATTATCTAAAACCTCATCGTCGACTTTAGATTTTCCTATCACTGCACGTGATAATTTTTTTAAAACATTTTCTTTTGTTTTTTCCAACCCTTTATCTAAAGTTTTTTTCTTTTCTTTTGAAAAAATTCCAAACGTACCCATTGATTTTCCTCGTTTTTTAAATTAATGTATGTCAGCCGGTAAATTTAATATAAATTGCCGAATAGCAGAAATAAAAAAGCTTTCTTCATAATAAAAAGAAAGCTTTTAATAAAATAAGTATGTTGTAAAGTTTATTTTTTAGCAAAAAAATCTTTAATTTTTTCGTTGTTTACCATTTCTTCAATGTACTGGTATCCCCCTTTTTCAGATTTAACCATTTTTATGCATTTGGTTAAATTTTTACCAACTCCTGTTTGTAGTGTTGCAACTGCTTTTTTAGCCATAATTCAACTATTTTATTTCTTTATGTACGGTTACTTTTTTTAATATTGGATTATATTTTTTTAGCTCCATTCTTTCAGGTGTGTTCTTTTTATTTTTTGTTGTAATATACCTTGAAGTACCTGGTTGCCCTGATTCTTTATGCTCAGTACATTCTACAATAACCTGAACTCTGTTACCTTTTTTTGCCATAATCTACACCCTTGTTTTAATACTTGTTAATATAACCTTTTTCTTTTGCTTTTTCTAAAGCAGCCTTCAAACCAATTTTATTGATGGTTCGAATAGCAGAAACAGAAACTTTCAAAGTTACCCATCGATCTTCCTCTTCCAGATAAAATTTCTTAGTCAATAAGTTTGGGTAAAACTTTCTTTTAGTTCTCCTCTTAGAGTGGGAAACATTGTTTCCAACCATAACTTTCTTTCCTGTAATTTGACAGATTCGTGACATTTTTATATAATTTTTTATCGTATTCTAAAAACAGAACGCAAAATACGTGATTTTTATTTAATTATTCAAATATATTATCAATTATTTTTTAAAAATATTAAATCTTTTTTCCCAATATCAGTTTCTGTAATAAATTTAAAGCAGTTAGCGACGCTCTCTGAATATTTCTATCTCTTTGATCGCCAAAAACATATTTTTTTGCAACAATTTGATCTTTATTGGCTACTGCTATCCAGGTTGTTCCTACAGGTTTATCTTTTGTTCCTCCAGTTGGCCCGGAAATACCTGATATAGCAATTGAAAAATCTGTATTAAATAACTTCAGTGCCCCCAAAGCCATTTCTTCAACAACTTGTTTACTTACGGCACCATATATATCTATGTTTCTTTTGTTTACACCTAATATTTTTTCTTTAATTTCGTTAGAGTAGGCTATTATTCCGCCTTTAAAATAAGACGAGCTTCCGGGAACTGATGTTATCAAATGTCCGATGTTTCCCCCGGTGCAACTTTCAGCAACACTTACTGTAGCTTTTTTAACTGTTAGTTTATTGCTAATAATTTGTTCCAGTTTGTCGTTGTCATATCCACAAATAAAATCAGGAATAATTTTTTCAAGCAAAAAAACCTGCTCTTTAATTAACCTTTCAAGGTTTTTGCGATCTTTACCTTTAGCTGTAATTCTTAATTTGATAATTCCCGGCGAAGGCAGATAAGCCAGCAATAATTCATGTGGTAATTGGCTCTCCCATTCTTCCATGACTTCTGCTAGTTTCGATTCTGGCAATCCCTGGGTTAAAATCAACTTATGCAGAATATAAAAATCTTTTATTTGGCTTTTTAATTCTACCAGTATTTGATTATTCATCATCTCTTTCATTTCGAAAGGGACACCAGGCATTGAAATAACAATTTTTTCTTTTTCATCGAACCACATTCCGGGTGCTGTACCTATTTTATTGGGAATAACCCGGCAATTTTCAGGTACTTCAGCCTGTTGAATATTCCTCTGGTTCAATTCGGCATTCCGTTTTGTTACAAATAATTTAATATTATTTAATACATCATTGTTTAATACCAGTTTGGCACCAAAATACTCTGCAAGAGCCTTTTTTGTATAATCATCATTTGTCGGGCCTAATCCACCCGTTAATAAAACCAATTGAGTATCTTCATTTACTTGATCTAAGGCTTTAAAAATAGCTTCTTTTTTGTCTGAAATAGAGATAATTCTATCAACATCTATTCCGATTAAATTGAGTTTATTGGCTATCCAGGCTGCGTTAGTATCAACAACCTGGCCTATCAACAATTCATCTCCTATGGTAATAATTTCTGCCTTCATGATGATATCTAATTTTGCTGATCGATAAATTGTAATCTTTTAAGTAATGGCGGATGCGAATAATTAACAAATACATATAAAGGATGTGGTGTTAAATTCGACAGGTTATTCACCGACAGATTTTTTAAAGCTTTCTGTAAATATTCACCTTTAAAGTTCTCTGTAGCAAACATATCTGCTGAATATTCATTTTTTCGGGAAATGATATTCATAAACAAACCAATTATAGTAGATATTGGACTGTAAAGAAATCCAAAGGTAATTAAACCAAGATGAAAGCTGGCTTGTTGGGCACCAAGTGCTTTCGATAAAACAGGATTATCCACAAATAATGATAAAATATACAGGGTAATTCCGGTTTGTAAAACAGATGAAACAACTGATATTGTAGTATGTTTTTTCTGATAATGCCCTATTTCGTGTGCTAATACAGCAACAATTTCTTCATTGCTTAATTTATCGATGAGTGTATCGAAAAGTACAATCTTTTTCTTTTTTCCTAATCCGCTAAAAAAAGCATTAGCCTTGGTGCTTCGCTTTGAGCCATCCATAACAAAAACATCATCAAGCTGAAAATTTACTTTTTGACAAAATTGGGTTATCTGGCTTTTTAAATCTCCCTCATCAAGTGGTTTTAATTTATTAAAAAGAGGTAAAATCAATGATGTATAGAACATGGTCATGAAAATCATAAATATACTTACCGCAATCCATGCATAAATCCAAAAATTAGGCCCTGTTTTTTGATAAAACCATATGATCAAGGCTAACAACCCACCGCCGATAATTGCGGTTAAAAACCAACCTTTAATTTTATCTATGAAAAAAAGTTTAGGTGTTGTTTTGTTAAAACCAAACTTTTCTTCAATAACAAATGTATCATAAATACTAAAGGGTGTATTAATTATATCAGAAGCAAACATAATGATACCAAAAAACACAAGTGCTATAAGAATATCGTTTGATGTAACGGACCGGGCTATTTCATCAACAAAAGCAAATCCTGATAAAGAAAGAAAAACTAAAAGGATTAATAAACTAAAAGTGCTTGTTACCATTGAAAATTTATGATTTACTTTTTCATACGCTTGCGATTGCCGGTATTTTTCTTGGTTATAAATACCTTGAAGTTTTTTGGGGAGTTTTGTACTTCTTTTGGAGGCATTTAAGTAATCAAGAAGCTGATCAAACAAATAATCAAAAATTATAATCCCTACGATAATATAAAAAACGGTTTGATGATGCATAATAAACACTTTCAATTGATTTTAAATAAGGCATCAAAAATAACAAAAAAGTAGAAAGAAAGTAATTTTAAAAATTAGAGTTGTTTTTGAAGTTTTTTTATCTCCTGCTGCCGCTTTTTTAGGATATTAATATAATACTTTGTTCTTGATTTGCTTTTGATTTGATATGATTTTACGGCATATTTAACAGCCAGGTCTATTTCACCTAAAATTTCGCTTGCCACTGCCATATTGAAGTTTGCTCTGCTTGCAATTTCACGGTCAATATTGTTTAAATATTGATCCCATAATTCGGCTGCTTCCAGCCAATTACTTTGTTCTGCAAGTTTTGCGGCTTTCTCAAAATCTTTATTACCGGAAATAAAGTATTGCCTGGTTTCTGTCTGCCAGCTGGGAAAAATTCGATTGGCATAATCTATGGCAGCAAAATAACTTGTTTCACGAATTGACCTTTCTAACGAAGGTAGTTTATCTTTTAATGTAGGTTCATGATATCCTGTAGCATCCCAAATTAATGTATCGGTATAAATGTATTGATCTAACTTCTTTTTTGCCAAAATGTCAAAAACTTTCCAATAGGCTTTAATAGCTATTTCTCTATAGGTATAATATTGAGGATCATAATATCCGATAAGGAACTGATCGGTTTCCATAGAAATATTAAGTGAATCAAGCACTATAAAAATATCAGTGGACTGTTTTTCTGAAATTTTATCAAGATATTGCCAGTCTATTGTATCTGTAAAATAAAATTTTTTAAGCTCAGGATACCCTTCAACAAATAAAAAATCGGACGTATCAACTCCTGCTGAAGTATAAGAAGCATCTCGAAATCCCAGACTTATTTCATTGGTAATAATTTTATAAAGTACAGAATCGATTTCTCCGTCATTATTGAGGTCTGTTTCAAAATTGATAAATGCTATTTTCTTAAAATTGCGCGGGAGATTAACAGTAGAAGGGGCAATGGTTTCTATGGTTAAAGTTTTTAAAGGCGAACAATTTTGTAACAACAAAGAAAAAAAGAAAGCTATAATAAGTATTTTGGTATATTTCATTATAAAATATTGTTAAATAATAAAACAAATAAACGATTTAAAAATAAAATTACTACAAAAAAAATACCAATGTGAAAATTATTTAAAAAATAATCTAAAATTAAAAAGCACTTATTCAAACGTAGATAAGTGCTTTTTTATTGAATCATAAAACATTATTTTTTTAGGTCTGCATAGCACCACATACATTAATCACCTGTCCACTAATATATGAGGATAGCTCAGAAGCAAGAAATAATGTTGTATTGGCAACATCTTCAGGTGTACCCCCACGGCGTAAGGGAATTTTTTGTTCCCAGTCTTTGCGTACATCTTCAGGTAACTTAGCTGTCATTTCAGTGATGATAAAACCAGGAGCAATGGCATTACAACGAATATTTCTAGAACCTAACTCTTTAGCTACAGATTTAGTAAAACCAATAATTCCGGCTTTAGAAGCAGAATAGTTAGACTGCCCTGCATTTCCTCCAACACCAACAACCGAGCTCATATTAATAATTGACCCGGATTTTTGTTTTAACATATATTTTTGAGCAGCTTTAGTAAAATTAAAAACAGACTTTAAATTTATTTTAATTACTGTATCCCATTGCTGCTCAGTCATTCGCATTAATAAGGTATCCTGGGTGATACCGGCATTATTTACTAAAATATCAACACTACCAAATTCCTTTTGAATTTCATCAGTAACCTGTTGTGTTTCATCAAAATTGCTTGCATCAGAGGCATAACCTTTAGATTTAACTCCTAAATTTGCTAGCTCTTGCTCAACTTCTTTTGCTGCATCATTATACTCCAGGTCTGTAAATGCAACATTAGCTCCTTGTTCGGCTAATTTCAAGGCAATAGCTTTGCCAATTCCTCTGGCTGCTCCTGTTACTATAGCAGTTTTACCTTCAAGTAGTTTCATAAATATAAATTTATTGATTTAATTAATAAGACAGTTAACAAAAATAAGGAAAGTTAATTTATTAAGCTAAAAAAATTGTTTTTTAATGTCAATATAGATTTAAGCTATTTATTATTACACATCTGTAAACATAAAAGAATAATTAATTACTATTGTTTACAAATGTGCTATAATATATTTGCTTTCGTAGCATGTATGAGTGGGTATTAAGCTTTATTTAAGAATGATTGTTCTATTAAGTTATATAAATCATATTATCAATTATTTACAATATTTTATTAAAGTGTTATTATAAAAATTTGATGTTAATTAATAACTATACACTTAATTCTATGTATTTTATATTATATTATCGCTTGTATTCAGATAAATACAGTATTTTATTAAAGTAATTATTGATTATAACTCAAATCACCTTATAAGTTTTTATATAAACCCTTTAATTTTCTCTTTAGAGCTTACTCAAACCTTTAATAAAGAGGTTTTATTTATTGAATCATTGAGAGAATTTATAAGAGTATAATACAGTATATTTTTATAAATATGCACGTAAGTTTTTAATTAATGTTTATTGAGTATTATATATAAATAGCTAAATATAGCTTTAAGCAGACTTAATAGAGTCATTTCTTTTTAAAAACAAAGTATTTTAAGGACTTATTTTAATATAAATTCATTATTTTATTTTTAATGACAATAACAAATCAATATGTTTACTTATGTAATCACTTAAAGTTTACATTTGTTATCATTATTGTAAGCAATATTTGTTACATTTGTAAATATTAACTTTTTAAAGATGAAAGAAAGAATTTTAGCCTTATTAAAAGATAAACAGATCTCAGCAACAAAATTAGCCGATATATTAGATGTACAACGTTCAAGCATTTCGCATATATTATCGGGCAGAAATAAACCAAGCTTTGATTTTATAGAAAAAATGCTTGTGGCCTACCCTGACCTCAATGCACAATGGTTAATAACTGGAAAAGGAGAAATGTATACTCACCAGAAATCGTTATTCGACCAGGATTATCAATTATCTGATAACGATAAAAATTTAACTTCTGGTGAATCGCATATTCAAAACAATCATGATGATGATATGGAATTAAAAAAATCTGAAACTGATAAAAAAAACTTATCAATTAATAAAAACCATGAAGAAATTGAGCGTATTATCATATTTTATACCAACGGAAAATTTAAAGAATATAAACCCTAAGTAATAACATAAAAGAATATTATCTTTGTGCAAAAATTATATGTACAAACGATTCATACGTCCGTTACTATTCAAATTACAGCCTGAAACTGTCCATCATCTTATTGTTTCTTTGCTTAAAATAGCTTTTATAGTTCCCGGAATTAAATCGTTGGTAAAAAGCATTTATACTGTTAAAGACAAACGCTTAAAACGATCATTCCTGGGAATTGAGTTTGATAATCCTGTCGGATTTGCTGCAGGATTTGATAAAAATGCAGAGGTTTTTAATCAATTTTCAAATTTTGGTTTTTCCTTTATAGAAATTGGGACTGTAACACCCAGGCCACAGCCTGGAAACTCAAAGCCAAGATCTTTTCGTATTCCCAAAGATTCGGGTTTAATAAACCGAATGGGATTTAACAATAAAGGAGTAGATTATGCAGTAAATAAACTAAAAACTAAAAATTCTAAAGTTATAATCGGTGGCAATATTGGGAAAAACACCTTAACGCCTAATGATGATGCTTTAGATGACTATATCCACTGCTTTGAAAAATTATATCCACATGTTGATTATTTTGTTGTCAACTTAAGTTGCCCTAATATCAAGGATTTAGATAAATTACAAGACAAAGATTCTACCATTACGATTCTTAATAAATTAACCGAAATTCGCCAATCAAAAGAAAATTACAAACCTATTTTATTAAAAATTTCACCTGATCTAACCCAGGAACAATTAAATGACGTTGTAGAAACATTTAATATTACGGGTATTGATGGTATTGTTGCTACAAACACCACCAAATCGAGGAAAAAACTTAAAACCAGTGTATCACGAATTGGGGAAATTGGCGATGGCGGACTAAGTGGTGCAGCATTAACAAAGCGATCAACTGAAATTATTCGTTATCTGCATCAAAAATCGGAAGGTACAATGCCTATTATTGGCGTAGGAGGAATAATAACTGTTGAAGATGCGCTTGAAAAAATGGAAGCCGGAGCAACCTTAATTCAAGTGTATACCGGATTTATATACCAGGGGCCTGGTTTTATAAAACAAATCAATAAAGCAATTTTAAAAACACA
>CAZSIC010000002.1:10052-81899 GCA_964606845.1 uncultured Bacteroidales bacterium
AAAAAAGCCTGATTAAAAATAAGACTTTCTATTTTTTAGTGACCCAGCAGGGGCTTCCCGATATAACTGCGTTGATCGGGATAAACTTCTCGCCAAAATAAAACAGTGCCAAATAAAAAAAGCCTGATTAAAAATAAGACTTTCTATTTTTTAGTGACCCAGCAGGGGCTCGAACCCTGGACCCCATCCTTAAAAGGGATGTGCTCTACCAGCTGAGCTACTGAGTCGGTTAAAATTGCGTTTGCAAAACTAATATCTTAATTTTTAAAACCAAATTTTATAATAAAAAAATTAAGAAAATTATTTTAAATGAACAATCACTTCAAATATTATAGAATAAGAGCTTGTAATTTAGATTTTTATAATAAAATAAAAAAGAGAAGTTTTTGGCTTCTCTTTTTAGTGACCCAGCAGGGGCTCGAACCCTGGACCCCATCCTTAAAAGGGATGTGCTCTACCAGCTGAGCTACTGAGTCAATCGGATTGCAAAAATAACACCTTATTTTCTTAAAACAAAGATTTTATTGCTAAAATCTTGAATAAATTTATAAGATATTGTTATTCTTATGATTACAGATGAGATCACAATTTCTTGTATCAAAAGAGTTAAAAAAAATAGAATTATTGTACCTTAAATAAACGGAAATTAATAGTTTTACACTACCCTGAACTAATAATTAACTTTTTCTAAGATAAATGAAAAATAAAGTAGTGATTATAACCGGAGCTTCATCCGGTATTGGCAAAGCTTGTGCCATTGACTTTGCAGCCAGAGGGGCTAAAGTAGTTTGTGCCTCGCGAAATATTGAACACCTAAGAGCTCTTGAAAATGAATTAAAGAATAAAGGGTATGATGCTTTTGCGGTGAAAACAAATGTTGCCATAGAACAAGAATGCCAAATGCTTGTTAAAAAAACCCTTGAAAAATATGGAAAAATTGATATTCTCTTAAATAATGCAGGAATTTCTATGCGTGCATTATTTAAAGATGTTGATTTGGCAGTTATAAAAAAATTAATGGACGTTAATTTTTGGGGTGCTGTTTATTGTACTAAATATGCACTTCCATATATCCTCAAATCAAAAGGTTCGATCGTAGGAGTTACATCAATAGCCGGATTTCATGGATTGCCAGGCCGTTCAGGTTATTCTGCATCAAAATTTGCTTTGCATGGTTTTTTGGAAACTTTACGCATCGAAAATCTTAAAAACGGACTGCATGTTTTAATTGCTGCTCCGGGTTTTACCGAATCAAATGTGCGAAAATCTGCCCTTTCAGCCGATGGAACTCCGCAAGGAGAATCGCCATTAAACGAAAAGAAATTGATGTCTGCAGAAAAAGTAGCTCAACAAATTGCAAAAGGAATTTTGAAACGTAAACGTAATATTATTATATCGTTCGAAGGAAAAATATCGGTACTGTTACAAAGAGTTATTCCCAAGTCATTAGACAGGTTATTTTATAATCATTTAGCCAAAGAACCCAATTCTCCATTTAAATAAATAAAAATGTTTACATACGAAACTAAATTGCGAGTCAGATACGGCGAAACCGATAAAATGGGATATGTATATTACGGCAATTACCCTTTATATTATGAGGTTGGACGAACTGAGCTAATGCGTCACTTTGGTTTTCCATACAAAACCATTGAAGAGATGGGAATCATGTTACCGGTAAAAAATTTAGATGTTAAATATTACAAACCTGCTGTTTATGATGATTTGTTGACCATTAAAACCATCATTAAAGAGTTACCCAAAGCAAAAATAACTTTTTACTACGAAATCTATAATGAAAATGATGAGCTGTTAAACCAGGGAGAAACAACCCTCGTATTTGTTGATGAAAGTTCAAGAAAACCAAGAAGGGCACCGGATGAGCTGACAAAACAGCTAAAGCCTTATTTTACCGATTAACGGATCTTTCCTATGATCCAAATAATAAAGCTTATTACAATACTTATAAGAATCATACTTGTTATGGGAGCATAAAATGTAAAATGCTCCTTTTTTATTTTAATATCGCCTGGCAAGTTACCAAACCACTGAAGTTTATCACTAAATACGTAAAAAATAATTCCCAGAATAATTAGCACAATTCCTATTAAAATAATGATTTTACCTATTTGCTGCATAATTTAACTTACTTATTTATAATGTTATAAATTATTTATCACTTTTTTATTGTAATGATAAAGATTCTTATTCGTCTTGTTATTGAATTAAGCTTGATTCTATAGTTAAACCAATTTAAAACAAATTTAAAAAATTAATATTATGAAACGAATAAGTATAATACTGGCATTACTCATTTTCCCTTTTTTTACTAATGCTCAAGACTTTGTTGATCAATTGATTGAAAAATATCAGGGAAAAAGAGGTTTCACAACTGTAGTGGTTAATAAGAATTTGTTCGACATAGCTGCTGCTATGGATGATGATGAAGACCTACAGAAAATGAAGGGCATGATAGATAATATTAGAATTATTGCCATGGAAGACTACACCAACTCTGAAAAAATTAATTTTTATAAAGAAATTATTGCTCAGGTTGATACAAAATCTTACCAGGAGTTAATGAAAGTAAAAGAATCTGATCATGATGCGGTGTTTTATGTAAAATACGCCGGCAAAGATATTGAAGAGCTACTTTTAATAGCAGGCGGAAAAGATGAAAACGCCGTAATTAGCATTAAAGGTAAAATAAGCCTTAAAGAAATGGCTTCACTTTCAAAATCAGTACATATGAAAGGTTTTGAACATTTAAATGAATTAGAAAACTATTAAGAAAGGGAGAAAACAAACTCCCTTTCTTAAAAATTATTTGTAATTTTCAAGCCTATAGATTGATTAGCAAATGACTGCTGAAGCTTTTAAAGAAAATATTTTGCCGTTGAATCGTAAGTTGTTGGGATTTGCCAACCACTTTATGAAAGATATGGATGATGCAAAAGATATTGTACAAGAAATTTATATCAAACTTTGGAATATGCGCAATCAATTGGATAAATATAATAGTGTTGAAGCTTTGGCAATGCGAATGACAAGGAATTTATGTCTCGATAAAATTAAACTTAAAAAAACAGTACCCCTAACTGGAAATTTAAAAGAAGATAAAGAAAATATCGATTTAGATAAAGAACAATATGAAGAATTAAATATAGCCGTTAAACGTGTAAAAAAGGCCATCAATTTGCTAGAGGAACCCCAAAAATCAATTATACAATTGCGAGATATACAAGGCTATGATTATGAGGAGATTGCTCAAATTTTAAATATGAATGTTAATACAATCAGAGTAAGCTTGTCGAGAGCCAGGAAGAAAATTCGAGAAATAGTAACTCAAAAATATTATAACCATGAAGCGGGAACAAATAAAAACTCTGTTAGAGAAATATTATAACGGCGAAACTTCTTTAAAAGAAGAAAAGTTGTTGCAAGAATACTTTTCAGCAAATAAAGTAGATAAAGAATTTGCTGGCGATAGAGCTATTTTTACACATGCTTCTGAACAGACAAAAAAAGCGAATCAAATACCGGATTTAGAAAATGAAATATGGGAAAATATTGAAAAAAACAACAATATTAAACAGCTTAAAAAAAGAAAGTTATACCATTATTCATTAAGTATTGCTGCAAGTGTAGCCATACTTTTAGTATCTTTTTTCTTTATTAAAAACGAAATAAACACACAAAGCCCGGTTTCTTTTGAAGATACTTATGAGAATCCTGAATTAGCCTACTTACAGGCTAAAGAAGCACTATTATTTGTTTCGTCGAAATTAAACTCAGGAACCGAACATTTAAAACCCATTCAAAAAATAAATACAGGAAAAGAAAAACTTACAATATTATCCACTTTTAATCAGGGTTTAAACGAACTTAAACCCGTTCAAAAATATAGTGTTGCAGATAAATATATTAAACATTAATAAATCATGAAAAAGATCATTTTAAATTTAGTTTTGCTGCTCATTCCATTTTATATAATGGCTCAAAACTCACCTATAGATGAGTTGTTTGACAAATATAGCGGCAAAGAAGGTTTTACATCAGTATACATTACCAGCTATATGTTTAGCATGTTTTCGGAGATGGAATCGGAAGATCCTGAATTTGACGAACTGGTAAAAAATTTAACCGGAATAAAAATTTTGGCCACTGACAAATCCTACTCCGGAAATGTTAATTTTTATACCGAAATTATTAATAAGCTCCCTCTTTCCGAATACAAGGAGCTGATGGTAATTAAAGAAAAAGACCAGAATGTTAAATTTCTCATCAATGAGAAAGATGGTAAGATTATTGAATTACTGCTAATTGCCGGAGGAAAAAACGAGAATGCATTGATAAGTATACAGGGAAATATTGATTTAAAAAATATTTCCAAACTTTCTAAATCAATGCAAATTAATCAATTAGAACACCTTGAAGAAATTGATAAAAAATGAAAAGAATAGCAATTATTTTTACGATTTTTTTTTTGCTGGCGCAATATTCATGCATAACAGACCAGAATAAATATAAAGAGACAGATATTTTCGAAGCGTTTGAAACGCAACAGGGGTTTGTAGTGCTGCACCTCCCTCCTGTTCTATTTAAATTAATTATTAATCTATCTGAAGATAAAACTCAACTTAACAGGGACTTAACTGATAAAATTGACATCATTAAAGTATTATTTTTTGAAGAAAATAAAAATACGGCTACAAAAACTGATGTTAATAATAAAATTAATCAAAAAGTAAAAGACTTTAATTATAATTTGCTTACAAAAATTACCCATGAAAATTCTAATATATCAATCTATGTCATTGAACATGAAAAGATTATAAAAGAAGTTTTATTTACCACTTTATCTGAAAATGAATTTTTGGGAGTAAACGTTGTAGGTAATTTTAGCAAAGAAGAAGTACTAGAAATATACCAGTCAATTAATATGCAACAAGTTAAATCTATGGGCAAGTAATTTATTTACCCATAGATTTTGAATCAAAATAATTTAATTATATTTTATTTTCAGCATATTGTTCAACCTGCCTGAATACCCGAAGGAAATTTTCTCCCCATATTTTCTTGATTTCTTTTTTTGTATATCCTCTTCTAAGCAATTCAATGGTAATATTTTTCATCTGGCTGGCATCCATACAACCTTCAACACCTCCGCCTCCGTCAAAATCTGTTCCTATACCTACATAATCAATACCAATAGTTTCTGCAACATAGTCGATATGATCCACAACATCTGATACTGTCGCCAATTCCTTAGGGAATTTTTTATCGGTTTGGCGCCATTCCATTACAGCTTTTTGATACTCTTCCTCAGAAAGCTCACTAAAATTATTATATTTTTTGCGTAGCGCCCTAAAAGCAGAGTCTCTTTCAGGATATTTTTTAGGTTTTTTGATGTAATCACTTAATATACAGATTTGTATAACTCCCTTATTTTCTTTAAGAGCATGTAACATTTCGTCAGAAAAATTTCGCGGACTGTTGCATAATGCCCTTACACTCGAATGTGAAGCAATTACGGGTGTTTTGGATAGCTTTAGCACATCATAATAAGCCGAATCGGAAATATGCGATACATCTACAATCATTCCCAGTTTATTCATTTCTTTTACCACTTCTTCACCAAAAATGCTTAATCCATTATGTTCAGGTCCGTTTGGATCGGTGGATGAGTCGCAAATATCATTATTCCGGGTATGGCTAAGGGTAATATATCTTGCTCCCAAATCATAAAATTTTTGAACCATATTTAGATCATTCCCTATAGGATATCCGTTTTCGAGGCCAATGTATACAGCTCTTTTGTCTTGATTTTTAATATCATATACATCATCTGCAGCATATGCTATTTGTGCTATTTCAGGATATTGATTAACTTTTTCATACAAAGCATCAAAAATATCAAGGGCTCTTTCTTTTGCTTGCCTGTTACCTTCTTCATCACGGTCTCGCTGTCCTACAAAAACGGCCATAAAAACAGCATCTAAACGGCCAGCCTTCATTCTTGGAAAATCAATTCTAGAACGCGATTCTTCAAAATCATTCCACTTGCCAATATCGAAATCAGAATCTAAAAAATTTAAAGGAGTATCTGCATGGGTATCAATCGATATAATTTCATCATGCAGCTTTTCTGCTTGTTCTTCAAAACTTTCCTGCTTACAAGAGGAAATAAAGATGAGTAAAAAAATCCAAAAAAAAGTTTTAACATTTAATTTCATGAGTATTGATTTTTGAGAGTAAACAAACATTAGATGTAATTTCTTTTGAAGGGTTTAAAATAATTGATGATTAATTACAATTTATAAAACCACTGAGATTTTGATAGACTAAAATTTTTTCAACATACTAATAATATTCAAATGTAAATATTTTAAATGTTGCGAAACATGAAACAGCCTGTTAAAGATCATTTAATCCAAGTCTGGCATTTTCTAATTTTGTGATTGAATTTATTAATAACAAAAAAAACATGGAATTATGGCTATATCAACAGTTAAACTAGAAGCAAAAGTAAGAGAAGGTTTTAAAACTGAAATTGATTGCTCACAAAATTTTATTATCGATCAACCAAAACAAGCTGGTGGACAAGGGCTAGGACCTAACCCACTTGAAATTTTTCTTTCTTCGTTACCTGCATGTATTTGTGCTATTGGAAGAATCATTTCAAACCAAAAGCGCTTAAATGTGCGCGGAATAGATGTAAAGATTGAAGGAGATATTGATAAAGATTTTTTAATGGGCAAAACAGAAGAAGGAAGATCTGGTTTTACCGAAATAAGAACTTATATTGATGTGGATGCAGATATGAGTATGGAAGAAAAGCAGACATACATTGAAGAAATTCAAAAACGCTGTCCAATTGCAGATAATATTACAAATACGAGTAAAATAAAAGCCATCTTAATGCAAAATGCAGTGAACAACTAAATAAATCAAAAAAACATAAAAAATGGCTGCCTTAATTCTCTTTAGACAGCCATTTTTATTTGTAAAAAGTATTAAAAATTTTATTCTTTATTTTTTAAATATTTCTCCAACCACTGATCCTGCTCCCACAATACATGTAATACTGATTCGCGTGCAGCATATCCATGACTTTCTTTTGGAAGTAATACCAACCGAACAGTAGCTCCCAGACCTTTTAAAGCATTAAAATATCTTTCGCTTTGCATTGTATAAGTTCCTGAGTTATTATCGGCAGCACCATGAATTAATAACAAAGGTGTTTTCATTTTATCGGAATGCATAAAAGGCGACATTTCATAATAAATCTCAGGAGCTTCCCAGTAACTTCGCTCTTCGCTTTGGAAACCAAAAGGTGTTAGCGTTCGGTTATAAGCACCACTTCGTGCAATTCCGGCAGCAAACAGATCTGAATGAGATAAAAGGTTAGCTGTCATAAAAGCACCATACGAATGACCACCAACAGCTACTTTATCCCGGTCAATATATCCCATTTCATCAACGGCATCAATGGCGGCTTTTCCATTGGCAACAAGTTGTTCCACGAAAGAATCATTTGGTTCTTTATCTCCCTCACCAACAATAGGAAATGCAGCATTATCTAGAACTACATACCCACGTGAAACCCAAAATACAGGCGATCCATAATAAGGATAAATAAACTGATGAGGAGAAGAGGTTACCTGGCCGGCAGTACTTTTATCCTTATATTCGCGCGGATAGGCCCACAAAATCATAGGATACTTCTTTCCTTCTTCATAATCTGTTGGTAAATATAAAGTTCCTGATAATTCCAATCCATCATCACGCTTATATTTAACAACCTTTTTATGAACATTTTGTAAACCTGCAAATGGATTTTTAAAATCCGTAATCTGAGTTAAATCTCCAGTTTTTATATTCCGGAAATAATAATTTGGAAATTGGCTCTTCGACTCAATTCTTGTAAGTAATATTCCTTTTTTCGGGTCTTTTAAATCTAAAATACTTTCTAGCGTTTCTTTTCCGTCGGCACGCCATAATCGATCTGTGTTTTTTGTTTTATAGTTAAACTGATCAATAAACGGACGAACACCTTCATCACTGTAGCCTCTTCCAATCAGATAAAGGTTCTCTCCTTCCATTTCTAAAACATATTTACCGTATCTATTTCTGGTGGTAACAAAATCGCCAGGATCATTATAACGGTCTTGATAATTAAGATCAAAAATAATCTCAGGATTTTTAGAATTATCCGAAGGATTAAACAAATATGATTTTGTGTTTCTGGTATTCCACCACCTATCACTTGCTATTGCAACCTGATCATTCGCCCATCTAATTCCACCAAAACGATTAATTGTTTTTAATAAACTTCGTTTTTCTCCAGTAAATGGAGCTGCTAATTCAAAAATTTCGTCACGGTACTCTGTTTCATTTGCAGGGTCTCCTCCATCAAGTGCTTCAGCCCAATACAAAGTTGCTGGTTTATCCATTCTCCAGGAGAGATTTCGCATACCTTCCCTTGTTGACATAAAACCTTTTGGTAACTCTTCAATAAGAGGGACTTCCAGTATTTTCTTCACTTCTTTTCCAGATTTATCATAGATGATTGTAGTGGAAGGGAATCGATAATAAGGAACAATATATGAAAATGGTTTTTCAATGGTTGTGATTAAAATATAATTTCCATCAGGAGAAAAATTCATACCTCTAAACATGGCTTTTTCTTTCCAGGGATTTATATTTCCATTTAAATCAACCTGAACAATCTCGGATAATACAAGTTGTTGAAAATTAAACTCATCATTTCTATTGCTCAGTAAATCCTGATAGGTTCTATTTTGAGCTTTTTGTCCTTCATTTACTGAAACTGTTGGGCCAGTAGGTATTGATCCTTTTTCGTCAATTAATGGTTTTCTGTCACCAGGTAAAACTTTAACTAAAAGGGACTTACCATCTTGAAACCATTCAAATGGAGATCCAAGATTTGCATTCAGGTTATCGCTGGTAAGTTTTTGCACCTTTGCTTTTTTAACATCAAGCACCCAAAGCTCAACACCATTTTGTGTTGTGTTCGTAAACGCCATCATCGACTGATCAGGCGACCATGAAAAGTTAGTTAGCCTTAATTTCTCAGGTAAACCATCTACTGATAAAGTCTTATCTTTTTTAATGTCTAAAACTTCAAACTTTGTAAAGTATCTTGCTCTACTTGAGATATTTGTTACAGGATTTATACGCAATCCACCAAGCCGTAATTCTTTTTCAGATAATTCTTCAATACTTTTATACTGATTTCGATACATTAATATAGCATAAGTTCCCTCTGTATTCATGTATACTGATGGTGGAAGGTCAACATCTGCTAGTTTAAGAATTTCTTCAGGCGGTTTTTGATACTCAATATCGAGCTGTGCATGCGCTCCTGCAAGCATGAAACACGATAAGAAAATGATTAAAAAATGTTTTTTCATAGTAAATTAAATTTTTAGATTTTATTGTTAGATATAAAAATATAACAGAGGTTTAAGTTAATAAGATTTTAATTAAGTAACAAAATACTTGACAAGTTGATTTTCAGGTTTTAAATTTATTCATTATTATCTTTTAATCTTCAGCATTTGTTCATTAAAAAATAGTTGCTATGTCACACGAAAAAACCATCCACGACGGTAAAAAGAAAAAAAATCCTTTTAAAAAATTAAAGGAAAGGCGTGCAGAACGAAAAGCCAGGCGAGCCGATAGGAAACAAGAAAATATGTTTGAATCGAAACATAAACGAAAGCCCAGACATAGAAAGGACTCTAAAGAATAAAGCAGCTAACTCTCAAAATGATTTTGGGAGTTTTTTGGACAAAATATTATAAATTATACCTTTGCACTCCTTTAACCGTGGAAAATTTCAATTAATGCATTTAACAATAGAACGTAAGTCTACGGAATATCTGCATAAAAGAACAGTGCTCCCTCAAACATCTTACTGGGCTAAAGTAAAAGAAAAACAAGGATACAAAACCAGGGCATTTTCTATTAATGCCAATCATGAATTAACAAAAGATCACATAACACAAGAAGATATATTAATAATTATCAGAAACATTGGGAATAAAGGCTGCATTGCCTATATCCCTTATGGGCCCGATATTGACTTACCGGAAGATAAACAAGGCGTTTTTTTGGAAGAGTTATCCGAATCTTTGCGCCCTTATCTACCCAATAATTGCATTTTTATTCGTTTTGATCTTGCCTGGGCATCTCCATGGCAGGATGATGAAGATTGCTATAATGATTTTGGCTTTTGGATGGGACCTCCCGAAACAAGGCTTCAAGAACTTCGTATGAATTTTGATACCCAAAACTGGAATTTACGAAAAGCTCCGTCTGATGTTCTTCCTTCTCATACTATTTTTCTAAATCTGAAAAAAAATAAGGAAGATTTATTAAAAAGCATGAAATCAAAAACCCGGTACAATATTAAATTGTCGTATCGCAAAGGAGTTAATGTACATGATGTATCTACAGATAATTTAAATGTTTGGCATAAACTTTATAAAGAAACTGCTGTTCGCAATGGTATTGCTTACAGAGATATAAACCATTTTAAAACAATACTGGAAACACGTGCAAAAAATACAGCATCACCTGCCAACGTTCACATGTTATTAGCTGAAAATAAAAGAGATGCTTTAGCTGCTTTACTTTTAGTAATGTCTGGTGGACGTGCAACATATTTATATGGAGCATCATCAAGAAAAAACAGGAACTTAATGGCTACCTACGCCCTTCAGTGGGAAGCAATTTGCAAAGCCAAAAGTGAGGGTTGTAAAGAATATGATTTCTTTGGTATTTCTCCAACGCCAGACAAATCTCATCCAATGTACGGATTATACCGATTTAAAAAAGGATTTGGCGGATCGGAGTACCATAGGCAAGGCTGCTGGGATTATCCACTAAATGAAGATGCTTACGAGCTATACAGAACAGTGGAAATATCAAGCAAAGGATATTATGTTTAGAACAATAAAAAAAGCCCTGCAAAAACAGGGCTTGTAAAAGTCAAAAGTCAAAATTAGTAATTCAAACTATTTAAGTTTTACATTTACTGCATTTAAGCCTTTTTTACCTTCTTGGAGTTCGAATGTTACTTCGTCGTCTTCATTGATTTTGTCAATTAAGCCGGAAACATGCACAAAGTATTCTTTTTCTGACTCCGCATCTTTAATAAATCCATAACCTTTTGATTCATTAAAGAATTTTACTGTACCTTCTTTCATAAAAAATTATAATAAAAATTTAATAAATACATATCAAAGGTATATATAAAAATTTGAAAATGTCAATAAACTTCCATGAAATAATTAATTTTTCTTCATTAAATAAGAATTATTAATGAAAAAGAAATTAAAATATGATGACAAAAAAAGCCGGATAAATTTCTCTATCCGGCTTAAAATGAACAAATCAGAATTCTTTTCTTAAGGAAGTATCACTTCATCAATTACATGGATAACTCCATTGGTTGCAAGAATATCTGTATCAACAATTGTTGCATCTTCTGATCCTAATCCAAGTGCAGCATCAGTATCAGTAATGGTTAAGCTACCAAGATTTAGTGTAAAATTGCCGCCTAAGGTTGTTACGGTGCTACTTGATAAGTTTGGTAAATCTGTTGAGAATACTCTGCCTTCTACCACGTGATATTTTAGTACTGCTTCAATTACACCTATACCTTGAGCTGTAACCAGTGCATCAAAATCTGCTACACCAGCTAGCGTATAAAGTGATTCAAAAGCAGCATCTGTTGGTGCAAATACAGTGAAAGGCCCTTCACCTTTCAATACGGTGATAAGATCGGCTGTTGATCCATCTTCTTCAACTGCCGTTAGAGCAGCAACCAACTGACCAAATTCAGCTCCTTCTGAAGCTTCAGAAGCTGCTACAGCAATGTCAACAATATCGTCCGAAGCTGGAACCAACGTTCTGTCAATTAAGTGAACAACACCATTGTCATAATCCAGAGCTTCACCTGAAATTGTTGCTGCAGTAACCTGGGTTAATCCATTTAAAAATACTCCATTATCGTTATTACTTAGATAAAAATCGCCACCTAATGAAGTAATAGCTGAACCTGTTGCAGGTAAACCATCACCAAATACTTCACTACCTAAAACGTGGTAGGTTAAAATGGGAGCAAGATCGTTGGCAGTTAAACCATCTAAACTTGTTATACCAGCAGCTTCAAAAGCATCATTATTTGGTGCAAACAGGGTATAATTAGCTTCACTGTCAATTAGTGTATTTAACAAATCAGCTGTAACTACTGCTTCAGTTAAAATGGAGAAATCTTTATTAAAATAAGCAGGTTCTACAATGGTATTTACGATACTTAATTCCAATGAAGGAACTAAAACTGCATCGACAATATGTACGATACCATTTGAAGCTTCTACGTCAGGAGTAGTAACGTTCGCTCCGTTGATAGTAACATTACTGCCACTTATTTCTACTGTAATTTTATCATCATCACTTAATAGCGTAGCCGCCATCTGACCATCAGTCAAATCTCCTGACATTAAAGCAGCACTTGAAATAACGTGATACTTTAGCAGTCTTTCAATTACATTTTCAGGTACATCATCTAAACCCGATTGTCCAATTACTCCTAATAATGCTGAAAAGGCATCGTTTGTTGGAGCAAATACAGTATAATTACCATCTGAGCTTAAAGCATCTACTAAATCAGGGAACATCGTCAAAGCGTCTACCAAAATACTTAATGAAGGGGTTTCTGATGCTATCGTTACTATATCATCTTTTGGTAATACGAAACCTTCTGGAAGCAATACTTCGTCAATAATATGTACCACGCCATTTGAAGCTTCTATATCAGCATTGGTTACCATAGCACTGTTATTTAATTTAACAACGTCATCCATAATGCTAACATTGATAGATTTACCCGAAAGTAATGTTGCTACATCACCATTTGAAAGATCAGTTGACATCACTTTACCACTTACTACATGGTATTGAAGTACTTCAGCTAAAACATCCGGATTATCTAAAAGTGTTTCTAACACGCCATCTTCTAAATTATCAAATGCATCATTTGTTGGTGCAAACACAGTAAAAGGTCCATCACCTTGCAATACAGAAGTTAAATCTGCAGTTGTAATGGCAGTAACCAGAGTGCTTAAGTCTGATGTTGAAGTCGCTAACGCAACAATATCATTGGTTGGCAACATCATGTCATCATCATCATCGTCATTACACGATGTAAACATCAATCCTGCTATTAATGCAATAGCTGTGATTGATAAAAATTTTTTGGTAATCGTTTTCATAACTTAAATTTTTTAGTTTATAATAAATTTTATTGAAATGAAACAGAAGGTTAATGATAATGTTTAATTAATTTAATTATTTATTTAACATTTAACTGTGTTTATAAATAATAAATATATTTAATTTATTAATATACAAATATTTATATAAATACATTATAAATTATGATTTTTTTAATGTTTTACATATTTAATTCTAAACTAAACAAATATTTTTTATGCAGTGATGATATTCATAAAAAAATCATAATTCAATAAAAAACTAATTGCGAGGCTTTAGTTATTTGAAATTAATGATAAAAAAACAGGATATGAGAAGGAATAATATTTAATTCCGGTAAATGAAACAGGCTTTAAAGGGGGCGACAATATTTAATTAAGACGAGATTTCTTTTGGAATACAGATATACCGACATTAAAGTGGGTCAAACGAAAATATCTTTTCCAACGTTTAAAACTTTGGAAAAGATGAACTACTAATAAAAATTAAATTGTATAATTTAGATTGGCCTTACATTATTTAAGTTTATCTTGAAAAACCTTTTTAAATTTTTCTAATTTGGGTGTGATAACAAATGAACAGTATGGCTGAAATTTATTGTTTTCGTAATATTCCTGATGATAATCTTCGGCCTTATAAAACGATTCAAATTCTGTAATTTCCGTTACAATTGGGTTCTTATAAATGTTGGCTTCGTCAAGTTTCTTTTTATAGTTTTTTGCCGTTTTTTTCTGCTCATCGGTATGATAAAAGATAGCCGAGCGATACTGTGTTCCAACATCAGCTCCCTGTCTGTTTAAAGTTGTTGGGTCATGGGTTTGCCAAAAAATTTCCAATAAATCTTTATAAGCTATAATATCAGGGTTATAAGTAATTTGTACTACTTCAGCATGGCCGGTATTTCCGGTACAAACCTCTTTATAGGTAGGGTTTTTTACATTGCCTCCGGAATATCCGGAAACTGCAGATTCTACACCTTTAACATTATCAAAAATTGTTTCGGTACACCAAAAACATCCCGATCCAAATGTTGCTAATTCCATTTTTTTATTGTTTTGTGAATAAATTTCATGGCTTAAAGAAACCATGATTAATAGACTTATGATTAACTTTACAATTTTCATTTTATAAGTTTTTATTATAACATTGAACCCTTGCTGAATGTTTAAATTTTTAACCAGAATTGAATGAATTTTAGCGATCAATTATTAGCAGAGCCTTCCAAGAAAAATACAGAATATATAGCCGCTGTAGTAGGTAAGGACAAAAAATTATTTAATCAGCTAATGGAGTTAATTTATACTAATGAGCCCTGGATTTCAGGGCGGGCAGCCTGGGTTGTTGAAACCATTTGGCTCAAATACCCTCAGTTTATTGATCCTTATATTGATCAAATGATTGATTTTCTTCCAAAAGCAAAATACAATAACCAACGCAGACATTTCACAAAAATATTATCAACACGCAATTTAACTGAATTAGACGACGAGCATCTTGGAATTTTAATTGATTGTTGCTTTACGTGGCTTGAAGATCCTAAATATCCTACTGCTGTTAAAATATTTTCCATGCAAATTCTTCAAAACTTTGTAAGATTAGAACCTGACATTACCGCTGAATTAATTGCATTGATTGAAAATCAGATGGAAGATGCCACACCGGGTTTTAAAAATCGTGGTAAAAAGACTTTAAAAGAGCTTTACAAACTTGCAGATTAGTAAAAAAGAACCTTCCCGAAGTTTACAACAAATACATTTATATAAATATGTAGTTTTTTTAAATTTAATTACTAATTTTGCATCCGTTTAATTTTAAAATAGCATAAAAAATGAAAAGAAATATTGTTGTTAATGAGAATTTTTGCCCGCAAAATCATCCGTGCCCTTCAACAGGAATATGTCCTGTAGGAGCAATTTCACAAAAAAGTCCGTTTAGCACACCCGAAATAGATTATAGTAAATGTACCGGATGTGGTATTTGTTTACGATCGTGCATGGCATTTCAATGCACCAATTGTTAAAAAAAGCCGGAAATAAACCGGCTTTTTTACTTCGGTTCCCAAAAACAGCGTTTCGGAGAAACGATCTTTTCATCTTCTTTTAAAGCTTTCATCGCTTTATCAACATCTTTTTTATCTAAACCGCTTATTTCAGCAATTTCGCCTGCTTTTAAAGCTTTGCCGGCTTTTTTCAAGGCATCTAATACTTTTTGTGTAGTTTCCATACGAAATAAATATTTTAGTAATTTTACATTTTAAAAATAACAAAATATTTCATTTCAGGTTTATAAATTCTTATTCATAAATTAAAGTATTGGGATAAAAAGCGCCCCAGGCAAACCAGTACCCCATAAATGATTGTGTAGGAGTTAACTTTTCTCCTGCGCGTGGCCCTTCAACTGCTTCACCCCAAATATTCCATTTATTGCCTTCATTATCGACCATAATAACAGGTAATTCATTTTCCAATGGATCAAATTGCAGAGAGTCATCTAAATTATTAATAAAAGAAATGATAAAGTTTTTTTCCACATTACCTGCAATTATCAGATATTCATCTTCAAAATGATCTACAATAATATTATTGGATGAAGAAAAGGAACTGAACCTGTAAACTTTTGCTTTATCATTAATAATTAACCCATGGACTCTTTCTTTTAGATGCAATCTTTCGTCTAATGGATCAACCGGAAAGAATAATGCTTCACTATTTTTATAATCTCCATAGGGATATCTGTTATAATTTCTTGAATACCCGGTGTTTGTACTAACAACTTTTGTGTTGGGATACATTGTTTTCCATGTTTCCCAGGTTGTTTCAATCAAACTGTGAGTTTCTGCTTTTGTTCCTGCAAGTTCTCCGTAAACACAATCCAATCTTATTTGAGACCAGTTGCTATCACTACCCCTATCATAAAGTATTAAATTAGAGTTATATAACAATCCGGAAACACCAAAAGTTGTATAAGCTCCATTAACAAACCTATCCCATCCTATTCCCGTTCCTGTTAACGGACAATAATTAACTGCTACTCTCATTCCATCTAAATCAGCATTAATTATTTCATGCCAATCCAATATACGATGCGGATATGCAACAATATCATTCCCAGAAACAATTCCAAGAACTAAATCTGAATTATCTAAATAATCTGCTTCATCGGAATTAATTAATTCCGGATTTTGTAATGCAGGAATACCATCTTTTCCGGGGCCACCATCATAAACTTCATCAACAGGTATTAACCAGTTATATTCATTGTTCGATGAGTTTGTATTAGACGAATCTGTATCCAATGAATCTGTTGGATTATTCATCCTATCGTTCGATGAACTTGAGTAAACAAGATCATCATCTGTACATGCTGTAAAATAGAGCATAACGATCATTCCAATTATTAATATCTTTTTCATAACATTAAATTTAAATTTTGATTAATTCTTTTTCACTTTTATTTAAAACGAAGTAGATACCTATACTGATTCGAAAACTGGTTGATAACTGTGTGCCATCAACTTTCGTAAAAATTGGTATTTCCGGATCAATATTAAATATGAGATTTCGATTTATATTTACACCTAATGATGTTACTAAAAACAGCCAGTCGCCACCTGTATTATCTAACTGAAAGTCATTGATAATATCTTTTGATCTGTTTTTATATTTTATCGCTATTCCCGGATTTATTAGTAGATTTTTTATTAATAGCTGATCACTTATTCCTAAAATCCCCTGGAATTCATTGCCAAATTTATAGGCCTGACTTGTTAAATACTCATTATTGGTTCCGTTTTGTTTATAAATTGCTCTTCCAAAGATATTTAACGATGGCCTGAAATTGATATTTCTACGATAATGAGACCAGTAAATAAAATCATAAGTACCTGAACCAGGCTGTAAATCAGCATTTAACTGAATTCCCGAGGCAGTTTTATAGTTACTTTTACCGGTTGGTAATTTTGATCCAAAACCCACAAATAAATCCTGATGATAATTTGATATTCGATGTACTCGATATTTTAATAATACTACAGCATCACCAATACCCCTTGTCCTGATATAATCAGTATTATTAAACTGGGCAATTTCTCTTTCTTGTTGAACGAGAGAAAAGAGAAAATCTATTGATATTGATTTAGAAATATTATAACCTGATTGTATCAAAACTGATTGTGTAATCCGCTTACGCGAATTATCATTTAACCTTTGGTTTTCATTATATAATTGATTTAAAAAATTATAATCATAATTTATACTAAAATTCAGCAACCCTTTTTCGCTTGTAACAAACCCAATATTTCCCGATAAAGGCACGCCGCCGGAGCAACATGTTTGGGCATTTATAATCCATGCATTTAAGGTAAATAATAATATTATGATATAACTTTTTTTCATAAATTTGATTTAATAGTCAATTAATTAGTCGATATTTATAATTAATCCTGACAACTATTAAAGATTAGTTTTACGATGAAAAAATTACGAATAAGCGGGAAAGAGATGAGAAGAATTGGCTTCCGGTCGGAAGTATTAATCAGTTTAGCCAAAAATATTGCATACAAATATTACAAGCGGACACCAAAAACCGAAGTTCTCGGTTTGCTCGAAGGCATTATTAAAAATCCTGAGAACTATAAAAATCATGAGCACTTTAGCAAGCTTGCAGCTCAATTAATAAAGGCTCCAAAACAAAAACCGGAAGAGATTCAAATCAACCCCAAGCCCCTGCCTTACAAAATTTATGGCAAAAACGAGATTGACGAAGGTTCATTACAACAAATGGATGTAGCCATGCAACTCCCTATTGCTGTTAAAGGAGCTTTAATGGCCGATGCACATGTGGGATATGGATTACCTATTGGCGGTGTTTTGGCCGCAAAAAATGCTGTAATTCCTTACGGCGTGGGAATGGATATTGGATGCAGAATGTGCATGTCGGTTTACGATTTGCATGCAAACATTTTAGACAAAGATAAGGCCGGATTAAAAAAAATGTTACTTAATGAAACCCGGTTTGGGAAAGGAGAATTTAAACAGCCTGAAGGCCATCCTGTATTAGATCGCAAAGAATTTAGCGAAATACCTTTTTTAAAATCATTACATTCAAAAGCTTATGCACAAATCGGAACCTCCGGACACGGAAATCATTTTGTTGATTTAGGGACACTGGAAATAACGGATTCGGACAATGAATGGAATTTGCTTCCGGGAATTTATTTTGCGGTTCTCTCCCACTCCGGATCGCGTGGCATGGGTGCCGAAGTAGCAAGGCATTATACCCGGATAGCCAAAGATATTTGCCATTTACCCAAAGGTGCAACAACGCTTTCGTGGCTAAATCTTGATTCGCAGGAAGGACAGGAATACTGGCTGGCAATGAATCTTGCCGGCGATTATTCTGCGGCCAATCATCAGCAAATACATCAAAGAATCTCCAAAGCACTCGGCGAAAAACCTTTATTCAAGGTTGAAAACCATCATAATTTTGCCTGGAAAGAAAAGTTAGAAGATGGCAGTGAGGTAATTGTTCACCGTAAAGGAGCTACTCCTGCTACAAAAAATGTTTTAGGAATTATTCCGGGATCAATGGCCACACCTGCATTTATTGTGCGTGGAAAAGGTGACCCTGAATCGATAAATTCCGCAGCACATGGCGCCGGAAGGGTTTTATCGAGGAAAGCGGCCAAAGAAAAAATCTCTAAAAAAGAGATGCAACAATTTCTAAACAACTCCAACATTACTTTAATTGGCGGAAATACAGACGAAGATCCGCATGTTTATAAGGAAATAGAAAAAGTTATGGAGCATCAGAAAAATTTGGTAGAAGTTGTAGCCAGATTTAATCCCCGGATAGTAAGAATGGCTTAATAGAAAACTTCCGGAGAAAAATAATACCGGAAGTTTTTTTAATCTCTTAAATCTTTAATTCTTAATAGCAAGGTAGCGCTTCTAACTCTGCCTGAAGATCAGCTCTTACTTCTTCGGTTAAAGTTTTGCAGTCACTATCCAAATAATCTTCAATTGCATTTTTAAAAGCAATACACTTATCATTATTTGTTGGATCTTCAGTATATTCCAATCCGGTATTGGTATAATTTGCCAATAGCTGGGTACAATCGATCGGATTATCATCCGAACAAGATGTTGAAACAAAAGATAATGAGAACAATGTTAGACTAATAATAATTAATGCTTTTTTCATGGCTAATAAGTTTTTAGTGGTTAATAAATAATTTAAGTATAAAAATACAAAAAATGTATTGTTAACAATGTTAGGATTTCAATTTGTTACCACAATTTGAGCAATAGTTATCTTTATGAGAATGAATTACTTTACCACAGTTTGGGCATGTTCTAAAATCTTTTGCAGTTGACTGCCTAAAAAATTCTGCTGAAAATATGCCTGTAGGCACAGCAATAATGGAATAACCAATAATCATAATAATAGAAGAAACAAATTGGCCTAAAGGTGTTTGTGGAGAAATATCTCCATATCCAACAGTAGTAATAGTTACGATGGTCCAGTATATACTCCGTGGAATATTATCAAAGCCATTGGTTTCACCTTCAATAACATACATTAAAGCTCCAATTATTATAATAATATTTAATATGCCAAATAAAAAAACACTAATTTTCTTTACACTTGCTTTAAGTGCTAATACAATTAATTCTCCCTGCTTTAAATAATAATTCAATTTAAAAATTCTAAAAACCCTGAGTAGCCTCAAAACACGGATAACCATAAGATAATGAGCTCCCACAAATACTAAACTTATATAGGTTGGTATTATTGATAAAAAGTCAACAATACCCATTGTACTAAAAATATATCTAAAGGTTTTTTGAGAAACCCATATCCTTATTAAATACTCAATAGTAAACACAATGGTGAAAATCCATTCGGCATATAGAAGTAAATTTCTATATTCAATACTTGCCGGCCTTAAACTTTCGATAATAACAGTAAGTACACTCAATAAAATTGCCCATAAAAGCATTACATCAAAAAGTTTTCCGGCTTTTGTATCGGTCCCAAATATGGTTTGATAAAGATACTTTTTGACCTCTCTCATTTTGTGCGATTATTTATCAACTATAAAAATACAAATTATGCACTAAGCAGTAATAAAAAGTTAACTTTATTTTAAACTTCTCCTATTTTTCAAGTCTAAAACATGATCATTTTTATTACATTTACGGTTTAAAATAATTCTTGTAACCTTTGTTTATATGAAAAAATTAGCTCTACACTGGCAAATATTAATCGCATTTATACTTGCAATAGTTTTTGGCATTTTTTTTAAAGAATATGTAAATTATGTTTCCTGGATGGGCGATATATTCCTCCGAATGCTCAAAATGATTGTCATTCCTTTGGTTTTAAGCTCTGTAATATCAGGAATTGTTAATATAGGCGGTGATGGAAATTTTGGAAAACTCGGATTAAAAACCATAGCATATTATTTAACTACAAGTACATTTGCCATTATTGTCGGATTATTGATGGTTAATATTATACAACCCGGAGTTGGCATGGATATTACCTCCATTGCTATTGAAGAAAAAATAAGTATAGACAGGCCAAGCATGGGTGATATTTTTATTCAAATTGTTCCTGAGAATATTTTTTATGCAATGGCTAACAATGATTTTCTGGCAGTAATTTTCTTTGCTATTATAGCAGGTATTTTTATAAGCAAAATTGACAAAAAAAGTAATATCATCCTTGCTGATTTTTTCAATGCCTTTTTTGAGCTGTTTATGAAAATTACCATGTTTATTATAAAGCTAGCGCCTTATGGAATATTCGGTTTAATTGTAAAAGTAGTAGCTGAACAAAAAGACTTCGGAAATATGGTTGCCAGTTTGGGAACATTTATGTTAACCGTAATTGGTGGAATTTTAATCCATTCATTGATAACATTACCATTGCTTACTCGTTTTATAGGAAAAGCCAAGCCATTCAAACATTTAAGCAATGTAAAAACAACACTTATTACTGCTTTCTCTACAGCATCTTCTGCAGCTGCCCTGCCACTTAACATGAAAGAAACCAATGAAAAATCCGGAGTTTCTCATAAAATTACAAATTTTACTTTACCTATTGGTACTACCATTAATATGGATGGAACAGCCATTTATATTGCAGCGGTAGTTATGTTTATTGCACAGGCAAAAGGAGTTGATATGGGTATAAAAGAACAAGTGCTAATATTAATTACAGCCTTAATGTCGAGCATTGGCACGGCCGGAGTGCCTATGGCCAGCCTTGTTATTATTACAATTATTTTAGAAGTACTTGGATTACCGCTTGAATTAATGGCTTTAATTCTTCCGGTTGATCGAATATTAGATATGTTCAGAACAACTACCAATGTTTGGGGTGATAGTTGTGGTGCAGTTATTATTGCAAAATCGGAAGGAGAATGGCTTAATGTTTAGTAAAAAGAAAGAGGAGTCGCCAGTGATTTTTCGTTAGTTATAAATGAAATTAAACAATATTCCAGTGTCGTGTCAATGCTATTGTGTCGGTTAAGTCGCAATAATTTTTTCTCAGATCAAAAAAGAAATTCTGCACATAGCCGAAGCTACGTAAAGAATTTATTTTGACGAGCTGAGGAAAAAGAACAAGACTTGGGCTGACTAAAATAGCGTTGACATGACACTAGTATTTATATCATCTGTAATTTACTTTTATAAATATTAAGATTGTTATTGTCATGAACTTAAACCTACTGACGAATACTTTATTTTCTGATAAATACAATCTTCTTCGCTACTTAGTCTGATATAAATTTTTATATCCTTTGCCAATTATTTTGTGCATATATTATTATCTTAGCCTAAAACATATTTTAAAATGAAATCCTCAAGATTAAAAATATCTGCTATTGTTTTTACACTTATTCTAATCTGCTGGCCGGTATTTACATTTATTTCATTACCTTCCGGTGCCAGTTATTCAGCTCAACTTAATTCTATTAACAATACTCCGGTATGGTACATACTAAATTTTATCATTGCCTTTTTAATTGCTCCTTTCCTTATTTTTATACTTTACGAACTACACAAAAAAATAACTAACAACCAAAAATATTTAACGACGAAAATCGGTTTTTTTCTTTATATACTATTTTTTTTGATTATTAGCATTTCTTATGGATCTCAATTTTTATACTTACCATTTATTATGAATTCTAAACCAGAATCTTATATTTTAAAATGGTATTTTTATAATAATGATTCGCTTGTAATTTTTATCAATCAGACTGGATATATGATTTGGGGCATAGCCACATTGCTCATCTTTACGCGCTACATTTTCAAAAGCAGTTTAATTTTTTTTATCATCAAGATACTTACATTATCAGCTCTGACTCAAATTGTAGCAACGATTGGACTCTATTTTAACCAGCCTAACCTAATTGGTTTGACATTTTACAGTGGTATTTTAATGCTTCCGGCAGGAATTTTGATTATTATTTATAGCTATTTGCCAAATAAATAAATTTGCTGATATGAAAAAAAACAAACAAATTAATTTCCTTCTAATTGCAAGCATTCTATTAATCTTAACGGGCTGTTACTACGATCATTTAACAGTCACATCAAAATATTCAAGTGGCGTTTACACCGATAAAGGAACGGTCATTTTTTATCATTCCATTCAAGCTGGCCAGCCACCAAAAGGAATTAGCCGTTTTCCGGATGGAGGAATGCATAAAAACATTTACAGAAATACAAGTTTGTATGAGTTTGATACCATTAATAACAAGCTAAACAAAATCTTTGATTTTGGTGGCATTTTGTATACATCATACCAAAAATATCTATCAATACAAAACAACAAAATATTATTTAACATTACCCCAACCATGGGTTGGCGATTGCAAACAGAAAATGATACTTCATCGGGAGTTGATAAAAAGTTATATCCTAAAAATTTTGGCTTCTTTTTATACGACCTCGAAAATGATGAACTTAAACGTTTCTTTTATGACGGCTACCGCTCCAGTTTATCACCCGACAATGGCCGAATAGCTTATGTAAAAGAAGACTCTACAGGTGTTGAAATCAGGCAGCTTTTTATAGATGAGGATAAAAATCAACTGGTAAAAAAAATTGATACCATGTCGAAATTTTCTCCTGTTTTTTGGATTAACAACAATAAACTGAGTGTAAGGATAAATTTGGTACAGTATTTTATTGATTTAGAAACAGGAAAAATGGATCAATTAAAACAGAAAATAGATTCTCGCGGGAATACAATATCAATGTCCGAAATAAAACGATTAAGCCAAAACATAAGCTATAACGATTGGGGTTTTAATTTGCATAAGTATTGGGAAAAGAACAACAAGCAATATGTAAATGACATTGTACAATTACGTGGAAATTTTGAATACCGCAAAGCCATCATCGAATTATTAAGTAAAGAATTGGAAAATAATGAAATGGAAGCCATAATTGATAAAATGGATCGATTTGTAGAATCTTTAGAAGGATTCCAAAAATCAAAATATGTATTTTATTCAAAAGAAACCAAAGAATACATCATACGCGCTATCAAAGAAAAGAAAACATTATGAATATTGAGTTAAGAGACCATTTTATTAAACAATGGAAAAAATATTTTGGCAAGGCCGAATTGCCTGTTGCTTTTTATTTTAGTGATACTATCAATGAGGCTGATGTTGTTCCTGCAAAAAAGGAATGGAGCTGTTTTATATGTGATTTAGCATCGGTACGAAAAGGAAGTAATTTATCGTTTAATAAAGCATCTCTGGGTTGTGGTGGTGCCCGAAGATACCTGGGCTATTCGGATAAAATGCGGCCTAATTTTGAATATTTCCTCTCATGCGGGATACCGGTAGAGCTAGAAGGTGAACGCTACAAACAAACTCCCGAAATGGTAAATGAATTAATGAAAAATCACCAAACTATTCCTACCGACAATCGAAATATTATTTTTAAACGATGGGATAAGCTAACAGAAACCGATCATCCTGCGGTAGTGATATTTTTCACTAAACCCGATGTTTTATCCGGTTTGTTTACCTTAGCTAATTTTGATCAAACAGACCCTAATGGAGGAGCAATTAATCCATTTGCCGCTGGTTGTGGCTCTATTGTTCACTATCCATATTTGGAAATTGATGCAAGCAATCCACGTGCAGTTATTGGTATGTTCGACACCTCTGCCCGACCATGCGTTTCGGAAAATACGTTAACTTTTGCCGTTCCCATGAAAAAATTTGAAAAAATGATTTCGTATATGCACGAAAGTTTCTTAATTACCGATACCTGGAAAACTATTTACAATAGGATTAATCGCTAAAAATTTTAATACATTATGATAAAATGGGGAATCATTGGTCTTGGTAAAATTGCCCATAAATTTGCTAAAGGGCTTACGTATGTACCAAATGCAGAATTGTATGGTGTTGCTTCAAGTAATATCAACAGGGCTAAGGAATTTGCAAAAAAACATCAGGCTAAAAAAATATTTGAGAGTTATGAAGCGCTTGCTAAATCAGACAAGGTTGATGTAATGTATATCGCATCCTATAATCACCTTCATTTTGAACATGCAAAACTTTGTATCGAACATGGTAAACATGTATTGTGTGAAAAACCGTTAACTACATCATTAGCAAAAACAAAAAAATTATTCTCTCTTGCCGGAAAACAACATGTTTTCTTAATGGAAGCACTATGGTCTCGTTTTCATCCATCCATTGCATACCTTGAAGAACTTATTCAATCTGAATTATATGGAAAAATTAAACATATTGATGTGTCTTTTGGCTTTGTAGCACCTGATAATCCCAAAGGACGTTTACTTAATACTGAACTGGGTGGTGGAGCTTTATTCGATATTGGTATCTATCCGTTATTTCTGAGTCAATTGCTTTTAGGCTTACCTCAGAAGTCAGATTTTACAATTAAATGGGGCCCAACAAATGTAGATCTACATACAACCATACGCAATACTTACCCATCTGCTACAGCAAATTTAACTTGCTCTTTCAATGAAGAGCTTCCTAATGAAGCAGTTATTCACTTTGAAAAAGCAACTGTAACCCTTAAGCCTCTGTGGCATTGCCCTACAGATGTTATTCTCTTTAAAGATGGAAAGGATCAAGTAATACCAATAAAATGGATAGGCAATGGTTACAATTATGAAGCAGCCTTTGTGTCGGATTTACTTGAAAAAGGAGAAACAACCCAACGAAAAATGCCAAACGAATTTACCATTGAATTAATAAATCAAATAGAAAAGATGTTGCAAAATAAACAAGAAGAGATTAATTAACTTTTTATGATTTTTTACAGGTATTTGGGTTTGTTGCCTATTAAATTCTGCAAATCCAACTCAGTTAAGTTATCAAAAAAGGGTGCAGAAAATCTACACCCTTATTTATAATCACTTTATTAAAAAGTTATTTTTTCATTATTTTCTTCTCTACTTCTTTTTTATCTAACTTTTTAGTACAGAAAAACCAATCTTTGCAATCAATATCTTTTTCTTCCATACGTCCTTGAGCTGAACCACATGAACCTGCTGTTGGCACAATTACATCATCTCCGGGATGCCAGTCAGCTGGTGTAGCCACACCAAATTCATCGGCTGTTTGTAATGCGATAAGCACCCTGTATAATTCATTAAAATTACGGCCTAAACTTAGCGGATAATAGATTACCGTTCTTATAATTCCTTTGGGATCGATAAAGAAAACAGCTCTTACAGCTTTTGTGTTATCTTCGTTAGGCTGAACCATACCATATTTCTTGGCAACATCCATCTTTATATCTTCAATCAAAGGAAATTTAACTTCAATATTCTTCATTCCTTTGTATTCGATTTTCTCTTTAATGGTACGCAGCCATGCAATATGACTATAAAGCCCATCGATAGATAAACCAATTAAATCGCAGTTTGCATCGTTAAATTGCTTTTCCATATTGGCAAAAGTCATAAATTCCGAAGTACAAACGGGTGTAAAGTCTGCCGGGTGACTGAAAAGAATCGCCCATTTTCCTTTATAATCTGCCGGGAAATTAATTTCGCCCTGAGTAGTTACTGCTTTAAACTCAGGCGCTGGATCTCCTATGCGAGGCATAGAAAAAACTTCTTCTTTGTTTTCAAATTTTTCTTCCATAATTTTTATTTATTTTATAGTTAACAAATATTATTCAGCTGATTTGCCAGAAACATTTTTACTTCTTTCAATGGATTGCAGTGCAAGATAATTTTCTCCAAATTTTTTCATATTCTCCATTTCGTCGTCATAATTGTCAAAATGACGTTCTTCGTCTTCAACCAGCGATTCGAATAGTTTTTTAGATACTGAGTCAGCATTTTGAGCACATTCATTTGCCCAGTTATTATAATCTTCGGCACTTTGCTCTTCCATTTTTCGGGCCAACTCAAGCATTTCTTTTACATCATGAATTTTCTTAACATCTTCGGAAACGATCATTTCCACTTCGCCATCCAGAAATAAAACTCTTTCTGCTAATTGCTCAACATGCATCATTTCTTCAATGGCAATACGGCGGAAAAGTCCGGCTAATAAATCATAACCCTGGTCATCACAGTGAAAATGAAAGTACATGTATTGATGTACTGCTGATAATTCGTCTCCAATCGCTTTGTTTAGTAGTTCGATACTTTTTTCCTTTTTCATAGTTTATTTTAATTAAAGTTTAAAATTTAGTTTTTAATCTAACATTAATGCCATTGCTTTGAGTAAATAAATAAAATTTAATGATAAAATTTACCTACAATATGAAGCTTAATGTCGTCTATTTCAAAATTTTCTATTTTTTTCTTCTTAAAATATTGTTCTAATAATATATTTAAATCTTCATCATAATAATCTTCAATTCTATCCGAATCAGTTGAATATAAATGATGATGTTTTTCCAAATCATGATCATATCGCATCACATCTTTATCGGTTTTTACACGCTTTAAAATTCCTTTCTCAACAAATGTATCCAATATTTTATATACCGTACCTTTTGCAATATTTGGATGATTCTTTTTAATTTCTTCAATGATTTTATCAGTTGTTGGATGATTTCCCAACAATACAACAGCTTCAAAAACAATTAATCGTTGTGGGGTTATTTTTAACCCTTTATTTCGCAACTCATTATGTAAATCAGCCTTATTCATTTTAACCATGTATTAAATAAGATTCATTCTCATTTAAGAATAAGTAAAATTACAAAACATATTTCAAATTTCCAAATGTTTGTATAAAATTATGTTCAAAAATTAATGTTTGATTTAAAACAAAAAGAATAAAAAGAGGAAATTATTTTTCTCTCACATGATATGACCAGCGGAGAATATAGATGCCAACCAACAAAGAAAAAATAGCAATGGCGAATGTCCATGAAAATCCCAACCACTCATACAATGCTACACCTAGCAATGGTGCAAAAATGGATCGTAATCCTGTAGCAAAAAGGTGTATAGACTGATAATTCCCTGCTTCTTCGTTACTGCCGAAATAAGATGACCCAATATTCCACGATATAGGCATTGTAGAAGTAAAAAGACTATAAAAAAGCGTAGCAATAAGTAACATAATGTAAATTTCGAGATTCCATAATTCAAAATGCATTGGAATATACGCCGATAAGCCGATAAATAAAATATATCCGGCCAAAGAAATAAAAGGTAGTACGGTAAATTTTCGAGGATCTACACTTCCAATCAATTTACCGAAAAATGGAAGCATGATAATAGCCAGGATATTATATGCATTTTGATAAAAAGCAACACTAGAATAATTCAGAGCCAATTCTTTATCATAAAAAATATTAATAACCGAGCGGGTACTCATAAAACTGAATCCATAAAATAAGAATGCAATTTGATAATCAAGGTAAGCTTTGTTGGTTCTTAAAATATGAACCATTTTTTTAAAAGAGCTAACCACTGCCTGCATAATTCCTTCTGAATAATCAGCAACGGTTTTAGGAATGTATTCAATTCGGGAGAATAGAACAATGCTTAAAAAACCTAACACACCCAGTACAGGAAAAAACCAGGTAAAGGAAAAATCGTCGGCATCTAATAATAATCCCAACAGAAAAACGGTAATCAGAAGCAGTACTTGCCTCACAGATGCAGAAACTCCGTAAATGCGGCCAAAATTCTCCTGCGAATAAGCATTCTTAAGAAAAAGATTAATCGTGGGTAAAACGATGGGATAAGAAAGATAATACGTAAAAAAGATAAACAGAAATATGTAATGATATATGGAATGAATCGTGTATACTTCAGGATTTTGCGGGAAAAAAAGTAAAAAAAGCAAAGGTAAATGAGTTAAAAATCCTGCCCTGCGTAATAATTTACGTTTTCTTTTAGCTCTGTAAATCAATTCGTTAAAAAACACCGAAAGCAACAGGACAATTACACTCGACTGAAACAAAACACTTAACTGATAGCTTGATCCATTTAAGCTTTTAATAAATACATACTCATTTAACAACAAAGCACCACGAATCATCCCATCAATAATAGAAAAAGTGATATGAAGGTAAAAAGTACGTAATTCTTTATCGTTTAATCTTTTGAGTAATCTTATTTGCATTTTAAAGTTTTAATGCTTAACAGACTTGCAAATATAGTTTAAGTTTAATATTGTGTAATAATTCTTTTTATGAATCTCATAAAACAAAATATACATCTAATTTTAAACGAAACGACAATTTTTGTGTTCTATATAGATTGTGATCTAAAAATATTAGGCCAAAAGAAAAAATGTTACCTTTGAAAACATAATATGATATACTATGGATAAAAATAAGAAACAAGGAAGATACGATCGAATTTATAAGCAAATTGCTGAATTAATGCCAAAAACAGATAATCCGTATGCAAGGATGTCGACTATAATTGCGGTTTTACATCATAAAATGGAAACTTTTTTCTGGACAGGTTTTTATTTCTTGAAAAACGACAAATTAGTGGTAGGCCAGTACCAGGGGCCGGTAGCATGCCAGGAATTAACAAAAGATACCGGAGTTTGCTGGGCAGGCATTAATCAACAAAAACCTATTGTTGTTGCTGATGTAGAAAAGTTTCCCGGCCATATTGCCTGCGATTCAAGGTCTAAATCGGAAATTGTAATTCCATTAAAAGATTCGAAAAAAAATATTATCGGTGTTTTGGATGTGGATAGTAATGAATATAATTCGTTCGATGAAGTGGACGAAAAGATGTTATCCAAAATATTAGAACTGATTTTCAATTAATGAAAAAAATCTTACTGCCCATATTATTTGTTATATTTTCTTTAAGCAGTTTAGCACAATTAAATGTTAATTATTATTTATCGCTTGGAAGAGGAAAACTTTATGCTCAAAAATACAATGAAGCCATTGATGCTTTTAATATTGTAATAAATGTAAAGCCTAATCTTGCAGATCCTTATTTTTTAAGAGGAATCGCAAAATATAACTTAGCTGATTATCTGGGTGCAGAACAGGATTTTACCCAAGCTGTTGAATTAAAGCCAAACCATACCGATGCTTTAAAAAACAGAGGAATTACCCGCGTTAACTTAAAAAAATATTACCTGGCGCTAAACGATTTCGATCAGGCCATTAAACTCTATGCTATTGATCCTGAACTATTTGTTTTTAGAGGATTTTGCAAAATCAACATCAACCATTACGATCAAGCTATCAACGATTTTAACAAATCGCTGGAAATTACAAAACACAACAAGAAAGCTTATTTCTATCGCGGACTGGCAAAACATTTTTCGGAAGATACCCTTGGAGCCCTAAAAGATTATGACAAAGCATTAAAAATTGATCCTGAATATGTTCCGGTTTACATGAATAAAGGAATTTTATACTCTGAGTGGCACAAGTATGATACTGCAATCACCTGTTATTCGCGTGTTATTAAGATTGATCCGCTTAATGCAAGTGCTTACATTAACCGTTCGCTGGCGAATTATCATCAGGAAAAAATTCAAACAGCCGTTCATGATTTAGATACTGCCATACAAATAGAACCCGACAACTCGCTGGCACTATTTAACAGGGCATTACTCAAAAACGAATTGGAGCAAAAACGCGATGCTATTTCAGATTTAAACAAAGTGATTCAATTAAATCCTCAAAATATCCTTTCCTATTTTAACCGAGGCCGTATTAAGCAGGAAATTGATGATTTGCAAGGGGCTTTTATTGATTTTTCCAAAGCCATAGAAATTTATCCCGATTTTGCCAAAGCATACATCAGTCGTTCAAATGTAAGACGTCAACTGAACGATATCAAAGGTGCTTTAGCCGACCGTCAACGTGCTGAAAATATTATTGCAGCTGTTCGGGAAAACAAAGAATTGTATGCCAGTTATACCGATACCTCGGATAACTTTAGAAACTTGATTACTTTAAAGTCAAGTAACCGATTTTATAATCATCCAAACTATAACCAACGAATAGAACCGGAAGAAAATTTTGTGCTTGCAACCGGTAAACAAAACTCCGAATATTTTAATAAAATTGCTGCCCTACACGATAATATAGAGGAGCAAAAAAATATTTACAAGGAATATGGGCTTGTTATTAAAAATGAAAGTGATGTTATTAGAAATATTGACTCATTAAAAATGAAAATAGCTGCTTTAGAAGATAATTACAAATCAGCCAACAATAAATACCAAAATTTAATTCAAACAGCTGTTTATAAAAGTTACTTAAAAAACTTTAACGAAGCTTTATCGGATTTAGATTTAGCCATAAAATTGAAACCCAACCATTTTCTTGCCTATTTTTGCCGTGGAAATATTCGTTCAGAAATGATTGATTATATAAAACTATTAGACCAGGAAAATGATGTTTTACTCATTGACCCGCAACAACAATCAAGCATTAAAACCATAAAAGAACAAGAAAATTTTGCTGATTACCAATATATCATTAATGATTATATGAAAGCACTGGAAAAATCGCCTGAATTTATTTTTTCCGGGTATAATTTGGCAAACACTTTCTTAAAAACTCGTGATTACAATAAAGCCATTGAATGGTACAACAAAATAATTAAATACGATAATACTTTTGCCGAAGCATATTATAACCGGGGGTTAACCTACATTTACCTAAAAGAAAACGAAAACGGCTGTATGGATATGAGTAAATCGGGTGAGTTGGGTATCCAAAATGCTTACGTGGTAATTGGCCGCTTTTGCGAAAATTAAATCCTATTTTTGGGTTCGCCGGCTCCCAACAGCTATAGCCGACTGCTGGTATTTTAGTCAGCGGCTTTATGCCATGGAAGTCTTTTTATCAGGGTCACCGGCTTCCAGCCGGTTTATCCTGGAAAAATTCCATATCAGTTAAAACCGGCTAGAAGCCGGTGATCCATTGAAAAAATTACTTATTTTATAAGTTATAGGTACAGCCGATTGGTTATAATAGTCAGCGGATGAATTACTAATTGGCAACTAATTATGCTTAATATCATGGTGCCGTTGATTCAAAAGTCATCCGCTGACTTTTAGAAAAAAACCGTGCAAAAATGCACGGTTCAATTATCTAATATCATTTTTTATCGAATCTACTTCTCTACAATCCAGTTTATGATCTGATCATCTAAAGGATTTGTTCTTGAATAAGCCACATCTACCAAATTCCCTTTTTCATCAATCATGTATTTCTGAAAATTCCACTTTACTTTCGAGTCCATTACTCCATTTTCTTCTTTATCGGTTAACCATTGATAGAGTGGATGAATATCATCGCCTTTAACCGATATTTTAGACATCATAGGAAAAGTAACTCCATAATTTTCTGAACAAAACTGCTTTATTTCATTGTTTGAACCTGGTTCCTGGTTCATAAAATTATTAGCAGGAAATCCAATAATTACAAAATTCTTAGATTTATATTTTTGATAAAGTTTCTGTAAATCTTCATATTGCGGGGTAAAACCACATTTAGAGGCTGTATTTACAACCAATACTTTTTTGCCCTTTAAAGTGGATAAATCAAAATTTTCTCCATCGATGGTTTGTACCTTAAAATCATAAAAGGATTTGTTTTGAGCAAAAGTTACTGAACTTATCAAGGCCAATGCAATTATTAATACTGTTTTTTTCATCATCTTATTTTTTTGTTTACAATCATTTTTCAAATCATTAAACAAGAGAAAATAAAATATGTTCATATTTACTGGTTATAAAAAGTATCATTCAAAATCTGTAAATAAATTGAAATTGTTAATGGCTTGTTATCAGATCACTTCATTCCTAATGACAAATCCGGGATAATTTTTTCGACCGTATTTTGTTTAAGGTAGGTCCGAATAATTTGTTGCACATCGCGGTTATCAGGATATTTTTTAATAACATCGGAGAGTTTTTCAATATCATCTGTAAACCAATCAATATTAAAATAACCAAAGCCAATATATTTGCCATTTTCAACCTTAACCACGCTTTTTTCATCTTCACTTCTTCCCTTATCAATAATAAAAAAACTTTGGTGTTTAAAATTTAGATTATGAATCAACTCATTAGCACGAGCATTATATGCTTCAACTGGCTCTTTTTGTATACAAGCTCCTTTACATTGATTAAGCTGATGATAAAAACAAGCCCCGGCACTTTCGTATAAACCACACAATTTTTGGCATAATTCGTATTTTTCCGATAAATGATAAAGTCTTTCACGGGCTTCTTTTGCTAAATTGAATGCAATTAACGGAACATCTTCTCCAATTTTATCCACCCGAAAGCAAATATATCCATATTCATCTTTATTGGAATAAATTCCATAATGGTTGGATTTTCTGCGTTGTCTGCGGTTATATTTTGGTTTATGCTTTTTTATTTCGTCCGATTCCAACAATTGAGCGATTAAATCATTACCCGTTATTTCGTATGTAATATCATGCGTTTCATCGATCATTTTAAGGGCTCTGCTTGTTTTTTCGTTGCTAAAATGAGAAAACACACGGGTACGTATATTTTTACTTTTCCCAATATAAATAATATCGCCCTGTTGATTATGAAAATAATATACACCACTTTCCTCAGGTAGTTGCTTAATTTTTGATGATTGAAGATTATAAAATTTACCGGATTTTAATCCTGCCAGGGATGAATCGGTTTTTAGCAGATGTTCAAAAAGTTTTACCGTAGCCAGTGCATCTCCGGCAGCCCGGTGACGTCCATTTAACGGAATTTTTAGCTCATTACACAATTTACCAAGACTGTATGATTTTCGTTTAGGGATAATTTTACGACTGAGCTGAACGGTACATAATTTTTCTCTTTTAAAATCGTAACCAAGGCTTTTAAATTCATGCTTTATAAAATTGTAATCAAAAGAAGCATTGTGAGCCACAAAAATTTTTCCTTCGGTTAATAGTACAATATCTTTTGCTACTTCCCAAAATTTGGGTGCATCGGCTACCATTTCGTTGGTAATACCTGTTAACCTTGTAATATTTGCAGAAATAAAACGCTCAGGATTAATAAGTGTAGCAAACTCATTCACAATTTTTTCTCCATCGTGAATGAATATCGCAATCTCCGTAATTTTATTGCGTAGCGGGCTTAATCCGGTGGTTTCTATATCAATGATGGCATACATAAGTTATCTGCAAATTTGCAAATAATTGCTGATTATTGAGCATCAATAATCAAAAAAAACCGGCTAAAAAAGCCGGTTAAAATCTCATTTAAAAACAAAGCTTATAAGCCTTTCCCGGAAAAATATTTCATAAACTGCATCCGTTCATAAGCCGCTGGGTTTTGCGTTTTCTCCTGGCTCAACTTTCCTCTGAAATCATCAATTTTTTTAAAATTCTTCTGTTTCATCCAGGATGAAAGATCATCGAGCATATTTTCAATAATTCCTTTGCCATCTTTATAAAATGCAGAAGCTATTTGAACTGCATTTGCACCAGCCAACAATTGTTTAATCACTGCTGCACCATCGTGTATTCCTGTAGATGCTGCCAAATCACAACCTACTCTTTCGCTCATGATAGCAATCCAGCGTAAAGAAATGGGTAATTCTTCGGGATGGCTTAAAACGTTACTTGATATAACATCAAAATTGTTGATGTCAATATCAGGGCTGTAAAAGCGGTTAAATAATACCAGTGAATTGATTCCCGTATTTGAAAGCTTTTTAATAAATGCGCCCAGGTTAGCTGAATAGTAACTTATTTTCAGGGCGAAAGGTATTTTAACATGCTTTTTTACTTCATCCACAATGTCAAAATAAACCTGTTCGTTTTCAGCTGCGGTTTTAGTAAAATCAGAAGGCATTACAAAAACATTCAACTCTAAAGCATCGGCTCCGGCATCCTGTAATGTTTGAGCATAATAAGGCCATTTTTCGGCAGTAACACAATTAATACTGGCGATAATCGGAATTTTAACAGCCTTTTTTGATTCCCTGATTAATTTAAGATAATTAGTTAGAGAATCATCTTCGGCATAATTATCGTAATAATCCATGGTTTCTGGATACAGAAAGGTTTCCATATTCATGCTTACCAAATCCTTTTCCAGTTCGAGCCGTATTTCTTCTTCGAAAATAGATTTTAGTACTACAGCAGCAGCTCCCTTTTTTTCAAATTCTATAATATCTTCTACTGAATTTGTTAAACCACTGCTTGCTGCAATAATTGGATTTCGCAGTTTAAGTCCCATATAGTTAACCGAAAGATCTGCCATAATGTTAAAGTTTTAAATTTTTATAATTCTGTCAAGTAAATTTATCAAAATTTATAGATTTTATCAATAAATATTTAGGTACTTTTAACAGTATGGACAAATATTTGTTCATGCTTAAGACAGATAAATCAGAAACTGTAAAGAAAAGCCAGCTTTAACGATTCATATAATCGTTGGAAAGTATCTGAAGAAATGCTTTCCCATTTTCTAAATCATTGGTAATATGTTCACCTTCCTGATATAAAATTTGCTTACCTATATTATCATAAACTACTTTTGTAGAATCGGTTACAAAACCAAAACCATCATTAAAAACATAAAATACATATCCGGAATAATTAGCGTTTAAGATATTTTTACTATATGTATATGATGAATCGTAGGATGAAATCTGGCTTAATAAAGTATTGGGCAGGTCAATCTGCGAAGCTGACTCATTTATAACCATTTGATCAGATTTTAAAGCGCCTCCCAACCATAACATGGGTATTTGAAATTTATCTAATTCATGATTCTGAGAATTTCCCGGACGTGGGCTTCCGTGATCAGCCAATAATATAAATAATGTGTTATCCCAAATTTCTGTTTTTTTAATTTTACGGAAGAAATCACCTAACCAACGATCGGTATAATAAATTGAATTTCTAAATTTTGTTGCCCTATCGTAACCATCAAAAAAGGGTTCCATAGGAATTTCAAAGGGATCATGGCTGCTAAGCGTAAAAACAACCTTAAAAAAAGGTTCCCGGGATTTTAACATATTATCATAAAGATAAGTAAATAGGTACTCATCGTGTACACCCCATTTAGAGTTTCTAAGTTTTTTATCAAACTGCCGGTCGGTTACTAAATGCTGTACTTCTCCATTCAAAAAATAAGAACGCATATTTGCGAAGTCTATATTTCCGCCATAATAAAACCACGATTCGTAACCCAGTTTATTAAAGTTTTTAAACAGAAATGGCAATGATTCTGTTTTACTTGATGTTTTTATGATTGAAGTGGTAGGCTGAGCAGGGTAACCACTTAGAATCGAAACGATGCCTTTATCACTTCTGTCGCCATTGGCATAAAAATTAGTAAACAATAATCCTTCTTTTGCCAATTCATTAAAATTTGGTGTTGAATCCCACGCTCCTCCTAATGCTCCAATAACTTTATTTGAAAAACTTTCGAGAATTAAAATGACGACATTAGGTTGATTTGCTTCTAACACTTTCAAAGTATCTCCTTTATGAAAAGATAAATTATTTACAATTTGTTCAGCCTTTTCATCAGGCATAAAATGATAGGTTTTTTCAGTATTTTTTCTATAAAGCAGAGAATTCATTACATTCCAAACCACATTAACCGCAGCATGGTTAGCAAATTTATGCTGGCTAAAATAAACCATCCCTGTATTAACCGGAGCAATACCAAAACTGGCACGAATAGGTAAAATCATACTACCAGTAAGCAAAATCAATAAAGTTAACGTAAAAAAGTTACCTTGCTTTATGGATAAAATTTTTTGTTTGAGAAATTTATTATAAAAATAATTTCCAAAAAATATAAGTATTGCAATAAATAATAAAAGGATTATCGTAAGCCACCACTCAGTAGAAGCTATTGCTTCTTTTGGTTTGGTAATATAGAGTAAAGGAGTTGCATCCATGCGGTATCCCCAGTTTTTGTACAATTCTAAATCGGTAACAATTATTACAGAAGAAACTGTAAATAAAATCAGGGTAAAAGGTTTTAAAATCTTGTGAATAATCTTTCCATCAAGAAAAAAAGTAAATATTAATATTAAACCTGTTACCCCTAAAATGTATCCAACAGAGGAGATATCTAAACGAATACCATAAAAAAAACTAAGTAACCATTCATTAAAAAATAAGTCGAATGAAAATTGATATTGATAAAAAAGAAAAAAAAGCCTTGCTGCTAAAAAAAATATTAACCAGTATAATGCATAAGTAACAAAGAATTTTAATCGGTGTTTCATCATCTTTTAAAAATAAGTTTATGCAAATGTAAAATTATTGTTAAATTAGTTTCATTATTTATTCAAAATTAAATATTATCTATCATGAAAAATCTATTTAAATTGCTTGCTATTTTTAGTGTTACCTTATTAATATTTTATTCGTGCACAAATAAAGAAAAGCCCACACAGCCTGAATATGTTATTGTAATTCATGGAGGTGCAGGTAATGCATCAAATCGAAATATTAATGAAGAAAAACAACAACTTTATAAAGAAAAGCTAACCGAAGCCTTAGCTATTGGTGAAAAAATTCTTGCCGAAGGCGGGACAAGTATCGATGCCATTGAAAAAACAATAAATTACCTTGAAGATTGTCCATTATTTAATGCAGGTAAAGGAGCTGTATTTACACACGAAGGAACAAACGAAATGGATGCTTCCATTATGGATGGCAGCAACTTAAATGCAGGAGCTGTTGCAGGTGTTGGCGATATTAAAAATCCAATATCAGCAGCAATAAAAGTAATGAATGAATCAGAACATGTAATGTTGGCAGGTAAAGGAGCTTCAGATTTTGCCCGGTTAATGGAATTAGAAATTGTTGACTCATCCTATTTCCAAACCCAAAACCGATGGGAAAGTTTACAAAAAATTTTAAAAGCAGAAAAACATGGAACGGTTGGATGTGTGGCTTTGGATAAAAACGGAAACCTGGCTGCAGGAACTTCAACAGGTGGCAGAACAAATAAAAGATTTGGACGAATAGGTGACTCGCCAGTTATAGGAGCCGGAAATTATGCCAACAACAATACTTGTGCTGTATCAGCAACAGGACATGGAGAATTTTTTATCAGATATATGGTAGCCCATGATATTTCTGCCTTAATGGAATACAAAAATATGAGTTTACAAGATGCTGCTGACTTGGTTATTAATAAAAAACTTGCAAAAGTTGGTGGCGATGGTGGAATTATTGCTGTTGATAAAAATGGCAATATTGCGATGCCATTTAATACCAATATGATGTTCAGGGCTTACAGCAAATCAACAGGCGAAAAAGAAATTGCTATATTCAAATAATTGAAGCAAATTAAAATGCTCAAAAAGAGCGTGTCAAAAAAGTCAATTCTTCGCAAAAAAGACAAAGTATAAAGTTTATTATATTTACGTTTTGCGATTTTAGCAATTCATCTGCATACTTTGCATAAACTTATTAATTATACTTTTTAGACACTCTCTTTTTTGTTTTACGTAATATTTTTTTAAAAAAATCATGAAAAAGGCACTTTTATTTTTATTAACCTTTTGTTTATCATTGGGGTTACTAGCACAGAATGAAAAACCAGTATATGGTAATAACAAAGCCGATCAACACGACTGGTTTAATTTATCACCCATTGATGACCAAATTTATGGCGCCGAAATTGATAAAGCTTACCAGCTTTTAAAAGATAAAAAACCAAATCCGGTGATTGTAGCTGTTATTGATGGAGGTATTGATATCCACCACGAAGATTTATGGGAAAACATTTGGATAAATGAAGGTGAGATACCGGATAACGGAATTGATGATGATAAAAATAGATATATTGATGATATCCACGGATGGAATTTTTTGGGTAATTCAGAAGGAAAGAATATTGCTTATGAGAATCTTGAAATTACGCGTATCTATAAAAAATACAACCAAAAGTTTAGCGATATTAATAAGGGGCAATTAAATGAGAAAGATAAAAAGCTTTATGAACTTTACAAAGATGCTGAAAAAAGATATAACAAGAGTTTGAAAAATGCCAAACGCCAAAAAGAAGGTTTTTTAAAGTATAAAAACAAATACTACGATGCTTATCAAACCGTTGCAAATGTTTTACAAAAAGATTCTATCGAAATAAGTGATCTGGATAGTTTAAAAGAAGGTAAAAAGAAATATAAAAAAGAGATTAAAACCATTTATAACTTTGTAAAATATGGTATTAATGATGAAGTTTTCGAAGAAATCGAATCTCATATTGATGTAGCTTTAGATTATCATCTAAACTTAGATTATAACCCAAGATCGATTATTGGCGATGATATAACAGATATTAATGAACATTACGGGAATAATAATGTTTATGGGCCTCAAGCCGATCACGGAACCTTTGTAGCTGGTATTATAGCAGCCAAAAGAGATAATGAAATCGGGATAAATGGCATTGCCAATCAAGTAAAAATTATGGCGCTTAAAGTTGTGCCCGATGGAGACGAAAGAGATAAAGATGTTGCAAAAGCAATACGGTATGCTGCAGATAACGGAGCACAAATTATTAATATGAGTTTTGGCAAAGACTTATCGCCGTATAAATATTTAGTTGATGAAGCGGTTTTATATGCACAGGAAAAGGGCGTTTTATTAGTACATGCAGCAGGTAACGATGCCAATAATATCGATAAAGTAAAACAGTATCCTACAAAAATAATTGATGAAAACACTTTTATAGATTCCTGGATTACAGTTGGAGCAAACACTAAATTTTTAGATAAAGGTTTCGCAGCCACCTTTACCAATTACGGAAATAAAATGGTGGATATTTTTGCACCGGGTGTAAGGATCAAATCTCTTTCGCCAGAAAATGATTATATGATTGCTGATGGAACCAGTTTTTCGTCACCGGTTGTTTCGGGTGTTGCTGCTCTGCTCCTGTCCTATTACCCTGAATTAACAGCCTCAGAATTAAAAAAAATTATAAAAGATTCTGCATTACAATATCCTGATACAAAAGTTTATAAACCCAAAAACAGGATGAAATTAATCAAATGGAAAACTAAGTTTAAAAAATTATCTTCAACAGGAGGAATTGTAAGTGCATACAAAGCTATTCAGTTAATTGAAGAACAATATAAAAATGAATAAAAGGCAGCAAATCATAGATGCGACCATTAAATTAATTTCAGAGATGGGATTATATGGTACATCTATGGCATTGATTATTAAAGAGTCAAATGTTGCAGCTGGCACAATTTATCACTACTTTAAAAGTAAAGATGATTTAATACATACTATATACTCGGAATTAAAAGAAGAAATGGGTACTGCCTTTATTCAAAATATGGATAGTTCCTTAACTTTTAAAGAAAACTTTTTCATAATCTGGCATAACCTTTTTTATTTTTTTTATGATAATCCTAAAAAGTTTGAGTTCCTGCAACATTTTTCCAATTCGCCTTTGGTAAAAAATATAGTAAAAGAATTGAACCAAAGGCATTATCAACCAGCTATCGATTTTATTCAAAAAGGAATTGATTTAGGCGTTTTAAGAGATTTACCGGTACATTTTATAATCAACTTAATATTTGGCCAAGTTTCGGTAATAACCCGAATGATTTTCCTGGAAGCAATTATTTTTTCAGATTCGTTGCTTCAAAAAGCCATTCAGTCAAGTTGGGATAGCGTTCGCATAAACTAAAGAAGAGATGATATCATTACCATCTCTTCAAAATATAGTGATTAAATTTTTAGTCTAAAGGTTCGTAATCCTTTTTAGAAACTCCACAAACTGGACATTTCCAATCATCCGGAATATCTTCAAAAGGTGTTCCGGGTTCAATGCCTCCTTTTGGGTCTCCAATTTCTGGGTCGTAGATATGACCACATACTTTACATTTGTATTTTTTCATAATATATCAGTTTTACATTAAAAAACTTAACAAAATACCAGCACCAACTGCCGAACCAATTACACCTGAAACATTTGGAGCCATTGCATGCATTAACAAGTGGTTTGTAGGATCAGCTTTTAAACCTTCGTGCTGAACTACACGGGCACTATCCGGAACAGCTGAAACACCTGATGCTCCGATTAGTGGATTGATTTTATCATCTCCTTTAAGGAATAGATTCATCAATTTAGCAAAAAGTAAACCACCAGAAGTCGCAATCATGAATGATAATGCACCTAAACCAAAAATCATTAACGATTGTTGTGTAAGAAAAACATCGGCCTGTGTAGATGCTCCCACAGTAAGTCCCAATAAAATAGTAACTATATCGATTAAAGAATTACTCGCTGTATCAGCTAATCTACGGGTAACTGTTGATTCTTTTAATAAATTACCAAAAAATAACATTCCTAATAATGGAAGTGAACTTGGCGAAATATATGCTGTTAATAACAAACCTACAATAGGAAACATTATTTTCTCAAGTTTTGACACCGCTCTTGGTGGTTTCATTCTTATTAACCGTTCTTTTTTTGAAGTAAACAACTTCATAAACGGGGGTTGAATAATTGGAACCAACGCCATATATGAATAAGCAGCAATTGCAATAGGGCCAATTAAATGAGGAGCCAGTTTAGAAGATAAGAAGATTGCTGTTGGCCCGTCGGCACCACCAATAATTCCAATGGCACCAGATTCTGCAGGAGTAAAACCAAGCACTAAAGCACCTAAAAATGTTAAAAAGATACCTACTTGTGCAGCAGCACCCAATATCATTAACCTGGGATTTGAAATAAGTGATGAAAAATCAGTCATAGCGCCAATACCAAGAAAAATAAGTGGTGGATAAATTCCCTGTCGAACACCAAAGTAGAGATAATTCATCACACTGCCTTCCTCATAAATTCCTAATTGCAGATTAAAACCTTCGGCCTGGAAAAAAGGAATATTTCCAATAATAATACCAAATCCGATGGGTATTAAAAGCAAAGGTTCGTAATTATATCTAATAGCAAGGAAAATAAAGAATATACCAACAATAATCATCATGATATGGCCGGGAGTTGCATTAGATACACCGGTATATTCATAAAAATTCATTAATCCGGCCATCGCTCCCGAATGATTATTAAATGCATCACCATCAATCACTAACTGATCTTTCTGTAAATGGCCTGTTTTAGGCAGTATTTCTTGACTACTGAATTCCAGGTAAATACAATTATCAATCACCTGCCATTCTCCGGGAAATTTTGTTTTAATGGAATCGAAAACAAAAGTTTGATCAGCATTAAACCTTATCGATTTATATCTTTCAACGGTTCTATCGCTTTCGGCGCTGACTTTGTATCCACCAGATTTATTAACCCATTTACCTTTTGTTAATATTTTATCTAAATCATCAGCATTTGCAGATGAAATTCCGGAAAAGACCAAAACAAATGCAGAAATGATTAACCAAAATTTTTTCATAATGATGTATAAAATTATTTACGCTGATTATTAACTATTCTATTTCGGCTAAAACATCGTTTTGTAGAACAGCATCACCTTCTTTAACTTTTATGCTAGAAATCTTGCCATCTTTTTCTGACTGGATGTTATTTTCCATTTTCATGGCTTCCATAATTATAATGGTTTCGCCTTTTTTCACTTCGTCACCTTCTTGTTTTAAAATCTTAAATATATTACCAGGCAATGGAGCATTAAGGGTATATGCCCTGCTACTAACCGATTTCTTAATCTTACTATCCTTTCGGTCGACCGGAATATTTGATCTAATAAGTTTTGGTGTTTTGGTAGTTTTCGTTTCTTTCTGATGGACTTCTACTTCATATTGAGTCCCGTTTACTTCAACTATTGCGATATTATCTTCGTAGTCTTTTATTTCAACATCGTAGTCGTTACCGCGAATTGTAAATTTAAATTTTTTCATCTGTATCTTTTATTTTCTGGGCCAAACTCTTAATCCATAAATTTTTGAACTCCATGGAGAATATGTTTTTCTCACACGTTTAATAGTGATTACATTGCTCTCTTCATCGTGCAATTCGCTAAAATAGAGATGCAAAGCCATAGAAATGGCAGCGCTTGTATCGCCGGGAATATGAAATTCGCTGTTGGAAATAACCGTTTGTTTCGTTTGCTGTTTTAATTTTTTCCTGGTTTGGTAATATATAATTTTGGGTGTTTGTGTAAATACGATTACAAGTAAAACCAGGGCAGCAAAAACAATCAACCAACCCACAATGGCAATGGTTGCTCCTTGTCCGGATACAGCTGAAAAGTCAATTCCTATATTTGCTAATGTTGATATCATAGAAATATTTTTATAATGGAATATTTGAATGTTTTTTAGGCGGATTGATATCCTTTTTCGTTTGCAATGTTTCTAATGCACGAATGATCCTAAAACGCGAATTACGAGGTTCAATAATATCATCAATATATCCCAAACTTGCAGCTTGATATGGGTTAGCAAACTTTTCACGATATTCATTCTCTTTTTCAGCGATAAATTTCGCCTTTTCATCAGGATCTTCAATTTCAGCAAGTTCTCTTCCATAAAGTACTTCTACTGCACCTCGCGAACCCATAACGGCAATTTCTGCCGATGGCCATGCATAATTTATATCCCCACGTAATTGTTTTGAACTCATTACATCGTGTGCGCCTCCATAAGATTTTCGTAATGTAATCGTAATTTTAGGAACAGTAGCTTCGCCATAAGCAAACATTAATTTTGCTCCGTGAATAATAATTCCTCCATATTCCTGACTACTACCAGGTAAAAATCCGGGAACATCTACCAATGTTAAAATAGGAATATTAAAAGCATCACAAAATCTAACAAAACGAGCAGCTTTGCGCGATGCATCAATATCTAATACGCCGGCTAAAAAGTTTGGCTGGTTGGCAACAATTCCAACTGACATGCCATCAAACTTTCCAAATCCTACTATGATATTTTTGGCATAGTGACGGTGAATTTCCAGAAACTCATTATTATCAACCAACGAATAAATGATATCAGTAACATCATATGGCTGGTTAGGATTTTCAGGAATAATTTCATTTAAAGCATCATCAAGTCTGTCGATTGGATCGGAGCATTCAATAGTTGGTGGTTCTTCCAAATTATTTTGAGGAAGGAAACTAAGCAACTTACGGATTAATAACAGTCCCTCTTCTTCATCTTCAATTTGAAAATGAGAAACGCCCGATTTTGAAGCATGAATATTTGCACCACCCAAATCTTCGGTTGTAATATCTTCGCCGGTTACTGTTTTAACAACTTTAGGTCCTGTAACAAACATGTAACTGGAATTTTCGGTCATCATAATAAAATCGGTAAGTGCTGGAGAGTAAACAGCACCGCCGGCACATGGGCCAAAAATAGCAGATATTTGAGGAATAACACCGGAAGCCATAATGTTGCGTTGGAAAATTTCAGCATATCCGGCAAGGCTTGTTACACCTTCCTGAATTCTGGCTCCACCACTATCGTTAATTCCGATTACCGGAGCACCAACTTTCATGGCCATATCCATTACTTTGCAAATTTTCTTGGCAAAAGTTTCGGATAAAGACCCTCCAAAAACTGTAAAATCCTGGGCATACAAATAAACGACACGCCCGTCGACCGTTCCGGAGCCTGTTACAACACCATCGCCCAAAATCTTTTTCTTTTCTAATCCAAAATTAGTACATCGATGGGTTACAAACATATCGAACTCTTCAAAACTACCTTCGTCAAGTAGAATTTCAATTCGTTCGCGGGCAGTTAATTTGCCTTTTTTGTGTTGTGATTCGATTTTCTTCTCACCACCACCTAATTTGGCTTGTGCCCTTAAATCAATTAATTTTTTTATTTTATCTTGTTTATTCATCTGGATGAAATAAATTATTTAAATATGAAGTAATTTTTTACGATTTATTTTTATCCTCGCACAACTCGGTGAGGACACCAAAAGTTGACTTTGGATGTAGGAATGCAATATCCAACCCTTCAGCACCTTTTCGTGGTTGTTTATCAATTAGCCTAACACCATTTTCTTCTGCTTTTTGAAGCTTTTCTTCAATATTTTCAACGGCAAAAGCAATGTGATGTATACCCTCTCCTTTTTTCTCTATAAATTTTCCGATAGGCCCTTCGGGGTCTGTCGATTCTAGCAACTCAAGTTTTGTATCGCCAACCTGAAAAAAGGCGGTTTTTACTTTTTGGTCTTTTACCTCTTCAATGTTATAACATGAAAGGCCTAATACTTTTTCGTAATACTTGATCGATTCATCAAGATTTTTTACAGCAATTCCGATATGTTCTATATGTGAAGGTTTCATAAGTAATAATTGTTTTTTGCAAAAGTACCCATATTCAACAAATCTGACTAATATTTTTAAATCAAAATGCATGCTTAAAATATTGTTCTTTAACATATAGGTTTTACAGCACACTTTTTTCTAACAAACAAGCAAGTTATAAAACAATTGTTTGTAATTCAACTTTTTAAATACTAAAATAATTTCAACGGACAATCATGAATAAAAAATGTTTTGGTGATTATAATTCTTCTGTATATTTTTGTCATTTTTGTGATAACAAAGATATTATAAGTGATACATTAGATCATGAAAAATTATACTGAATATGTTAAAATTTTCTTTTCCCGCTTTTTCATCCTAATTACTCTTTTCATCTTATCGAGATTTATTTTTTATGTTTTTAATATCAATTATTTTGGCATACTTGAAGCTACTGAGTTACTAAAAATATTTTTTTACGGAATACGGTTTGATATATCAGCACTCTTCTATTTTAATCTTCCTTTTATTATATTAAGCTTAATACCCGGTGATTTTAAACTAAAAAAATATTATCAAAAAACTTTACGTTTTCTTTTTGTGATTGTAAATGCAACCCTACTATCAGTAAATTTTGTTGATACAAAATTTTTTGAGTTTGAGCATAAACGATTAACATCGGATATATTTAACTCGATATGGTTAGGCGAAGATTTTTTTACTTTATTGCCTGCATTTATTAAAGATTTCTGGTACTTAATCATTATATGGATTGTATTTATTTATGCATTAATCCGTTTTTATCCCAAAATTAAATTAAAAAGTTCTGCACGATCCCTTATTAGCAAAAAACAAATCATTGTTCAATCGTTGCTTTTTATTTTATTCATGGGGATTGGATTAATTGGAGGACGTGGAGGTCTACAGCTAAAGCCTTTACGTATAATTCATGCTGCTAAATATACCAATGCTAAAAATATTCCAATTGTTTTAAACACACCCTTTACTATCATGAAATCTTTAGGTAGTAGTGCATTTGAAGTAAATCAATATTTTGATCAAAATACACTCGATTCTATTTACACTCCTATTCATCATTATAAAAGTAAACAAAATACAAATCAACAAAATATTGTTCTTATTATTTTAGAAAGTTTCTCGAAAGAATATATCGGCTATTTTAATGATAATAAAGGATATACACCTTTTTTAGACTCGCTTTGCACCAACAGTTTAGTAAACACAAATGGATTTGCCAATGGGAAGCGATCCATCGAAGCAATGCCATCGATAATTGCAGGATTGCCAGCATTAACAGATAATCCTTATATTACTTCCCAGTTTTCGGCCAATAAAATTGATGCTATTCCCGCTTTATTAAGCGATTTAGGATATAGTACTGCTTTTTTTCATGGAGGCAAAAATGGAACCATGGGTTTTGACCAATTTGGTAATATTGCTGGTTTTGATCAATATTTTGGTATGAACGAATACCCTTACGAATCACACTACGATGGCAATTGGGGCATATACGATGAAGAATATTTACAATATTTTAAAAATCAGTTAGATAACTTTAAAAATCCTTTTTTTGCAACTATATTTACTTTAACTTCTCATCATCCATATCAAATCCCTGCTAAATACAAAGGCCAGTTTCCAAAAGGAAGTTTAAATATTCACGAAAGTATCGGATATACTGATTATGCATTAAAACAATTTTTTAAGGCTGCACAAAATACTACCTGGTACGATAATACTTTATTTATTTTAGTTGCAGACCATACAGCGCAGGCAGAAAGTAAATATTATAAAAATAAATTGGGTAATTATGCCATACCTATTATATTATATCACCCATCTGATAATAGAATTAAAGGTAATCGCAACCATATTGCTCAACAAACCGATTTATTACCTACAATTATGGATTATTGCGTGTATAATAAACCTTTTATTGCATTTGGCAATAGTCTACTTACAGATACTGCCAATAATTTTACAGTAAATTATATAAACGGTATTTATCAGATTATTGAGGATGATTACCTGCTGCAGTTTGATGGAAAACAATCCATTGCTTTTTACAATATTGCTCAGGACAGATTGCTTGAAAATAACCTGCTTTCATCTTCAAAAAATTATCTTTATTACGAAAATAAGTTAAAAGCGATTATCCAATCGCACCAGGAACGGTTGAAGCAAAACCAGTTATCTGCAGAGAAATAAAAAACTACACTTCAATCTAAGCCATTTTTAATTCAATTTAATCAATTAAAATCTTTTACATTATTTAATTGAATGTTTAAAAAGATTACATTAACTTGGTATAATTTAAACGGCATATAATGAAAGCTAAAGAATTTTTAAAAAAAGCCCATACTAAAATTAGTGATAATCCTTTATCCAGAATTCCTCAATCAGCAGAAAAATTAAGAAATAAAAGAAGTACAATATATGATATTCATTGCCACATTTTTGATAAAACTACCATAGTAAATAGCTACTTTTTGCTTCGTATCCTTGATAAGCTTGATGCAGAAAAAAAATTTGATGATATTCTCGATCATATTATTGATGTAAATAAAGATAATGAATTTGACGATCTGTTTGCAATTATGAATATGAACAGCATGAAAGAAATTCTTGAGCATTATTACAAACATTTTGCTTTACAAAAAAATATTATTTGCACGCCTTTAATGATGGACCTTGAAGAAGGGTGGTTTTTTAAAGCTAAAAAATCACTCGATGAACAAATCGACGAATTAAAAAATTTAATGAATGAATACGCCATTTTGCCTTTTTTAGCTGTTGATCCAAGCAAAGCATAAAAAAATGGAAAAGATAATTTGTATCAGTTATTTTTAAAAGCTTTTACTCCAGATCATAACGGGAATCAATTTTTTGGGATAAAAATATATCCGGCACTAGGTTATCTTCCTTCTGACAAATGGTTATGGCCTGTTTATGAAATATGTGAGAAAAAAAATATTCCCGTTACAACCCATTGTGGAGGAACAATTATCAGAACCAATCGAAAAGATTTAAAACTAGAAGGCTACCAGATTGTAAATGATGAAGTGGTATCGCTAAAATTAAATTTTGTTGAACCATCGGGTAAAAAACGGGCTGAATTTTTAAACCACCCCAAATTATGGGAGCCTGTCCTGAAACAATATCCAAAACTTAAACTTAATTTAGGGCATTTCGGAGGTGGTGAGCAATGGAAAAATTTAGCAGAAACCAGTTTCAATGAAATTATTAAAACCATTAACCGCCTAATGGGCTATGATAATGTATATGCTGACTTTTCTTTTAACCTGGCCGAAGATTGTTGCTTTGATGTATTTTTAGATTATCTGCAAAATAATTATACGGTTAGGACCAAATCAATATATGGTACCGATTACTGGATGGTTTTAGCTGCCGGCAATTTTAAGAAAAATAATAAAGAATTTGTTAACCGCCTTGGCGAATATAAAAAATTACTTTTAAAACAAAATCCTGAAAAATTTTTATTTGAATCCTAAATCATGATTATTAAATCTTCCAAAGGTACAAAAGTACATATTATTTTAGCAGGTATGACCAACTGCTATCTTATCCAAAAAGATGGAATTAATATCCTTGTAGACAGTGGTGTTGAAAAAAGTTATCGTAAGTTAAAAAAACAAATAACAATTATTTTAGGCTCCGACCCGATCATCAATTATCATCTACTAACCCACACCCATTATGACCATGCCGGAAATTCGAACCGTATAAAAAAAGACTTTAATGCCCGGTTAGTAGTTCATGCAAACGAGGCTGAATGGGTTAAAAAAGGTTTTACCCGGTTACCCAAAGGGACATCATGGTTGTTTAAACTGATATCTAATTCAGGCAATCGTTTTGCAAGTTCAATTGGGAAATATCAACCTGCTATTCCTGATGTAATAATAGATGGATTCGAAATGTTGGGCGAAAATCAAAATCTAAAAATCCTTCATACACCCGGACATACGATTGGTTCAGTAAGCTTGATTATTGATAATGAATTAGCGATTGTTGGTGATATTTTATTTGGAATTTTTAAAAACAAAATATTCCCTCCTTTTGCTGATGATGTTGATACGCTTTATAAAACCTGGGAATTGCTTCTTAGTACAAGATGTGAGCTATTTTTGCCCGGCCATGGCAAACCAGTAAAACTTGAAAAGTTAAAAAAACATTATTCACGTAAAATTCATAAAAGTAAAAAGTAAAGGTACATTAGAAAAACCCTAATGCACCTTTAAATTTTTAATGTTGACCCTCGTACTTAAACGATACTTTAACTTTTGCTCTGTAAGCCTCAACTTTGCCATCTCCAATTTGCATGTCCAGCTGAGAAATTTCAGCAATACGAAGATCTCGTAAGCTTTCGGATGCTTTTTTAACTGCATTGGTAGCAGCTTTTTCCCACGATTCGGTGCTGGTACCTACAAGCTCAATAATTTTATAAACATTGTCTGGCATAAAACCTCCTGCTTTATAGTTAAAAATTATAAATATTGATTACTATAAATTTATGAATTAATAGAGGTTTTGTCAATTATTTTATCAAAAATTGATAGATGGAAATTAAATTAATTCATTGATTCAAAAACTCAAATCTAATGTTTTGCAGCTAGTACTCTTATAACCTCAGCATTTCCCTGATGATATGTTCCCTCTGAAAGATATGTAGTAGTTTTTTCCAATATTTTAATATTAAGTCCTTTAAAATCGTTTTTTAACTCATCTACGGAATAAAGCATATCCAAATTTTTGGGGCCACCAGATTGATTATAAATTTGTTCTTTGGCAAAGACTTCCAACAATATATGCCCGCCAACATTCAAATACTCCAAAAGTTTTTTATGAAATGCTTTTCTTGCCTCTGGCTTTAAATGTAAAAATATAATTGAGATCAAATCAAATTTTTGATCTGATTCAAAATCATCAACAGTGTGTAGATCATAACGAATCGAAACATTATTTTTTTGGGCAAGTTTAAGGGCTTTCTTTCTGGCTATGGTACTTGAATCAAAAGCCGTAACATGCCAATCTGATTTTGCAGCAAAAACAGCATTTCGGCCTTCACCATCGCCCGGGAGTAGTAATTTCCCGGGTTTATTTGCATGGATAAAATCTTTTAAAAAAAGATTTGGCTCCGTTCCATAAATATATTCGTTGCTGCTATATCGTTTATCCCATTCATTATGCATATGAATCATCATTTTTACAGAAGAACCATTTTATTGTGCTTTTTGTTCATTCCCTCCTTTTTCTGTTTCTGTTTCAGCTTCTTCTTTTTTTTCTTCTTCTGCAGATTTTTCGTTTTCTTCATCCTCTTCAGGTTCTTCTTTTTTATCCTGCTGATCTTTTTCTAATTGTTCCTGCTTTTTCCTTTCTTCTTCAGCAGCCTGGGCTTCTTCAAACAATCTCATATTTCGTAAAAACTGGGATAAATTTTGATCCGTGGCAACAATATAACGATAAGGCGTTTCGCCACGCTTGGTTCTTAATTTACGTTTACGGTTTCTTATCTCTTTTATTGCATCCAGAAATTTGTCATTATTCGTAAGGGTTTGCATAACGCCACGTGAATATGAAAAGTAGTAATAGTGATCGTTCGGTAGCTTAAAATAAAATTTCATCAAATCGCCACTTCTACGTTTTATCAACTGGAAATAACCTTCTACATATTTATTTACAGGCTGGTTATTAATTGTTGCTATCCCTATTTTTCCATAGTTCAGATATGAACCTAATTCTGTATACCATTTTAATTTTAAATTACCTATAAGCATGGTATGTTTTGCCGATTTAGGTATTTCAGCCTCATCGGCATAAAGCATTAATTGATTGTTAAATTCGTTATAATCTTTTTCACCAATAATTTCGGTAAGGTATTTTTTAAAAAACGGAGAAGTGATACTCATCGGATCAAGCCCTTTGGCTGAATTAATATCTTCTAAAAGTGAATCTAAAGCTGCATCAGAGAAAAAGAAATCGATTGGAAAAACAATTTCCAGTTTTATATCATTTTCATCCAGCTTATTATTAAACAATCCGGCGGGATTAAATTTTATTTGTCCCAGGTCTATTCCTAAATTAATTAATCCTTCGCCATGATATAAACAATAGTCTTTATGTAAATCGACTAAACTACCAGTAGTATCTGGTTTTAAAAATTTTGTTTTATCGGCTACAATATATTTGTTTGCATTTTTATCATAATGCAGGTATCCATAAGCTTTAACAATTGGCTCGTCGTTAGGATCGCGCCTTTGCGATAAAAAAGTAGTATAAATATGCGATGAATCTTTAGTAATAAATGGTGATGTATATAAACCTCTTCCGGTGGTATTATTTAATCCTTCAGGAACAGGAATATAAATACTATCGGGATTAATTTCTGATTCGAAATAAACCAGTTCATTAGGAATTAACGGGCAGTCCTGATCAATTCTCACACCACCTCTAAAAGTAAGAAAACGCTGCGCAGCATTTAGCTCCACATTTCCACGATAGTTGTAAACCGGACTAAGCGTAAAGTCTTGTTCTTTTTCAATCTCTCCAAGTGCTTTGGTTTGTAAAGTGGTATCAACAAAAATATTATCAAAATGAATTACCTGTGTCTGATTGTTTTCATCAATATAATCGTAATCGCCTGTTCCTAAGAAATCATTTCTTGCTTTAATATTTAATTTAGCGTGATAAATTTTATGATATCTGCTATCTGTATTAGCAACTATTTCGGCATCGACCAGCGTTTTCATTTTAGCTTGATAACCAATGGTAACGTCCCCTTCTTTTGGGAATACTAATGCATCGGCAACTTTAATATAATCAACTTCTGTAGCTTTTATTGTGCTATCTTGCAAACGGTAAACAGCTTTTGTCGAAGCAAATCGTAACGAATCCTGGCTAAGATGTGTGGACATATACAATGCGCCAGGCAAATTATCATCTTTTAATTCAGCAAGTTTTTGAATATCATCAGAAGCTGTTGCATCAACCTGTGGGCTAGATTCAATTTCTATTTCATCTTTTACCATATCCCAGTTAAACTGATCAAGGTAACTGATATATAAATTCTTTGGGAATTGCGCTTTGGTAAATGATTCATTCGACTCAAAAGCACCTGCCTTAGCAGTAAAATCTATTTCTCCGTTAAGATTTTCGGTGATAAAATTAAACTCTTTTTTATCGATCGATTTTAAATTAAAACTTGTAGTATCTGAATTAAAAGCATTAGCTTCAAAATTAAACTGATTAGAGCGCAATGTTGCTTTTTCCAAATCCATCGTTCCCTGCCCTGTAAGTCCAATAGGTTTAATGGTTAATGATCCGGAAAAATGCGATTCCGGATTATACATATTAAATGGCTCATCGGTTTGATCTGCATACATCACATCATTGTAAGGATACCATTTAATATCAACTTCTTGTGCTTTTAAATTTGGAAACTCGATACCTGAAGTTCTTTGGGCTAAAGTAAAATCGTAAGCATGGATTTTTGTTGAATCGGGATAAAAAATAATACTGTCGGTTTTAGCTGTTGAAGTTAAATATTCTAACGTACCTGAACCTCTTAACCCTCTGTTACTTAGATCAATTTTATTGAAGTATTTTCCTTTTCCTTCGTAGAGCGGAAAACCTTCGTCAGGAGTATTTCTTTCAAACCCTAATGAATAATCAGGACGCATATAAATAGCATCGTCGAAAGGTGGAAAAATATTGGCAGAATAAAACCTGCCATCGAAACGCAAACCTTTGGTTGTAAAATTATCCAGACTATCAATGGTAAAGGGTTCTAACTCAAAATAAAAATTTTCTCTTTTATATACGCCTTTTTGTATGCTGTAATTATCATAATATACAAAAGAATTTTCATGACTGTTAAAAACAGGATACTCAGGAAAATTTTGTAATCCTGATTTATTACCCGGATGATCGATAAGCAAATTTCCGGTAACATTTTCGATTGTGTTTTTTACATTTGCCAGTATAGCCCGGTTATACAAATCAAACTCTTCGGTTTGTACCTGTATACTCAACGAATCGATATTATTTAAATTAATTTTAAAGGTATCATACTCGAAATAAAATTCATCGCCATAAAATGTAAATAACCCGGCATCTACAACTCCTCCAAAACTAAAATCCCTGTTTTTTTTCATTACAATTTGTCTTTGTTTAGGATAAATAGCAACATTTTGTGAGTCGGAAAGGAATATTCTTGGTACACCATTAATTATCAAGTCTTTATTAGATAAATCTATAACTCCATTATGAGTTAATCCACTAGTTTCTGAATTAAATTTCATTACATCATAGTCAATTCTTCCAAAACGAGCTTGAACATAATCGTATAGTTTTGGATTAATGGTTGCTATATCATTATCAGTGTCGTAAAATAAAAATCCATCAACACTTAAAAACATTAGCATTTGTTTTATTTGATATACATCGTAACTTAGAAATTGAGATAAATTAGCGGCACTAAATGATTGTTTGTTTATTTTTTCTGCATATCTTTTAATCGCGAGCAACGGGTGAAAATCATCTCTCAGCATTATTTTTTCAAACTCAATAAGGTTATAAAAATTTGAAGAAGTAAAGGTTGCATTTCCAATATCAGCACCGCGCCTTTTTGTCAGATAAATTTTATCATCATCAATATTCCAAAGTAGCCGGTCGAAATTCATTGATATTTCGTGATAAGAATCATAATATGGACTTTTGGAAACAATTCTGTCTGATGGCGATAAGGAAACTTCGTTTTGTTTAGCTATAAAAGAAAACATGATACCCGGATGATAAATTGAATCGTTATCAAAATTAATGGTAACCTGTGCATCATTTGATACCACTCTGTTTTTTCCAAACATAAAAGTTTCTGCCAAAGCTTTTAAAATGGTTTTGTCCTCTTTTCTTATCTTTAAAAAAGCTTCATTATTCAGGTCTCCAGAACCTAATAAATTTGCTCCTTTCATCGAAAAACCACCATCATAATCAATTCCGGGAAAAATATTTTCAATTTTAAAACGTTTTTGGTAAGAGTTAAATTCAGGATATACAGCCCTTTCAGCTTTAATTATATGAGTAACCTGATCGGACAACTGCCCTAAAATAGGCTGGTCAAAATATAGTTTATTTACGAATAGAGCAGAATCAGCTTTATAACCTGATTTTGAAAGATCAATGGTATAATTATTCAACGCTGCATAAACTTCATTTTCTGAGTAACCAGCTCTTTCCCATGAAACGACACCACCTTTTCCTTTCCATCGATTGGTTAGTGGAAAAAAATCTCCGCTTGTTTCATCAATTGAAATAGTGTCTGTTTTTATTTTACAATAAAGCCCTGTTTTTTCAAAAACAAACTTTAATTCTTCTTCGCTTAAAATTTTATAATTTTTTTTGGTTACATACCAGCTAGTTGCATAAGTTCCATAAATACTATTTTCTGTTATTAGCGATTTGGTGTTATCAAAATAGTTTGTTACCAGACGAAGTGGTTTTTTTTCATTTTCAAAAAGATAAATCAATCCTTTTTCCCAGTCATCATAATTATTCATGTCAGGCTCAGAAGTATGAAAGGCCATGACCAAATCAAAATATTTTGTGAAATGTGGGTTTCTGCGTGCTTTTTTTTGAAGCATTAAATTACAAACATCAATAAAACGGGTTTTTATCTCATCGCTATAATATCCAGTATTCCATCGATCGATAAATACATCAAGGCTATCTTCCTGTTCTTCGGATATGTTCCGTTTAACAAATTCTTCAAACTGTGCAATAAATTGCGCAGTATCGGTTTTGAATTCGTTTAAATCCTGAGCTAAAAGAGAATTTAAAGCGGTTAAACTAAAAAACAGGATTAGGATTATAGTGATCGATATCTTTTTCATTGTTCTCTGGTTTTAATTAATCTTTATGAAATAATGCTGCTACCCAGTTATGTTTTTCTTTGTGTTTTATATATTTTAATTGATGGTCTTCTGCTTCGTCTCTAATCATCTGTAAATCCCTGTCGTATAATCCACTTAATAATAAGATACCATTATTTTTTAAAACACGAGCATATTTTGTAATATCACTCATTAAAATGTTACGATTAATATTTGCCAAAATAAGGTCAAACGCTTGATTTGTTAATAATTCAGCATCACCTTGTAATACCTTAATATCTGTACACTTATTTTTTTCAGTATTTTCGAGGGTATTGGTATAAGCCCATTCATTAATATCAATGGCGGTTACCTCTTTTGCTCCTTTTAATTTTGCCAAAATAGCAAGCACTCCAGTTCCGCATCCCATATCGAGCACCGTTTTATTTTCGAAATCAAGCCCAAGCATCGTTTTTAACATCAGGTAAGTTGTTTCGTGATGGCCTGTACCGAATGACATTTTAGGCTCAATGATAATTTCGTATTTTAGCTTAGGTGTTTCGCTATGAAACGGGGCCCTTATAATACACTGGTCATCAACAACAATAGGTTCAAAACTTTTTTCCCAAACTTCGTTCCAGTTTTGAGTTTTAATGATCTGCCAGGTATAATTGATATTACAATCTGGCAAATTATTAACCTGTAACTTTTTTACAGTTTCGAAATCAAAAAATTTTTCAAGAATATATGCCTTCAATCCATCATCTACTTCATCGTAACTTTCATATCCTATATCGTTTAATTCGGCAATAAGGATTTCCGTTGCCATATCCCGATTCTCAGCATCAATTCGGCAATTCAGTTCAATATAATCCATTGTTTTATTTAAAATGATTTAGCAATCTGAATAAAATCATCGGCTTTTAGTGATGCTCCTCCAATAAGTCCTCCATCCACATCGGGATTAGCAAACAGCTCATTTGCATTGGATGGTTTACAGCTCCCTCCATACAAAATCGAAACATTATTTGCTATTTCTGATCCATAGGAATTTTTAATTTTTTCTCTGATAAATTGATGCATTTCCTGTGCTTGCTCCGGGGTTGCTGTTTTGCCTGTACCAATAGCCCAAACCGGCTCGTAAGCTATAATTATGTTTTTAAAACTATCAGCACTGATACCTTCAAACATACCTTTAATTTGTTTGTTTACGACATGAAAATAATCACCTCTTTCTCTTTCTTTCAACACTTCGCCACAACAAATAATAGGTTTTAACCTGCTTCTTAATGCCATTTTAATTTTTTTATTAATCATTTCGTCGGTTTCGTGAAAGTACTTACGACGTTCCGAATGTCCTAAAATAACATATTCGGCTCCGGATGATTTAAGCATTGGAGCAGAAACTTCGCCTGTAAAAGCGCCTTCTTCTTCCTCAAAACAGTTTTGAGCACCCAATTTTACAGTTGTTTTTTGTAAAATTTGTGATGCTTCGGAAAGTAGAATAAATGGGGGTGCTACGATTAATTCAGCATTTTTCAAATCATTTGCTTGTTTTACGATTTGCTGAATTAATTCCAAACCTTCTGTAAAGGTTTTATTCATTTTCCAATTACCTGCAACTATATTTTTTCTCATAACACGAATGATTTTTTAATTGTTAGTAATTCAAAAATAAGAAATTATAAGGTTTAATGATTTAGTATAAGCAAAAAAGTTTTAATTACTTATGCGCACCCTGGGATCTAACATCCCGTAAACGATATCTACCAATGTATTAATAATAATAAATATTACCGAAATGGTGAGGATACAACCCAACACTACAGGAAGGTCATATTGATTCAAAGCATTAACAATTATATATCCCAGGCCTTTCCATCCAAAAATATATTCAACAAAAACAACCCCTGCCATTAACGATGCAAACCAGCCAGAAATAGCTGTAATAACAGGGTTAAGTGAATTTTTTAAAGCATGGCGCCAGATTATTTGAGAAAATTTAAGCCCTTTTGCTTTAGCGGTTCGGATATAATCTTGTGATAAAACATCGAGCATAGAATTACGTGATAACTGGATAACAATAGCCAATGGCCTTATACCCAATGTGAAGGCGGGTAATATTAAGTTTTTTAACTGTAAATGCCTTCCTTCGCCTAAATCATCAATTTCATAAATATTTCCGGTAAGGTTCAATCCAGTAAAATCAGCTAAAAGAAAAGCAAAAATCCAACCGACTAATATTGCTGCAAAAAATGAAGGTAACGACATTCCAAATGCAGAAAAGAATAAAGAAAACCGATCGAAAAGGCTATCCTTTTTCAATGCAGCAAATATCCCTAAAAAAATACCAAGCAGGGTAGCAAAAGCAATCGAAACCATTGCCAGAATAAAAGTATTGGGCAATGTTTCGCTAATTATTTCGGAAACTTGCTTTTTACTTTGGTATGAACGCCGCAAATAAGGTTTTTTAACAACCATGCTATACTTCTCTTTAATGGTAATCACTTTTTGGTAAGATGAATATTTTTCCGAATCGAGAAAAAAATAGCTCTTTTCGTTTTTTGAATGATGAACCGATAGCGGCGAGAGATCATTAATATATTTTAAATACTGCATTCCAGCCGAACGATTGAGGCCAAGCTCTTTTCTTATAGATTCAACCGTTGAAATATCGGAACGCTGCCCCAGCATCATTTGGGCTGGATCGCCCGGCAAAATATTAAACAAAAAAAAGATAACGGTTATTACACCCCATAAAATAAGTAGAGCATAAATAAATCGTTTGATTAAAAAATTTAACACTTAAACCTGGTATTTTAGTTGTTTTCTGCTAAAACTTCTTTTTCAGCACTTTCATTCTTTTTCTTAAAATCAGGGTTATTGATAAATTCATTTTCCAGTTGATCAATATCGGGAAGGTTCCTGTGATGCCATTTTCCTAAAATGTTTCCCTTTTTAAGTAAAATAATTCCCGGATTGGCACGCACAATAGTTTTTAACGTAATTTCATCAGTAGTATAAAACATATAAGGTGCTCCTGTTTCCTCTTTAAATTTTTTAATATCAGATTCTACCGATGCGGTTAAGCAAATAAAATTACATTTACCAGATTTTTGGCAATATTGAGCTAAATTATTAATGTGATCAATATTTTTATTACTGGTTTTATTTAAATCATGAGCAATCATTAAAAAAGTAAATTTAGAATCACTCAGTACAATGTCGGTAATGTCGTTTCCGCTTGATGTTTGAATGGTAAAATCATGAATGGGCGGAACATAGCCTTCATTAATAAGTATATTTTTAGTTTCAACCCACTCCCAGGTCGAATCAGGCAGGTTATCTAATGTAAATTCAACCACCTTACCTCCTTTTTCGTATAACAAAATGGTTTCGTATTCTGTTCTTGGAGCATCTTCAGGTATTTCCATCTTTTCAGGAATATGTGTACCAACACTATAAGGCCTGAAATCAATAATAGGTAAATTTTGAATACAATAAACAGATAATGAAACAATAAAAATAAATGGAATTAAAATAATTAACCACTGATTCGCACTTTTCCAGTTAGCCTCATATTTGTCGCGATAGATAAATACAATAACAGTAAAAATCATTAAAACTACATTTTTCCAGAAAGTTTCCCAGTTGGTCATAATAATAGCATCGCCGAAACATCCGCAATCAGATACAGGATTAAATAGAGCAAGAAAAAATGTAAGCACCGTAAAAAAGCTCATAAAAATTAGTGTTGCCCATGCTGTTAACTTTCTTTTGGTTGAAAAGATTAGTGAAAACCCAATAACAAACTCAAAAGTACTCAGTAAAATAGCCAAAGGCAAAGCGGTTACTGACAAAAACTCCAAACCAAAAGCATCGAAATAATCGTTAAATTTATACATCGATCCCAGTGGATCCACTGCTTTAACAAACCCTGAAAATATAAATACTAATCCTAAAATTATGCGGCTGATTTGATTAAGTGTCTTCATCATAAATATTATTTTAAATTTATATTATGTTTTCTTTTTTCAGTAAATTAATCAATTTATTTGATATTATCTGCTGTTCTGGCATTTTACCGTTTTCATCTGCACAATCAATAATTTTCAATATTGGATCGCTTTTAGCTTCGTGCAAATAAACATTTCTAACCTCGTTCTGAAAATTAACATCTTTTTCATGAATATCTTCTTTCCCATTTAAATAAGAACGATCATCGCCATTACGTAGTTTGGTTAAATTCTGCTTTGTAAATTCAAACGGAACATTCAAAAAAATGTTTAGATCAGGCCGTGGTATATTAAAATAATTGTATTCCAAATCTTTAATCCAAAGGCTTAAAGCCTCTTTTTCTTTGTCTGATTTTAATTTAGCACACTGAAAGGCAATATTTGAATATACATAGCGATCAACTATTACCAGTTTTTTGTTTTCTAACCAGCTATTTATTAATTTTTTAGCATCATTCCTGTCGCCAGCATATATTAATGCAATTAAATATGGATTTACCGATTCGATATCACCCAGTTCGCCTCGTAAAAATCGGGCAATCAGATCGCCATATATTCGCGAATCGGTTCTTGGAAAATGAAGGTATTCATAATCAATATTATGCTGTTCGAGATATTTTTTAAGATTTGAAATTTGGGTTGATTTTCCCGATCCATCCAATCCTTCTATTACAATAAATTTCATAATTTTTATAATATGCTGATTAACCAATAAACAGATAACTATTGTATGCCCAATTTTATTACTTTTGTTAATTAAATTATTGAAACAACAGTAAAAAAAATGCAGGATAAAGATACATTTTTTTCGAGAAAATTAACGATCAATTGCAGTGGAGAAATTCTCGATTTATCAACCCCTCGTATCATGGGAATTTTAAATATAACGCCCGATTCTTTTTACGATGGTGGAAAATTTTCATCCGAAGAACAAATTAAAAACAAAATAGAAAGGATGCTCGACGAAGGTTGCGACATTATTGATGTGGGCGCTTATTCATCAAGGCCGGGAGCAGAAAATATTTCTGAAAAAGAAGAGTTAAGCCGATTAAAACCTGTTTTAGAAATGATCAGAAATCATTTTCAGGATGTAATAATATCGGTTGATACATTTAGATCGGGTATAGCAAATTATGTAATTGAAAATTTTAATGTAGAAATTATTAATGACATCTCATCGGGCGATATGGATTCTGAGATGTTTGATATTATTGCAGAGCACAAAATACCTTATATAATGATGCATATGCAAGGGACACCACAAAATATGCAAAAAAAACCACAATATGAAAATGTTGTAAAAGAAGTTATCCGGTATTTTGCCGAAAAAACAGAACAGTTAAAGCTTTTAGGTGTGAATGATTTAATTATAGATCCGGGGTTTGGGTTCGGAAAAACGATTGATCATAATTATCAATTACTGAAACATCTCGATGATTTTAAAATTTTTGAGTTACCAATACTGGCTGGTTTATCAAGAAAATCAATGATTTATAAAGTATTAAATAAATCTTCTTCTGATGAGGCTCTCAATGGTACCAGTGTATTAAATACATTAGCAATATTGGGTGGCGCAAACATTTTAAGGGTTCATGATGTAAAACAAGCAAGAGAAACAATTGAACTTACTCAAAAATATTTGACTGCTAAAGTGGATAATTGGCACGAATGATTTTAATATTTATTACATTTGTTATAATATTTAATGATGGGCTCAAATAATATATGATTACTACTTTTATTACCATACGGTTTCTTGATATTCTTGATATTCTTTTGGTAGCTTTTCTATTATACCAAATTTATATATTAATTCGGGGTACTACAGCCATTAATATCTTTATCGGTATTTTTTCGTTGTATTTGCTTTGGCTAATTGTTAAAGCCCTTAATATGCAACTGTTGGGAAGCATTCTCGGACAGGTTATTGGTGTTGGTGTAATCGCATTAATTATTGTATTTCAACAAGAGATACGCAGGTTTCTACTGATTTTTAGTACCCGATATATAACCAACCGAAAATTTACAATCGAAAGCCTGTTTTCTTTTGGTGAAAGTAAAAAAACATCCATTGATATTAATTCCATAGTTAATGCGTGTTCCAACATGTCTGCTTTTAAAACTGGTGCATTAATTGTAATTTCCAAAAAATCAGATTTAATGAGTTTTATAAAAACAGGCGATATAATCAATGCCGATACTTCGAGCAGGCTTTTAGAAAGTATTTTTTTTAAAAATAGTCCGTTACACGATGGAGCAGCAATTATTAAAAATAATAAAATTATAGCTGCACGATGTGTTTTACCAATAACTGAACGAATCAATCTTCCTCCCCATTTTGGAATGAGACACCGTGCAGCCATTGGAATCGCAGAAAAAACCGACGTTGTAGTAGTCATTGTTTCTGAAGAAACAGGCGCTATCTCTCTTGCCAAACATGATGATATTGAAAAAAATATTGGGCCTAACAGACTAAGGCAGCTGCTTGAGAAAGAGTTTTCTTTCGAATAAAACAATTAAATTTTGATCAATCTTTATGAATTTAAAAGATATACTGGAATACGCCTTTATTAAAACCGAAAGCTTTAATATTACGGTTTACAACCTGGTGGCAACGATCCTGATTCTCCTTGTCACAAGGATTGTAATTGGTATTATTCATAAAGTTTTTAAACGTAAAATATACCCCAATAAAAATATAGAATTCGGAAAAAGCCATACGATCTATCAGCTTACAAAATATATATTGTGGACCATTGCTATTGTTTTAAGTCTTGAAACCATTGGCATTAAAATTACTTTTCTTTTAGCCGGTTCAGCAGCTTTATTGGTTGGTTTAGGATTTGGATTACAACAAATCTTTCGTGATATCGTATCCGGTTTTTTTATTTTATTTGAAGGAAATTTAAAAGTGAATGATGTTGTTGAAGTTGAGGAAGAAATTGGAAGAGTTAAAGAGATTGGTTTTCGAACAACAAAAATTGAAAGCAGGGATAATATTATTCTCATCATACCCAACTCAAAATTTATCGACGGAAAAGTTATTAACTGGAGTCATATCCAAAAACGTACCCGTTTTCATGTACAAGTGGGTGTGGCCTATGGTTCAAATGTTGAACTGGTAAGAAAAGTTCTTATCGAGAGTGCTATCAATCATTCTGATGTAGCAAAAATACCCAAACCCTTTGTCCGCTTTTATGATTTTGGAAACTCATCCCTTGATTTTCAACTTTTTTTCTGGACCGACAGGGCTTTTGAAGTAGAAAATATTAAAAGTGAAATTCGGTTTTCTATCGATAAAAAATTCAGGGAAAATAAAATCCATATCCCGTTTCCACAGCGTGATGTGCATATTATTCCTAATAAAGAGAGTTGATTGGTAAAATCGTAAAATCGTAAATTAGTTTATTGGTTTATGTATATCCTGCTTTTCGGTAGTTTTACTTGCTGAATGGGATTTAAGTTGGTTTTTGGTTTTTATAGTTGCCATGCCTGGCCAATATCAATTAGATAAGCTAATATCACACTTCGTCAGGCTGAGGATGTCAATAGCTTATATATACAGTATAACTTATCGAAACAAAATTAAAATTTTAAAGGAAACTCACTTTATCAACTTGCTGATATTGAATGTTATGCATATCTTTTTTTTATTGGGTTTAAAAAATAGCATCCATTTACACTCTATAAAATTTTATTGATAACATTCTTAAACTACTTATTTCTCCAGTTGTATTCAGCTTTTTTTAATCGGTCCATGATAGCTATTCCTATCCCCTTTTCTGGAACTGGCTCAGCAATAATTATTTCTATTTCATTATCATCTTCGAAAGCATGCATTGCTTCATACATATTTACAGCATACTCTTTCAAATCATTTTTTTCTGTTACTCTAATAACTTTTCGATAACCACTTTCATATTTTCCTGTAAAAGAAATTAATCCGGCTTTGCTTTTATCAATCTCAAAGGGAATATCTTTATCAGCAACGATCATCTTTTTTGAAGGGCTATAATGCGATTTAACCATTCCGGGAGCAACAATATCCTCATAACTACCAGTATCATCAAAGGGAACAATGGCTTCAATTTCTTCTTTTGTAATAATTCCATTACGCAAAATTAGAAAACCCTTTTTTGATAATTTTATAATAGTCGATTCAACACCTACATTGGTTTTGCCACCATCTAAAATAAAATCTACATCCGGTAATTGTTTTTTTACATGGCCTGCGGTTGTTGGGCTTATTCTTCCGAATTTATTAGCACTTGGAGCTGCAATCGGGCATCCAGATGTTTTTATTAGTTGAAGGGCTATTTCATTATCAGGAATCCGAATACCAACCGTTGGTAACCCTGATGTTACAATATCAGGAACAATTTTACTTTTGGGCAGTATTAAAGTTAATGAACCAGGCCAAAATTTTTCGGCTAATTTGTAAACCCTTTCATCACTTTCAAAAATTAACCTTTCTAAATCATCGATATTGGCAATATGAACAATTAAAGGATCAAACGAAGGACGTTGTTTAGCTTCAAATATTTTGGCAACAGCCATCGGGTTCAGTGCATTAGCCCCTAATCCATATACAGTTTCTGTTGGGAAGGCAACTAACTTTCCTTCCTTAATATACTTTGCAGCATTTTTTATCCTTTCCTGTTGAAGCATTTTTATTTTTTTTGTCTTTCACGGAATCAATAATTGTACGTTAAAAATATTTTGAGCAAAAAGTTCTACATTATCAAAATTTAAGCGATTAATCTTTTAATTAAAACAAGTCAACTAAAACCTTTTGCTCATAAAGGGTAAAATGAATGAACGTTAAAACGTTTACTCTTCTTCGGAGTTATTATTTTTTCTATTTTTTCGTTTTAGTTTGGAAAAATCGGCTTTTTTCTCTTCTTTATTCAGCAGCCGCTCAATATTCTTTTGGTGTGTAAAAAGCATTAATACAGCTATTATTAAAGAAAAAATTACCAGCGAAGGAGTTGTTTCTTTAAAAACTACAATAATTAATACAGGGAACGAAAGTCCTGATATCATTGAGCTTAAAGAAACATATCGGGTAATAACTAAAGTCAAAACAAAAATACCAGCCATAATAAGTGTAGGATACAAACTGATTGCACAAATAACACCAAAAAGGGTTGCAACGCCTTTTCCGCCTTTAAATCCTGCATAAATTGGGAAAACATGGCCAAGCATAGCAGCAATTCCTAATAAAAGCTGGATATTAATATAATCACCACTATCAGGAATATAATAATCTGTTAAATATATAAGGTTTACAGCTAAAAATCCTTTTAAAATATCTACAATAAAAACAACAATTCCGGCCTTTATTCCTAATACTCTGAAAGTATTTGTTGCTCCGGCGTTACCACTTCCGTAATCTCGTATATCTATATTAAAAAAAGATCTGCTAATCCAGATTGATGTGGGTATTGATCCAAGTAGATAAGCCAAAATTGTAATAAGAATATTTACTACAATATACATATTTTTAATTTTTAATTAGCCCACCAAAATAACAAATAATTTTAAAAGCATCAAAGCTTATAGTGATTCGATGTGTTATCGCTAAATAAAAAAACCTCTTTATAAATTTAAATAAAGAGGATTATATATTTCAAAATAACCAGATTTAGGTTTTATTTAAAATCGATTTAAATAAAAATTTACTTACCGGGGCATTGGTTTTTAACATTTTCTTTAATATTCTTATCTCCATATGCTTCATCAAATGCAGCACTGAATTTATTTGCCAAACGGGTAGCTGTTAATTCATAATCTTCTTTTTCAATCCACATATTTACCGGAGTTAATATTTTATTAGGGACTCCCGGGCAGGTTTTGGGTACATTCAGATGAAATAATTCATCATATCTGTATTCTACTTTTTCCAAATCGCCATTAAGTGCAGCATTAACCATGGCTCTGGTTATTTTAAGGTCTATTCTTTTACCTACGCCAAATACGCCACCAAACCAGCCTGTATTAACCAGGTAAACTTTTGTATTAAACTGTTGCATTTTATCTCCCAGCATTGTAGAATAAAACTCAGGGTTTAACGGCATAAATGGTTGTCCGAAGAAACGCGAAAAAGTTGCCTGTGGTTCGGTAACACCCGTTTCGGTACCGGCAAGCTTACTGGTATAACCCATTAAGAACCAAAGCCTTGCCTGATCGGGATCAAGCTTTGAAATAGGAGGTAAAACACCATAAGCATCCGCTGTTAAGAATAAAATAGTTTTAGGATGGCCAGAAACTGAGGATTCTTTAATCTTTTTTAATGATGTTAATAAATAGGATGCTCTAGAATTTTCTGTGATTCGGGTATCATTAAAATCAAAAATACCATTGGGATAAACCATGGCATTTTCAACAATAGCACCATGATCTAATGGATCGTCCTCATGCATTACTGCATCATAAATTTCAGGTTCTTTTTCGGCATTTATATCAATCATTTTAGCATAACAGCCATTTTCAAAATTAAAAATGCCATCATCGCTCCAGCCGTGTTCATCATCACCAATAAGTAATCTTTCAGGATCAGCCGAAAGGGTAGTTTTTCCTGTTCCGGATAATCCCAGCAATAAGGCCGAATTGCCATTTTTATCTTCGTTGGCCGAACAATGTAAAGGCAAAACACCTTCAAAAGGCAAATAATAATTCATTACGGTAAACATCAGTTTTTTAACACTACCCAGGTATGCCGAGCCCACAATTACACCTAATCGCCTGTCATAATCCATAATTACCGCAATATTTGAAGTATCACCATTGGGTAAAATACGTAATAAACTTTTGTATTTAATACTATCCAGTTTATCAAAAGGTACGGTTAAAAGCTGAAATCCACGCTCGGCAAAAATACTTTTTTTAATTTCGCAAGGAACCGCACGAAACATGTTATCAGAAAATAAAGCTGTTAATGCCTGGCTGGTTAAAGTTTTAACGGGTAATGCATACTTTGGGTCGGCTCCAATTACACGGTCGGTAATATAAATTTTTTCTTTTTTAAGTAAAATATCTAAAGCATCTGAAAATATCATATCAAATACTTCTTCATGAATCGGAATATTGTTTGGCGAAGACCACTCAATATTTTCTTCGCTTTTTGTTCTTTTAACAATATAAGTGTCTCTCGGGCTCCGTCCGGTTGACTCAGGCGCTGTCCAGGTAGCTAATGCTCCGTTTTTTGAAATTAATGCTTCTCTGTTTTCTATTACCTGTTTTATTAATTCTTTTCTTTCCAGGTTTACAAGTACATTATCGTGTCCTTCAATAATGTCGATAAGAGATCTGTTAAATGGAGATTCTAGGGTTTTGCTCATAATAATTTAATTGCTGTTGTAACTTTTTTTAATGAAATACCAAAGTTAACAATTTATTAATATTTAAATACACCTTTTTACATATTTACCCTTAAAAGCAAAAAATTTATGATGAACTTTACCATTTAATTTTTGTATAATATAATTGTATAAACACCAACAATATAATTAGATTCAATTTAGAAATTGTTGATTAAATGATAAAAAAGTAGCATTTCTATTTAAAAATATTTATTTTTCACGCTTTATTTGTCCATTAAATATTATTAACAACAATTATTTGGGAGAAAAAAATGGGATGGTATACACATAAAGAAAAGGAATCAGTAAAACACAAGAAGAAAGATATTTTTGTTAAATGCAAAAAATGTCAGTCACATATTTATATTACAGAATGGGCGAAAAATCTAAATGTATGTCCAAACTGTAATTTTCACGGAAGCATCACATCTGCCGAACGAATTAATTTACTTTTTGATCAAGATACCTTTCAGGATCTTTTTAACGATATCAGCCCGGTTGATTCATTAGGTTTTAATGACCTAAAAGGTAGTTATAAAGATAAAATTGAAGCCACCAAAACCAAAACAGGCATTAATGAGGCTGTTATTACAGGAACTGGCAAAGTAGATGGGATAAAAGTTGTGATGGCGATAATGGATTTTAGATTTTTAGGAGGAAGCTTAGGCAGTGCTACAGGAGAAAAAATTTTACAAGCTGCCAATTATGCCTATGACAATAATCTGCCTTACATTGTAATATCTGCTTCTGGAGGTGCACGAATGCAAGAAGGTGCTTTATCGCTCATGCAGATGGCCAAAACATGTGCCGGCGTATCACGATTAAATAAAAAAAATATACCTTTTATTTCTGTGTTAACAAACCCTACAACAGGTGGCGTATCTGCCAGTTATGCCATGATGGGTGATGTTAATATCTCTGAGCCAGGAGCCATGATTGGCTTTGCCGGAAGGCGAGTAATTGAACAAACCATAGGCCAAAAATTACCCGATGATTTTCAAACAGCAGAATATTTACTCGAGCATGGATTTGTTGATTCAATTGTTAACAGAAAAGATTTAAAAGATTTTTTAAGTAATATATTAAGTTATTACAATAGATAATTGTTATCCTGATTTTCATTGATTTATAATTTTTATAATTATGGGAAAAGAGTTGGAGAATATAGTAATTGAAAAAAACGATCATAAACAAAAGTCAAAGAGTAAAACTTTAACTCCCTGGGAGATTGTTCAGGTGAGCCGTCACCCAAAACGGCCAGTTTTGCAGGACTACCTTTCGCATATTTTTACAAATTTTATTGAATTACACGGTGATCGTTATTTCGCCGACGACAAAGCCATGATTGGAGGTTTTGCACAAATCGGCAGCCAAAAAGTAATGGTAATCGGGCATAATAAAGGAAAAACCACCACCGATAATATTGAACGAAACTTTGGGATGGCTAATCCAGACGGATATAGAAAAGCTTTACGCTTAATGAAATTAGCACAACGTTTTAATGTTCCGGTTATTACATTTATCGATACGCCAGGAGCATTTCCCGGCCTTGAGGCTGAAGAACGCGGTCAGGCTGAAGCAATAGCCAAAAACCTAACCGAAATGGCTGCAATAGAAGTACCTATTATTTGCGTAGTTGTAGGCGAAGGTGGAAGCGGCGGTGCACTTGGTATTGGTGTCGGAGATCAAATATTAATGCTTTCAAATGCTATTTATTCTGTAATTTCACCCGAAGGCTGTGCCTCTATTCTTTGGCGAGATGCAAAATTTGCTCCTGATGCAGCTGAAGCCCTAAATCTTACAGCTAATGCATTACTAAAACACGGTGTGATTGATGAAATTATAAAAGAACCTGGAGACGGAGCACATACCGATCATAAAAAAACTACTGAATCAATCAAAGAAGCAATTCTTAAAAACATAAAATCATTACATAAATTAGCAACGGAAGAATTATTACAAAAAAGATTTGAAAAATTCTCGGCTATGGGAAAATTTTCTGATGGTAAATAAACTAAAATGAAAAAGTTATGGCTAAAGATATATTAAGAATTACAGATACAACATTAAGAGACGGACATCAATCATTGTGGGCAACTCGAATGCGTACAGATGATATAATGGGAATTATCGATACCATTGACCAGGTGGGCTATTACTCACTGGAAGTATGGGGAGGTGCTACCTTTGATGTATGTTTACGATTTTTGCGTGAAAATCCATGGGAACGTTTAAGGCTGATCAAATCGAAAGCTAAAAATACACCTTTACAAATGTTGCTGCGCGGACAAAATATTGTTGGATATAAAAATTACCCAGACGATTTGGTAGAGCGATTTGTAGAAAAAGCCCATGAAAATGGGATTGATATTTTTAGAATATTTGATGCATTAAATGATTCAAGGAATCTACAGGCAGCTATAAAAGCAGTTAAAAAAACCGGTGCTCATGCCCAGGGTACTCTCTCTTATACCACAAGCCCTGTACATACGATTGAAAAATATGTTAGTGATGCAAAAAAACAAGTAGAACTTGGAATTGATTCATTGTGTATTAAAGATATGGCCGGGCTGTTATCCCCTACCAAATCTAAGGAGCTTGTTTCTGCTTTAAAAGAAAATTTTGATATCCCTGTTCAGATTCATTGCCATGCCACCAGCGGGATGGCCGACTCGGCCTATTTAGAAGGTGTTAAAGCAGGTGCTGGAGCAGTAGATTGTGCCATTTCTTCCATGGCAGGTTTCTCCTCTCAACCCCCCGTTGAGACAATCCATGCCATTTTTGAAGAAACTGAATTTGATGTAAACTTAGATTTGGATGCTTTAAGAAAAGTAAATAAATATTTTACAGGCCTAACTCCTAAAAGAATTAAAGGAAGAGGTTACGAACCTATAATTGATGCTGAAATTCTTGTACATCAAATCCCGGGAGGTATGATTTCAAATTTCCGCTCCCAATTAGAACAGCAGGGAGCCATAGAAAAACTTCCCGAAGCACTTGAAGAAGTAACAAAGGTTAGAAAAGATTTAGGCTATCCGCCATTGGTTACACCAACAAGCCAGATTGTTGGAACACAAGCTGTAATGAATGTAATTACAGGGCAACGCTATAAAGTTGTTCCACAAGAGGTGCGAAATTATGTAAAAGGAATGTATGGCAGGCCTCCTGCTCCTATTGACCCTCAGCTAGTTAAAAAAATCCTGGAAAAGGAAAAACCTATTGACCACCGTCCTGCCGATGATTTAAAAGCTATTTTGCCAACAGCAATAAAAAATATTTCTAATCCGGAATGGATTGAAAATGAAGAAGATATTTTATCTTATTGCTTGTTTCCTGAAGTTTCGGTTGAATATTTTAAATGGAGGGCATTGCCAGCTGAAAAACGGCCTAAGACTCCTGCTGATTTAGAAATTGAAGAACTGGTATATGTAAAAGAAAAACCAAAAGAAAGAAAAGTAACCTCAAACCAGTCTGCTGACAGTCCAATGTTACATCCTGAAGATTATGAAGGCATGAATGACCTACTGGAAAAAGCTTCCAGTATGCAATTGAATGAATTGAGCATTCGAAAAGGTGATTTTCAATTTACTTTACGTTCAGGCAACGGAAGCGCTCAAGGTCATGTGTTTACTGAGCCTGTTGGTGAACAAAAGAAACCAGAACAACCAAAGCAGGAAACAAAAAAACAAGAAACAGAAACTGTAGTTGAAGAAAAAACCGTCGAATATAAAGATACGATCAATGCAGTAATGACCGGTACATTTTATCAAGCATCCGGTGCTAATAAACCTCCTTTTGTGGAAGAAGGCACTGAAGTTAAAGAAGGTGAAACCATTTGTATTCTTGAAGCCATGAAACTTTTTAACGAGATTGAAGCTCCATTCAATTGTAAAATTGTTAAAATACTGATTGAAGATGGTACTTTAGTGAAAAAAGACCAGCCAGTTATGGCAGTGGAAAAACTATAACTAAACTATTAAAATTTATCATTAAAAAAAGCCGCTTCCATTCCGAAGCGGCTTTTATATATCTATCGATTTAATTATTTACCTTAAAGCAGCTTGTGCAGCAGCCAATCTTGCAATTGGTACTCGATAAGGAGAACATGAAACATAGTTCATACCTACCCTGTAACAGAATTCAACAGAAGTTGGTTCACCACCATGCTCACCACAAATACCTACTTTTAATTCCGGACGTGCAGCCCTTCCTCTTTCGGTAGCCATTTCTACAAGTTGTCCAACACCTTCCTGGTCTAGTACCTGGAATGGATCATGTTTAAGGATTCCTTTCTGCAAGTATATTGGTAAGAATTTACCTGCATCGTCTCGAGAATAGCCAAAGCTCATCTGAGTTAAGTCATTGGTTCCGAATGAAAAGAATTCTGCAGTTTTTGCAACTTCACCGGCTGTAAGAGCAGCTCTTGGAATTTCAATCATAGTACCTACCAGATATTCAACCTTTGCACCTTTTTCTTCGAAAACTTTTTCGGCTGTTGATCTTATAATCTGTTCTTGTAATTCATATTCCTGTGCTGTACCAATTAATGGAACCATAATTTCAGGTTTCGCATCAACACCCTTTTGCTTAAGGTTTACAGCAGCTTCGATTATTGCACGGGCCTGCATTTCTGTAATTTCAGGATATGTGTTTCCTAAACGACAGCCACGGTGACCTAGCATTGGGTTAAACTCGTGTAAAGAATCAACGATTCGTTTTACCTCATCAACAGAAATACCTAATTCATTGGCCATTTCTTTTTGGTTCTTTTCATCGTGAGGAACAAACTCGTGAAGTGGTGGATCCAATAATCGAATAGTTACTCCGTATCCAGCCATTGCGTCTAAAATACCTTCGAAATCTTCGCGTTGATAAGGTAATAATTTATCTAAAGCTTTTCTTCTGTCTGCTTCATTTTCGGCAAGAATCATCTCACGCATGGCTTTAATTCTAGATCCTTCGAAAAACATATGCTCTGTACGGCAAAGACCGATACCATGAGCTCCAAAATTACGAGCTGTTTTGGCATCATTTGGCGTGTCGGCATTGGTACGAACATCCATTTTTCTGAACTTGTCAGCCATATCCATAATTTCACCAAAATCACCACTAAGATCAGGATTTTTGGTTTTGATTTTTCCATCATAAACTACACCTGTAGAACCATTTAGCGAAATCCAGTCACCTTCTTTATACTCTTTACCATCAATGGTCATTACTCTTGTTCTGTAATTAATAGAGATGGTTCCTGCACCTGAAACACAACATTTACCCATACCGCGGGCAACCACTGCAGCATGAGAAGTCATTCCTCCACGGGCAGTTAAAATACCTCGTGCAATATTCATTCCTTCAAGGTCTTCAGGCGATGTTTCGATACGAACAAGAATGGATTGTGGAAATTTTTCAGCTTCGTCGGCAAAGAAAACAATTTGCCCTGTGGCAGCACCAGGAGATGCTGGTAAACCTTTAGCAATGGTTTTTGCATCTTTTAATCCCTCCTCAGAAAAAACTGGATGCAGTAATTCATCTAACTTATTGGGTTCCATTCTTA
>CAZSIC010000003.1:0-56616 GCA_964606845.1 uncultured Bacteroidales bacterium
ATCGGGAAGGGCATGTAGGCGTCCAGATTCTTGTAGCCCTCGCTGCGTGCTTCCGCCGCGGCGTGCACCAGGTCGTCCGGATCGTCAAAGAAGCCAACCAGGGTATTCTTTTTCAGAACGGCCATATCAGACAGTCGCCTCCTCTTCCTTGTGAGCTTCGGCACTGTCGTCGGGCCAGGTCACGACCTCGAAGTCGCGAGTCACGCCCCCTGCGTTCGGCCGGTGCAAGACCGTCTTGAGCTCGGCCATCGCCAAGGTCGGCAGAACACGGCTGAAGCCCAGGAACAGTGTGAAGAACAGCCCGAAGGAACCGATCGTGGTCCCCGCATCGAACAGTGTCGGTTTGAAGTAAGCCCAGTTCGCGGGAAGGAAATCGTGCTCCAGCGACAGGATGAAGATGTTGAATCGCTCGAACCACATCCCCACGTTTACGAAGAGAGAAATGACGAACATCCCAAGCAGGTGTCGCCTGATCTTGCGGAACCAGAACAACTGCGGAATCGCCACGTTACAGGTCATCATCAACCAGAATGCCCAGGCGTGTTCGCCGGCAATGCGGTAGAGGAACTGGGCCTGCTCGTATTGAGCCCCGGAGTACCAGGCGACGAACAACTCGAAAATGTAGGTTCTTCTGTGCCCTCTCAATAGATTTTGAGATCATTGAATGCTGAATCACTTCCCCCTCACTCAACCCAAGACGGTCCATAATACCAGAAATTCTACCTGATCCGAACAAGCGCATCAAATCATCTTCTAGCGATACAAAAAACTGAGATGAGCCGGGATCACCCTGACGACCTGCACGTCCTCTCAACTGTCTGTCTACACGTCGGGATTCATGTCGCTCGGTACCCACAATAGCCAAACCACCGGCTTCTTTTACTTCTTGCGAAAGCTTAATATCAGTACCACGACCAGCCATATTGGTGGCAATAGTTACTGTTTTGGATTTTCCGGCTTCGGCAACAATATCAGCCTCACGCTGGTGTAATTTTGCATTTAAAACATTATGACTGATACCTTTAATTTTAAGCATACGGCTTAAAAGCTCTGATATTTCTACCGATGTGGTACCAACCAAAACCGGACGGCCATTATTCACCAGGTCAACAATCTCGTCGCTTACAGCATTATACTTTTCCCGCTTGGTTTTATATACTAAATCTTCGTAATCGTTACGGACAATGGGCTTATTTGTAGGAATAACTACCACATCAAGTTTATAAATATCCCAGAATTCGCCTGCTTCTGTTTCGGCTGTACCCGTCATACCTGCTAACTTATGGTACATTCGGAAATAATTCTGTAACGTAATTGTGGCAAAGGTTTGCGTTGCCGCTTCAACCTTTACTCTTTCTTTTGCCTCAATAGCCTGGTGTAATCCATCAGAGTAACGGCGGCCCTCCATAATACGGCCAGTTTGTTCGTCAACAATTTTTACCTTATTATCTATAACTACATATTCAACATCTTTTTCGAAAAGCGAATAAGCCTTAAGCAACTGGTTAATGGTATGAATTCTTTCAGATTTTACTGCATAATCCTGAAGCAATTGATCTTTTTTAGAAAGCTTTTCTGATTCTTTCATATCCGTTTTTTCTAACTCGGCTACTTCAGAACCTATATCTGGCAAAACAAAAAATGCAGAATCATCAGATTTTGAGGTGATAAGGTCAATTCCCATATCGGTCATTTCAATTGAGTTACTTTTTTCATCAATGATAAAAAACAGATCATCGGTAACCTTGTGCATATGCTTACTATTATCCTGCATATAGTAATTTTCAGTTTTTTGCATCAAGGATTTATTTCCCTCTTCGGATAATAATTTGATTAAAGCTTTATTCTTAGGCAATCCTTTATAAGACTGCAAAAGCAAAAAGCCAGCTTTTTCATTATTCTGATCATTAAGTTCTTTTCGTGCTTCGGCTAATATCTGGTTAACCAATTTTCGTTGTGCTTCAACCAGCGTTTCTACTTTAGGTTTTAACTCGTCAAAAAGTTGCATATCGCCTTTAGGAACCGGTCCGGAAATGATTAAAGGTGTTCTGGCATCATCAATTAATACCGAGTCAACCTCATCGACAATTGTATAGTTATGTTTTCTTTGTACCAGATCTTCCGGATTAATAGCCATATTATCTCTCAGGTAATCAAATCCAAATTCGTTATTGGTACCATAAGTAATATCAGCCAGGTAAGCTTTTCTTCTGGAGTCAGAATTGGGCTCATGTTTATCGATACAGTCAACAGACAATCCATGAAACTCAAAAATAGGCCCCATCCACTCCGAGTCACGTTTTGCCAAATAATCGTTCACCGTAACAATATGTACTCCGCGGCCTGTCATTGCATTTAAAAATACCGGCAAGGTTGCTACTAATGTTTTTCCTTCACCGGTGGCCATTTCAGCAATTTTACCCTGATGTAATACAACTCCACCAACAAGCTGAACATCGTAATGAACCATATCCCAGGTAATTTCAGTTCCTCCGGCAATCCACGAGTTATAATACCTTGCATTATCTCCTTTAATCTCTATATGTTCATATTTTGCTCCCAGATTACGGTCAAAATCATTGGCTGTAACTTCAATATATTCATTTTCTTTAAAGCGGCGTGCAGTTTCTTTTACAATGGCAAAAACAACAGGCAATACTTCATTCAACTTATCCTCAAGCTTTTGATCAATGACTTTTTCAATCTTATCAATTTCATCATAAATATCTTCTTTTTCCAAAACATCAACTTCATCACTTTCAGCTTTGGCTTTAAGATCAGATATTTTTGAATTTTCTTCATCTATATAGCCTAAAATTTCCTGACGAATCTCTATCGCCTTTGATCGTAAATCGTCATTACTTAATTGAAGAATATTTTCATATTCACCCTTAATTTGCTCCATTATTGGAGCAATTTCCTTAATATCCCTTTCTGATTTATTGCCAAAAAATTTGGCTAAAATGTTTGTAAGTAATGCCATTATATTAGTATTTTTTATTATTTTATTTCAATTCACAAAGGTAACATTTTAAGATAAACTTTAATTGTGTTAGCCGAAATAAAAATCATTAAAAAACATAATTATAATTTTCATAAAAAAATATAAAAAGATTAAAATCAGTCCATTGCCCGTTTATTGTTTATCAATAAAAAGATAAACAGGTGTTTTTTTATAATAAACTACATATCAATTTTTTGCATAAAAGTTAAAAAAGATTAGATTTGCATGTATGAATGAATCATTTAATACATGGATAAATGAAAAAACGCTCTATTACATTATGCTTTTTAATATTTTTTGGTTTGTTTTCTGCATGTATGTCTAAAAAAACTGCACAACAAACTCAAGCTGAAAATAAAGGCCAAAATAACGATCAAACCACAATTGAATTAGCTATTAAACAATATTTAAATGAAAAAGATTCATTATCAATCATTCCAAATGAAAAAGGAAATTTTATTCTTTATTTATCAGAAACAATAGAAAATCCAGGAAATCCGGTTAGTGATATTCGTTTCTTTGTTTTCGATAAAATCAATGAATCAATAGTTTATCATAATAATTTCAGCAATGCCAAAATAAAATGGCATAACAATGAAGAATTAATAGTAACCCGCTTTTATGGTATCACAGATAAACCAGAAGGTACCAATAAAAAATACCATATCATTGATGTGTTAACCGGAAATCTTAAAGAATTTAATCAATCTATTAAACAAAATTAATTTTTTTATCATGAAGAAACTCTACTTATTTTTATTAACTATTTTTATTGGTGGAATAACAGGTTATCTTGTATTCCTAAATACCGAAAATGAGAAGTTGCAATTAGGAGAATCATTCACTCCCAAAGAATTTTATGATTATGAAATTCAACAGAAAAAACTAAAAAAAGAAGCCAAAGCTGATAAGCCCGACGAGTTTACAAGGTATTTTAAGGATATTACCACAAAATTTGATCAGGAAGAAAATCAATATCCTTTAAACTACAGGGTTGTTGAATTTGAAAAATCAAAAAAAAACAGTAATAAATACAAAAAAAGCACAAAGTTTACTCCGGAATGGACACAACGCGGGCCAGCAAATGTTGGTGGAAGAACGAGAGGTTTGATTGTAGATCCAGACGATGCAACCCATAATACCTGGTTTGCTGGAGCAGCCACAGGTGGTGTTTGGAAAACAACTGACGGAGGAAATAACTGGATAAATTTAACCGATGATTTTCCTAATTTGTCTGCAAATACATTAGCTATGGCAGCATCAAACACTCAGGTTATTTATGCAGGAACAGGCGAAAGTTTCCCGGGAGGAACCTACCTTAAAGGGAATGGCATATTCAAAACCACAGACAAAGGTGAAGAATGGACTCAATTAGAATCTACAACTAACAATGATTATTTTGCATATATCAACCGATTAATTGTTGATCCCAGTAATGAAAATATTGTTATTGCTGCAACAGAAAAAGGTATTTTGAAAACGACTGACGGAGGAGTTCAATGGGATATTGTATATACAAGCTCCAAAGGTGTAGAAGATATATTTGCCAATCCTAATAATTTTGATATTATCTATGCTGCAGAAAATAGTATCGGAGCTATAAAATCAACAGATGCAGGCCAAACATGGACTTTGTCCTCTGACGGATTAGGTGTAGGCCGGCGTTACGAAATAGCTGTATCACCGGTAGATCCAGATATTATATATGCATCTGTTAATGTAAGCTCCAGCGAATCTTATGTATATCGATCCATTGATGCTGGTGCAAACTGGTTAAAATTTGAAGACAAAGATGGTGATAATATGAACTATCTTGGTGGACAGGGAGAATATGATAATATTATACAGGCACACCCATTTAATAAAGATATTGCATTTGTTGGTGGTGTTAACTTATGGAAAGTAGATTTCTCAAGCCCGGGGACCACAGAAGAAAGTGACCCTACTGTTACCCGGGTAGATTTAATCAATACATCTTCATTTTTAGATTTTATCAACTTCGGTGGAGGATTTCTTGGAGGAGGAATGGAATTAGGTACAAATAATAATGCCACAGATTTGGATGATGGTGATTTTGTTTCGGTAGAAATTCGTTTTGGCCCCGGAATGAGTCAAAAAGCACACCGCTTTACTGTTGGAGGTGAAGGTTCAGGAGTATCACCCTCTGGATATTTTTATGAAGATTACGTTGAAGTGCCTTTTGAAGTTTGGGATGTTACAAATAACGTACAATTAATGGCATCATTCAGAGACCAGGAAGAAGATGGTAAATTTGATCTTGAAGCACGCGATGATAATGATGATACAAAAGGAAGAGAATACCTGTTTATCAATTCTGTTGAATATTCTGAAACTGAATCTTCAGAGATAGCTACGGATGCAGGGCACTCCTATAAACAAATATATTTCTTCTGGCCTACACTTGCTGCAGGAGGAATCTGGGATGAAAATAACCTGCCGGAATCGAAGATTAGCGTTGTATATGGAACTGTAGAACAACAAATAGGAACAACATATAATGTTTCAGATGCTTATGGCCAATTTACCGGTAATAATAGATATGATCAGGGTGCCGGTTTGGGCACAACAAGTATACCCGGTATTCACCCCGACCATCATAACCTTGTTATGGTACCCATAAATGAAGCAACCGACAGCTTTTTAATTGTAAATGCCAACGATGGCGGATTAGGTATTTCTTTTGATAGCGGAGAAACGCTTGACCAGTTACCTAATAATTATATTACCACCCAATTTTATGGAGCTGCTAAAAAACCAGGTGCCAATGAATATATGGGAGGTATGCAGGATAATGGCACATGGAGATCGCAAGCGGGAGAAGATGCATCATCCTCATCTGACTATTTATTTCAATTGGGTGGAGATGGATTTGAATGTATCTGGCATTATACAGAAGGTGACAAAATAATTGGAAGTATTTATAATAACGCTTTTTACAGATCATTAAGTGGTGGAGAAGTTTGGCTTGACGGGTCCAATGGGATTACTGACGGAGACGGCCCATTCATTTCAAGGTTATCGTCACACCATTTTACACCAGATCATTTATATGCCGTTGGCTCGAAAGGTATTTATAAATCTACCAACTTTGCACAATCATGGACTTTAAATGAGTTACCTGCAGGATGGAATTCAGCTTCATATATAGAACAAGGTTTTACAACAAGTCAGCACAATGTCGAAGTTTCATTGGCAAACAAAAATATTGTTTGGGCAGGAGCAGCAATGGCTGCTGACAATGGATGGAAAATATTTGTATCAACAGACCAGGGAGAAACTTTTAATCCCGTGAATGAATTTGCTGATGCAGATATGAGTGGATATATTAGTGGTATTGCTACCCATCCGTTTGAAGATTCTACAGCTTATATTCTATTTTCATTTGCCAATGAACCAAAAGTTCTGCGAACAACTGATTTAGGCCAAACATGGGAAGATATTACAGGCTTTGTTGGTACCAAATCAAGTACGAATGGTTTTCCTGATGTTGTTACCCATTCACTGGTTGTACTTCCTAACGATCCAAATACGATTTGGGTTGGAACGGATATTGGTTTATTCGAATCTAATGATAATGGAAATACCTGGCATTATGCAACAGATTATGAAATCCCTGCAGTTTCTGTATATGATATGTTTGTTAAAGATGATCAGGTAGTTGTAGCAACTCATGGAAGAGGTATTTGGACAGCTTCCATTGAAGAACTAAAGAACCTACCAGAGATTAAAGCTAATTATTCAGGGTTTCAAACAATTAATACAAAAGTTAATTTAACAAACACCCCGGATTCTGTAGAGGTTTATTTAAACAATAATTTAGAAAAAATATATTATGATTTTGCCGAGGATTTGGATACACTATCTATAGATATAGATGAGGACAATATCTTTAAAATTAAAGCTATTTCATATTTTAATGGAGACTCGTATCAATCTCTACCAGCAACAATTAAACCTGACTTTGCTCCTGATATTTCTGTCACAAAAGTTGCTGATGAAAATATATTGAGAATATCATCATTATTCAATGAATATTACGACTCTGTTAAGGTTTACAAAGATAGTGAACTGGTCTCTGTATCAACTGATATTTCAGAAGGCGTAAATACTTTTGATGTTAATTTCAGCTCTTCAAATACCTACGAACTTTATATCGAAGCATTTCTTTTCGGTAATAATTATCAGTCGAATGTAGTATCAAAGAGTGCAACCTATACAAGTATAAATAACAAGCTGAAAATAGAAAGCTTAAAAATTTATCCAAACCCAACAAAAGGTGACCTTTCAGTAGAGATTCCTGATAATATTTACCATCAGGTTGAAGTGGAAGTTTATTCTTTATCAGGAGCTAAAGTTTATACAAAAACAATTAGTCAGAACGATAATAGAATAAATATTGAACATTTAAATAATGGTGTCTATATTGTTAGAATGAATGAGGGTGGAAAAGTTTACAGCAATAAAATTCAGCTAAGAAAATAGACAAATAGACTTGTAGAAAAGTTATAAAAAAAGCCCCAATAAAACGGGGCTTTTTTTTATTCTGAACCTCTTAAACTCATGATATCCCGATCAAAAATATACATGTTTTTATCGCCTAACATGGTTAACTTATCAATGATGGTCTGAACCGAAGATTCTTCTTCAATTTGCTCAGTTACAAACCACTGAATCCAGTTATTTGTAGCAAAGTCATTTTCTTTAATAGCCAAAGCCACAATATCATTGATTGTTCCGGTTATATATTTTTCATGTTCAAGCACCTGATGAAACATTTTATTAATATTTTCAAACTCTACCGGCGGTTTTTCAAAACCAGGCACTATAGCATGTCCGCCTCTTTCTGTAATAAAATCTACAAATTTCATCATATGCACCCGTTCTTCTTCGGCTTGTGCAAATAACCATTTAGCTATTCCGGCATAACCTTCTTTATCTGCCCATGAAGCCATAGCCAAATATAAATTAGAAGAGTACCCTTCTTTCTCGATTTGTTCGTTTAATATTTTCTCAATTTTTTTTGTTAGCATAACTTTAAGTTTTAATGTTTAATATTTTGAATAGTTAATCTAAATACAAAAAAATGACTTAATTGTTTTATTCTAAATCTAAATTAAATTCCTGTTTAAGTTTATTTAATGTTTCATTTTTAGATATCATATGTTTAAACTTATCCTCTGCAGTGTATAATTTACTTGAATTTTCCTGCATATCAGTAACAATAAGCTTCAATTCAATCTCTGAATTATTCAGCTCTCGTTTTAAAAAAGCTAATAATTCATTTCTAATTTCATTGATCTTTTCTTCCTGCAAATTATTATCAATAACAAAGCTTACAGTATAATTTTCCTCAAGTTTAGGGTCTTTTGAGGTAAGCGTATTAAATATTCTTGGTTTATTACCCAGGTTATTAGAAAATGCATGCCACTTCTCTATCAAATCTTTTTCTGTAAAATCATCGACATGAGGCGATGGTTCGGCTGCAATATTGGGCGTTTCTATTTCATCCTTACCATGATCAACATTACTATTATGATTTTGATTTAGTTTCTTTTTTATTGAAAAAGATGAAATTTCTCCGGAATTTGCTATGGGAGATTTAACTTTTTGCTGGCTTTCTGTAAAATCAGTTTTTGAAACCGATTTTTGTGATTTAGATTTTGTTTCTGTATCCTCTTTCTGATTTCTTTTTTCCAATTTTAGTCCATCAGAATCAGATTTGTTTAGTTCAGGCTTTTTTTTTTCGAGTGTTATATTACACAACTCAATAATTGCGAGTTCAACATGCAAACGTTTATTACGGCTTAACCGATACGAAACATCACATTTATTAGATATTTCAAGCGCATGAAACAAAAAATCGGGTTGACAACTAGCGGTTTGCTGTTTATATCTGTCGCGAATGTTAGCACCTACTTCTAGAAGCTGTAAGGTTGATTCGTCGCGACAAACCAATAAGTTTCTAAAATGTTCGCTTAACCCATTTATAAAATGGTGTGCATCGAACCCTTTATCTAAAATTTCATTAAAAAGCAACAATGCATTTGATATTTCATTTTTTAAAAATGCATCGGTAAGATTGAAGTAATAGTCATAATCGAGTACATTTAAATTATCAATAACATTTTGATAGGTTATATTACTACCCGAAAAACTTACCACCTGATCAAAAATTGAAAGTGCATCACGCATTGCTCCATCGGCTTTTTGAGCAATAACATTCAATGCATCGGTTTCGTAATCGATATTTTCACTTTTTGCAATATGTTCTAAATATTGTACGGTATCATCTACTTTGATACGATTAAAATCAAAAATCTGACATCGGGAAAGAATGGTTGGAATAATCTTATGTTTTTCGGTTGTAGCAAGGATAAAAACTGCATGAGCAGGTGGCTCTTCAAGTGTTTTTAAAAAAGCATTAAAGGCTTGTGCAGATAACATATGAACCTCATCAATAATATAAATACTATATTTTCCTACTTGCGGTGGTATTCGTACCTGCTCTATTCACTGTCTTATATCTTCAACAGAATTATTGGATGCAGCATCCAGTTCATGAATATTATACGATCGGTTATCGTTAAAAGCTTTACATGATTCGCATTCATTACAGGGTTCTACATTTTCATCAAGGTTGTTGCAATTGATGGTTTTAGCAAAAATCCGGGCACAAGTAGTTTTTCCTACTCCTCGGGGGCCGCAAAATAAATAAGCTTGTGCCAGATAATTATTTTTTATTGCATTTTTTAAAGTAGTAGTAATTGATGATTGCCCAACAACTGATTGAAATGTTGAAGGCCTGTATTTTCGTGCTGAAACAATAAAATTTTCCATAATTAATATTCTGTTGACATGAACTACAAAGGTAAAATTTTTATAAAAAGAACACTTTGTAATTTTCTTTTTTTAAACATTAATTTTTAAACACTTTTAAGTTCATTTACTTACAATTTCTTTGTACAGAATAAAAAATATGTTAATTTTGCAGCTCAATAAATTTAAACTAAAAAATAAAAAATTATGATGAATCAGTACGAAACCGTTTTCATTACAACTCCCGTTTTGTCTGAAGCCCAGATGAAGGAAACGGTTCAGAAATTTATTAAAATTTTAAAAGATGACGGTGGCGAAATCGTGCACGAAGAAAATTGGGGCTTAAAAAAGTTGGCTTATCCAATTCAAAAGAAATCTACCGGTTTCTATTATTTAATTGAATTTAAAGCTGAAGGTGAACTTATCCAAAAACTTGAAACCGAATATCGCCGTGATGAGCGACTAATAAGGTTTTTAACATTTAAAATGGATAAGTATGCTGTTAAATACAGTGAAAAGAAAAGAAGTAAAAAAGAACAAAAATCGGAGGAATAAGCTATGGCACAGAATCAATCAGAAATTAGATATTTAACTCCCCCAACCGTAGAGATTAAGAAGAAAAAATACTGCCGGTTTAAGAAAAATAAAATTAAGTATATCGATTACAAAGATCCTGAATTCTTAAAAAAATTTGTTAATGAGCAAGGTAAAATTTTACCCAGAAGAATTACAGGAACATCTTTAAAGTATCAACGAAAAGTTGCTAAAGCAGTAAAAAGAGCACGACACTTAGCTCTACTACCTTACGTAACAGATATGCTTAAATAATAAAACGGAGGAAATAAAAATGGAAATTATTCTTAAAGAGGACGTAAATAAGCTTGGCCACAAAGATGATATCGTAAACGTTAAGGACGGTTACGCAAGAAACTTCTTGATACCAAACGGATTAGCAGTAATAGCAACCACTTCGGCAAAAAAAATGCACGAAGAAATAAAAAAACAAAGAGCGCATAAAGAAGAAAAAATTAAAAACCAAGCGCTTGAAATTGCTCAAAAACTTGAAAATAAAACCCTTACTATTGGTGCTAAAACAAGCTCTACCGGTAAGATATTCGGATCTGTTAATACAATTCAAATTGCAGAAAAGCTGAAAGCGGATGGATTTGATATTGACCGTAAAAATATTACCATTTCCGAAGACCAAATTAAAGAAGTTGGTAAATACAAAGCATCAATTAAATTGCATAAAGATGTTATTATAGAAATTGAATTAGATGTAGTTTCTGAATAATTAAATATTTTTTTAATTTCAAAAAGCGTTTGTCACTTGATAACCGCTTTTTTGTTTACTTAAATGTAAAAATATTTATTTTATTGCTATGGTTTCAATTTCTATTAAAGCCCCCAGAGGCAATTGTACAACACCATATGCAGCACGAGCAGGAGGATTTTCTTTATAATATGATCCGTAAACTTCGTTCATGGCTTTAAAATTTACCATATCGCTTAATAAACAAGTAGATTTAACTACATTATTATAAGTGTAACCGGCAGCTTCGAGAATGGCGCCAATATTTTTCATTACCTGCTCGGTTTGAGCTTTTATTCCTTCGGGCATTTCTCCTGTTTTAGGATTTATGGGTACCTGTCCGGAAATATATAATCTTCCATTAATTTCTACAGCCTGACTATAAGGTCCAATAGCTTCTGGGGCGTTTTCAGTATAAATTATTTTTTTCATAATGATAAAGTTTGTTTGGTTTTAATAAGTAAAAATAACTTATTTTACCGGGAGAAAAATGATTAACATGAAAATTTTTATTGTCGACAATTTTGATTCTTTTACATTTAACCTGGTTCATAGCATAGAGCCATTTGCATCGAAAGTGGAAGTAAAAAGAAACAATGAAATTCAACTCAATAAACTGAACGATTTTGATAAAATTATTTTTTCTCCCGGCCCGGGATTGCCCTCCGAAGTAAAAATAATGTACGAAATCATTTATCAATATAAAAATACAAAACCTATTTTAGGTGTATGCCTGGGGCATCAGGCTATCGCTGATTATTTCGGTGCACATCTAATCAATATGGAAGAAGTAAATCATGGGCGAGAGATTCCAACCCGTATTATACAAGCTGATTATATCTTTAAAAATGTACCCACCGAATTTATTTCAGGAAGATATCATTCATGGATGGTAGGTAAAAATAATTTTCCAGATGCGTTAGAAATAACATCAGTTGACATGAAAAACCACATCATGTCTTTAAAACATAAAAAGTATGACATTCGAGGGGTTCAGTTTCATCCTGAATCTGTAATGACAGAATATGGAACAGCAATACTAAAAAATTGGGTAACGCAGTAGGATCAAAAATTTAAAATAAAAAAATATTCGAAATAAATACATTATGCTATAATTTATATTATTCATTTAATTTACTGATGCTATAATAATATTTTGGGTTGTGGCACTCCTGCAATTATAAATTATCATACCATGATTTGCGTTTCGGCAGTTTTAGGAAATCCTTTAATGTTGATGCTTTCACATTAATCTGGAAGCTATAACTTTGTCGTAATCCAACAGGGATCCAACTTAATCGCATTTCCCAACAATGTAAATCCCGATGGATATTTATTGAAGTAGTTGACAATTCATTTTCTGATAAATCGTAGTTGGTTCTAAAGCTTATTTTCCATTTTGGTGTTAAGCTAAAATCACCGGAAACACTCAATGTTTGAGTAATTTTTGATTCGTGTTTGGGTTTAGAAAAAACAAATTTATAATTCGCACTAAAATTCCAGGGAATATCAAAATCAACATAAGTACCCACTTGTTCCTGTAGTTCGGCCATTTCAATATTTTGATAATAATCCTCACCAAATTTATTACGCCCGCTACCCGAAGAACTTTGCTCCTGCTCTTTCTTTGATGATTTGAAAGAAAAATCGAAGCTAAAATCAGCTCTTGTTAATCTACCAATATTTCCATTTTTATTCCATTCAAAAGCATTATAAACATTCCCATTTTCATTTATGGCATAAGGGTCGACTGTAGCGCCAAAATTAATTCTCACTTTATTATCAAAAACCGAGGTACGTCCACTAATCGTAATAGGGTTCCAATTTAAAGAATCGGCAAAAATATTATATGCAGAAGAAAACCGTAAACTTTCGATTAATTTTACCTTTTTGGTATTTCCTGTGGTATCTTCATCATTTCTTACTTTCAGTTCCAGGTTATTGTTGAGTCCTAAAGAAATTGTACCGCTCTGTCCGGGTGCCGAAGGAAACCTATATAAACCATTTTCAAATTTTGAATATTCAATTTCTTTATATTCTCCATTTTGAAAAATCTCATAAGTTCCATAATACTGCGAAATCATGTCTCCTAAATCAGGACGATAGGATATACTTGCTGAAGGAGTTAATACATGACGCATGGCAATAATCTTAGCATCAGGATTTTTAGCCATAAACATTCCATAAATATTAGGCCCAACACTAAACGACACCGAAGGTTCAAATAATTGTGCATATTTAATCTCCGAAATCGTATCTGTTATAACCTTACCATAAGAGTCTGTCTTTTCATCATAATAATTAGGGTTCCAATATCTTTTAATATAGTTTGGATAGAGAATACCGGTATATTTTACCTGTGGTGATAAGTTAAAATATTTTAACAATTTAAAATTGGTACTAACAGGAATATTGTGTTGAAATCCGTTTCTAAAATCAGAAAATTTGGTGTCGCTAAATAATAAAGTGTCTTTTGTACTTATTTTATTTTCAAGTTTTGATGAGTATTGAACTTCAATATCTTCGTACCACCGTGATTTTCCGGTAGGATTTTTTCTTCTGAAAGGATATTGCCTGCTCATATTAAAGGTAATTACAGGCAAGGTTAAATCTACACTTTGATTTTTACTATTTTGAGAGCCTCTTAAATCAGCACTTAATCGAAAAGGAGTTCCCGGCCAGCTTTTTGAATATGAAATACTCGAGTTTTTGGTATTCCGATTTAAATTTTGCACATCCCTGCTATGTAATTTATCATATGAGCTGGAACTAAAATTTACGCTGGCATTAAAGCTACTTGTTGGATTTGCTTTGGGATCTTGCGAGTGAGACCAGCGTATTGAAAAATCATTAGATTTAAAAAAATCGGGCAGGCCTTGTTCACTCTTTACAGTTTCTTTATAACTGGCAGATAAATTACTGGTAAATTTATATCGTTTTTTAAACCGATAATTTAAATCGGTACCCCATGTTCCCAAAGAATAAAATTCTCCGGTAATAGATAAATCCATTTTGTCACTAATACCAAAATAATATCCTCCATCACGCAAAAAGAATCCTAAAGAGTTATCTTCTCCATAAGCAGGAATAATTATACCTGATGATTGTTCATTTTGGCTGGGAAAGTAACCGAAGGGTATGCCAATAAAATATAAAGGTAAATCTGCTAATACCAGATAGGAATAACCGGAAATAATTTTTTCGCCCGGAATAACTTTTGCTTTCGACATGGATAAATAAAAATGCGGGTGTTCTGGATTGTCGCACGTTGTATATTTCCCATTTTTCATCAAAAAATTATTATCATCTAATTTTTTAGTTAATTCACTATGTAAATAACCTTGCTCCTCTTCGGTAAAAACTTCTTCAATATAACCTTTTTTGGTTTTAAAATTGTATTTAATGGTTTTAGCTTCGAATTTATCTGCTCGTTCTGTAAAAACAGGTTTTCCAACCAGCGTACCGGTACTATCCTCAACTCCACGGGCAAAAACGACATTTTTTTCCTGATCATATTCAATAAAATCAGCCTCTAAAACAACATCTCCATATTTTATTTGGGCTTTTTTATATAAATAAACCTTTTTCTGGTCACGCGACAAAACAATTGAATCTTCAGCATTGTATATAACCTGTGATTCAATAACATTATCACTCTTTGGGTTGGAAATTGTATCTTTTGTGAATAAATCCTGTTCTGAAGTAATTATAGAATCATTCTCAGGAATATTTACTTGCAATGTATCCTCCTGTGATAATGAGATAATTGGTAAATAAACCAAAAGAAAAAGGAAAAAAACAAAATATCTGAATTTTAAATACAATTTTATTATACTATTTTTGTCCAATTATAGTTTACCTTTAAAGCTCCAAAACTAACTAAAATATTATATACATTATATATGAAGAGGTATTTAATATTTAATTTTTTTAAACAAAAAAGATACCAATTAATAACCATATTTTTATTAATTATTTTTATAGCATTATTCTCAGATACTTATGCCCAAGATGATAATGGCTACTCGTTAAAAACGGTGGTTATTGATCCCGGACACGGAGGTAGAGATCCAGGTGCTCTTGGGAGAATTGCTAAAGAAAAGGATCTTGTTCTTGCCATTTCCTTAAAACTGGGAACTTATATTGAAGAAAATTTACCCGATGTAAAAGTTATTTACACACGAACCAAAGATGTTTTTGTTCCTTTGGATGAACGTGCTGAAATTGCCAATAAAAACAAAGCCGACATATTTATATCAATACATCTTAATGGCAATAAAAACACAAGAGTTTATGGTACTGAAACTTACGCCATGGGAATACATAAAACTGATGGTAACCTGGAAGTAGCAAAAAAAGAAAATGCAGCAATTCTTTACGAAGAAGATTATACTAATAAATACGAAGGTTTTGATCCAAATTCTGCAGAATCGTATATTATTTTTTCATTTCTTCAAAATACTTTTCTTGAACAAAGTCTAAATTATGCTGCATTTATAGAAAATGAATTTGAGACAAAGGCGCTTAGAAAAAGTAGAGGGGTAAAACAAGCAGGTTTTTTAGTGCTCTGGAAAACTACAATGCCAAGTGTTTTAATAGAAGCAGGTTTTTTAACCAATCCACAAGAAGAAAAATATTTAATGTCCCGTGAAGGACAAGAATATATTGCTTCAGCAATATACAGAGCTTTTAAAAACTACAAACAAGCAATTGAAGCTAAGAGTAAATTCACTACAAAAATTGATTCTCTGGAAAAAAAACAAAATGATGAGAGTGCTGTTTTTTTTAAAATTCAAATTGCATCAGCTCATAATCAAATTGAAAAATCCGATCCATTTTTTAAGACCCTTGAAAATATTGAAGAAATTAAATACAATGGGATGTATAAATATACTGTTGGATCGGCAACTGACTACGATGAAATTAATAAATTAAAACAAAAAATTGAAGACTTGTATCCGGATGCTTTTGTAATTGCAATAGATAGTACAGGAAATATAATACCTTTACAAAAAGCATTTAAAATTTTAAATAAAGAATAAAAATGAAAATCAGGAAAGAAACAAAAATAGGAATTGCAGTAGTTATTACGATAGCCTTTTTTATTTGGGGGTATAATTTTTTAAAAGGTAAAAACATATTATCTTCAAGCAATCACTATTATGCTGTATATGAACATATTGACGGCTTAGAAGAAGCCAGTCCTGTACATTTAAGCGGCTATAAGATAGGAGTAGTTGAATCAATTAAATTTCATGAAAATGACAGAAGCAAAATTGTTGTTCGCTTTTCGGCTAAGAAAGATGTCAAACTACCACACAATTCCAATGCTGTTATATATCCCGAAACATTAATTGCAGGTAAAGCCATTAAAATTATCTTTTCCGATTCTCAAAATTTCTATCAGTCAGGTGATACCATTCCCGGTATTCTTGAAAAAGATTTAATGTCCAGTTTGAGCGAAGAACTGCTGCCAATTAAAAATAAAATCGAAAACCTTGTTGTTTCTATGGATTCAGTATTAGCCATCTTTGACAATACACGGAGAGATAATCTTAAAAAATCTTTGGATAATATTCATCAAATATCAGATGAACTGGAAGGTTTAGTTGAATCTGAAAAAGTACGCCTTTCGAATATTTTAGCCAATGTAGAATCCATTTCTGGCAATCTTAAAAATAATAACGAGCAAATTACTACAATACTTGAAAATTTTTCAAATATCAGTGATTCTTTAAACCAGGCAAATATTAAATCAACCCTGCTAAATGCGAATAAAACGCTTGCCGAGTTTAGCCAAATATCCGCTAAAATTAATCAGGGCGAAGGCACCATTGGAATGTTGTTAAATAATGACTCACTTTATGTAAACCTTAACAATCTTGCAGCCGATTTAGATAGCCTGGTTATTGATCTAAATGAGAATCCTAAGCGATATGTACACTTTTCTTTGTTTGGAAAAAAAGATAAAAAATAACAGATGAAATAATCTACTATTAGATTAGACTAAATAAAAATTCCATCTTTTTTTAAAAAAAATAGGATTAAAAAAATATTTCTAATATTATTCTTTAGTTAATTTTTATTAAATAATTAATTAACAATTTATTAACACATAAATTAGATAGTTTTCTCATTTTCAACTACTTAAAAAAATATTATTTTTTTTTAAAATTTAAACAGTTGATATAAAATTGGATATAATTATATTGAGAAATACAATAGATTTTAAATTTTTTTTTCATGTTTTTTTTCACAAATTTGTTATAGCAATTAAAGAAGTAGTGGAATTATTAAAATCACTGAGAGTTAAATGGATAATAAAAGACATCAGGAAGTTTGGGACAATTGCTTAAAAATTATTAAAGACAATGTACCTTCAATTAGTTTTAGAACATGGTTTGAACCTATTGTACCTCTTAAATTAAATGAGAGCGTTTTAACTATTCAGGTGCCAAGTCCCTTTTTTTATGAGTATCTCGAAGAACAGTACATCGACATTTTGAGAAAGACGCTCCACAAAGAACTAGGTAACAATGCTAAATTAGAGTATAGTGTTGTTATGGAAAACAGCTTATACTCTAACAATAAACCATTTACTGTCAAATTTCCAACAAATTATAAAACTGATCTTAAAAATAAGCCAGTATCGGTGCCTCTAAATACCGAAGAGCAATCGATAAAAAACCCGTTTATTATTCCGGGTATTAAAAAGCTCCATGTGGATCCAATGCTGAATCCTGATAACAGCTTTTCTAATTTTGTTGAAGGTGAATGCAACCGGCTGGCAAGATCGGCAGGAAACGCTGTTAGTGAAAATCCCGGAGGAACAGCATTTAACCCACTTTTCCTTTATGGTGAATCAGGATTAGGAAAAACACATCTTTCTCAAGCGATTGGAATAAAAGTAAAAGAAAAATTTCCTGAAAAAACAGTACTCTACGTTAATGCCAATAAATTTCAAACTCAATTTGTTGAATCGGTAAGAAATAACAATAAAAACGACTTCCTGCATTTTTATCAAATGATTGACGTGCTTATTATCGATGATGTTCACGAATTTGCAGGAAAAGAAAAAACACAGGATATCTTTTTCCACATCTTCAATCATTTGCATCAGTCTGGAAAACAATTAATTTTAACATCAGACAAGCCACCTGTTGAAATGCAGGGAATGGAACAACGTTTACTTTCGCGATTCAAATGGGGATTATCTGCCGATTTACAGTCGCCCGATTATGAAACACGAATCGCAATCTTAAAACAAAAAATTTACCACGACGGAATTGATATCTCCGATGAAGTCATTGATTACATTGGATCGCATATTACCTCAAATATTAGAGAACTTGAAGGTGCGCTTATTTCATTATTAGCCCAGTCTACGCTAAATAGAAAAGAAATTACATTAGAACTGGCAAAAATGATGATCGACAGGCTGGTTAAAAATTCTAAAAAAGAAATATCTGTTGATTATATCCAAAAAGTGGTTTGCGACTATTTTAATCTTTCGCCCGATTTGTTACAATCAAAAACACGAAAAAGAGAAATTGTTCAGGCACGGCAAATTGCCATGTACTTTTCCAAAACATTAACCAAATCATCGCTGGCATCAATTGGTGCCCTGATCGGAGGTAAAGACCACGCAACGGTATTGCACGCCTGTAAAACAGTAAATAACTTAATGGATACCGATAAACGCTTTAAAGGACAGATAGAATCAATCGAAAAAAAGTTAAAAGTTTAAGTTAAGGGCTCCTTCGGGAGCTTTTTTTCTTACATAATATTTTAACTAATTTTCTATTAGTTTTTTTATTGCAGAAAAATTTAAAAAATACTTCACAAAAAATAGAACAACCACCTAAAATTAAAGAAAAGTTAACGGGTTCAATAAATTTTCATAATTTTATACTGTATATTACTTTTAGCCAGTAAAGAAATCATTTAATGATTAAACAAAACCATTTTACGCTAAGTTAATATATTGCTTCACTTATTCTAAGACAAAAATGTGAACTATGATTACCTTTATTCTTAATAATAAAACCAAAAAAGCCCATAAGCATCCAGGTACCAGTCTGCTTGATTATATAAGGTACGAAATGCATTTGCCGGGTACAAAAATTGGCTGCCGCGAAGGCGATTGCGGCGCCTGCACTGTTTTAGAAGGAACACTGATTAACGGAAAGGTACATTACAAAAGCATTGTATCGTGTTTAACACCTTTGGGTAATGCTCAGGGAAAACATATTGTAACCATCGAAGGAATTAATCTAAAAGATTTATCCCCGATCCAAAAAACGATGATTAACCATTCAGCAACCCAGTGTGGTTTTTGTACTACAGGCTTTATTATGTCATTATCCGCACATGGACTTTCCTATCAAAAATCAGATAATGATAAAACAATCGCGTCTATTAGTGGTAATATTTGCCGTTGTACCGGCTATAAATCAATAGAAAAAGCAGCCAAAGATATTAACACGTTACTTAAAGACAAAGATATTCAAGACCCTGTAAATTGGATGGTTAATCATAATTTTCTACCTGCATATTTCATGGAAATTGCTGATAGGCTTAAGGATATTCCTCAACAAAAAGATGTTTACAAAGGGCAAATTATTGCCGGCGGAACCGATCTAATGGTTCAAAAACCAGAAGAAATAGCCGAAAAAGAGCTTGCTTTTTTTTACAATAGAAATGATTTAAAAGAAATTACAGAGGATAAAAGTAATATCATTATTGGTGCTGCCAATACAGCCACTGAAATCAAGCAATCTAAAATAATACAAAAATATATTCCGGAAATTGATTCTCACTTTAAACTTATTTCATCTGAACCCATTCGAAATATGAGTACAATAGCGGGAAATATCGTAAATGCCTCGCCTATTGGCGATTTAAGTATTATTTTTCTTGCTTTAAATGCAAGTATTATATTAAAAAAAGAAAGTCAGAAACGGATCATTCCGCTCAAAAATTTCTTTTTAGATTATAAAAAAATTGATCTGCAGGAAGATGAATCTATCGAAGCTGTTAGCATACCCCTTCCTGAAAAAAAATTCAGGTTCAACTTTGAAAAAGTTAGCAAACGGACACACCTGGATATTGCAAGCGTAAATTGTGCTATTTACCTTAAGCTAAATAATAATATCATTGAAGAATGTTCTATTTCAGCCGGAGGAATCTCTCCCATCCCAAAATTTTTAAAAGAAACATCAACCTATTTTAAAGGGAAACAATTAACCAATGGCACCATTATAAAAGCAAATGAAATTATGCAAAACGAGATTACTCCTATTAGCGATATTCGTGGAAGTAAAGAGTATAAAAAATTGCTTTTACGTCAATTACTATTTGCACATTTTATTAAATTATTCCCGAATACCATCTCGTTAAAAGAATTGCTAAGCTAAAGGATACATCATTATGAAAAATATAGACTCAATAAATCACGTTACAGGCAAATCAGTTTATGTTGATGACATCCCCGTTCAAACAGGAACATTATATGGAGCTGTTTTTGTTTCGCCCAAAGCACATGGAAAGATTTTACAGCTTGATTATTCAGATGCACTGGCCCAGGAGGGAGTAGAATATATCTTTACCCATAAAGATATACCGGGAGAAAACCAGATTGGTGGAATTATACAAGATGAGCCACTTTTTGCTGAAAAAGAAGTACATTTTATTGGACAGCCCATTGCTTTTGTAGTTGCTCGCAGTGAAAAAATAGCCCGGAAAGCAGCAAAAAAAATAAACATTGCAATTGAACAATGGGAAGTAATTACCAATCCCAGGGAAGCCCAGCAAAAAGGTCTATTGCTTTTTCCGCCCAGAACTTTTAAAATGGGAAATGTAAAAGATAAATGGAAAGAATGCGATTACATTTTTGAAGGAAAGGTAGAAAACGGCGGACAGGAACATTTATATATTGAAACTCAGAGCTCTTATGCTTACCCGATGGATAATGGAAGTATAAAGATTCATTCATCGACACAGGGAGCTACCCTGGTTCAAAAAATTGCAGCCCGTATTTTAGGCACAAAAATGCATCGTATAGAAGTAGATGTTGCAAGATTAGGTGGTGCTTTTGGCGGAAAAGAAGACCAGGCAACTGCTTATGCCTGTATGGCTGCATTGGCAACATATCATTTACAAAAACCGGTAAAAATATCACTCCACCGGCTCGATGACATGATGATGACCGGTAAAAGACATCCATATAGCTCAGATTTTAAAATTGGTTTATCGAAAGATTACAAAATTCTGGCATTTCAGGCTACCATGTATCAAAATGCTGGTGGTGCAAGCGACCTGTCGCCTGCTATTTTGGAACGGACTCTTTTTCACTCAACAAACACTTATTTTATTCCAAATACAAAAGTTACTGTTTATAGCTGTAAAACGAATTTACCACCCAATACGGCTTTTCGCGGATTTGGAGCTCCACAGGGAATGTTTATCATCGAATCGGCTATTGCCAAAGTTGCCTGTGAATTAAATATTTCAAAACGGATTATCCAGGAAATAAACTTTTTAAAAGAAAACGATGAGTTCCAATACGGCCAAATAGCCGAAAATGTAAATATTGGAAAAACTTTTCAAGTTGCTGATAAAACCTACCATATTGAACAAATTGAGCAGGAAATTGAAATTTTTAATGCAAAAAACAGCAATTATAAAAAAGGGATGGCTATTATGCCTGTATGTTTTGGTATTTCATTTACTAAAACTCCTATGAACCAAGCACGTGCACTGGTGCATATTTACCAGGATGGTAGTGTTGGTATTAGTACAGGTGCTGTAGAAATGGGACAAGGGGTTAATACGAAAATGATTCAGGTGGCTGCAAAAGTTTTCTCAATCAATACCAACCGGATAAAAATAGAATCAACCAATACTACACGTGTTGCAAACACTTCTCCCACAGCTGCAAGTTCTGGCGCAGATTTAAATGGAAATGCTTTACGTATTGCATGTAACGGTTTGTTGGAAAGACTAAAACAGGCTGCTGCTAAAATGCTGTCTTGTAAGCCAAATGATATCTCCATAAAAGATGAGATCATCTTTCAGAAAGATAAAAAAACAAATATTCTTTGGGAACAACTCATCGAAACTGCCTTTTTAAATCGGGTTAATTTAACCGAGAATGGACATTATGCCACTCCACTCATTTATTTCGATAAAACCAAGGAAAAAGGTCATCCTTTTGCTTATCATGTTTATGGAACAGCCATTGTTACGATAACGCTGGACTGTATTCGCGGAACTTACGAATTTGATGATGTTAAAATTGTTCATGATTTTGGAAATAGTATGAATACTACGATCGATAATGGACAGGTAGAAGGCGCCGTTGTACAAGGCATTGGCTGGATGACTATGGAAGAGCTGGCATATGCAAAAGATGGACGTTTATTATCCAATAGTTTATCAACCTATAAAATACCAGATATTTATTCGGTACCACAAAATATCGAAATTAAAGCACTAAAAACAGAAGGGACGGAATTAGCACTATTGCGGTCAAAAGCTATTGGCGAACCACCCTTTATGTACGGCATTGGAGCCTACTTCGCTATTGCCGATGCCATAAAAGCGTTTAATCCCAATTATAAAATTGATTTTGATGCTCCGTTTACACCCGAAAAAGTTTTAATGCGGTTATACCAAAAGTAAATCATTTTTTTTTCATCTTTGATGCCCAATAAAAAATCAATGAACAAAAATACCATCATCAGTGAAAAATGGCTTAAGGCTTCAATTGCAGGAACTTTTTGGGCTGCTTCGGAAATTATTTTAGGTAGTTTTTTACACAATTTAAAAATCCCTTTTAGTGGAAATATTTTAACCGCAATAGGAATTATATTGTTAATTTCTATTAGTTATACATGGAAAGAAAAAGGGCTGTTTTGGCGTGCCGGATTAATTTGCGCTATCATGAAAACATTATCGCCCAGTGCTGTAATTTTTGGCCCGATGATTGCCATTTTTAGCCAGGGATTACTTCTCGAAATTTTTACAAGAATTTTTGGCAGAACCATAGCAGGATATGTATTGGGTGCAATGTTTGCCATGTCGTGGAATCTGTTTCAAAAAATAACCAATTATATCATTTTTTATGGTTATAATATTGTAGAGATTTATAAAAGTCTTATTAAGTATGCACAGGATCAACTTAACCTATATTTTGAAACATTATGGCTTCCTATATTAATTCTATTAGCACTTTATGGCCTGTTTGGTTTAATGGCTGCCGTAATAGGCATAAAAGCCGGCCGAACCATAAAAGCAAATAAAGATTTTAAAGCAATTCAAAAGTTCAATCAGGCAAGTCAAAAGCTTGAAACTAAAAATCCTGATTTTAACTATTCTCTGATATGGTTAACAGCTAACCTGGTATTAATGGCAAGTGGTCTGGTTTTAATCAATTACACATCATGGCCTTTTTGGAGCATTTCTATCATTGGATTTGTTTCGATTTGGTTAATTAGATACAAACGTGCACTGCGCAAATTAACTCAATCTAAATTCTGGATTTACTTTTTCATTATTACCATGGTTGCGGCTTTTGTTTTTACCAAAATTCAGTCCATGAGTTTGGAAAGTGGATTATTAATAGGATTACAAATGAATTTCAGGGCTGTAATCATCATTATCGGGTTTTCGGTATTAGGAACTGAATTGTACAATCCTATAATCCGTAATTTCTTTTTAAAATCATCCTTTAAGCAATTGCCAATGGCACTTGAGCTTGCATTTAGCAGCCTCCCGGAAACAATCTCTTCTTTGCCCGATGTTAAAATCATTCTAAAAAAACCGGTAACAATACTCAACCAAATAATTGCACAAGCAGAATGGAAATTAAATGAATTAAAACTAAAAATGAACTTCAGCCAAAAAGTATTTATTATTACCGGTAGCATCGGGCAGGGCAAAACCACTTTTATTCAAAAAATTGTTGAAAATTTTCAGTTAAAAGGTATTGCCGTTGGTGGAATATATTCTCCCAGGGTTATGGAAGGCGAAACAACCGTAGGTTATGATATTATTGATATCAACACCAACAAAAGAGAGATCTTCTTGCGCAATAACTCTGCGGATAATAGTTTAAAAATAGGACGATTCAACATTAATTTGCAGGGTTTACAAAAAGGAGTTAAAGCAATAAAAAAATCAAGCAATATAAATACACGAATTGTAATAATTGACGAAGTCGGAAGGTTCGAATTAGAGAATAAGGGCTGGGCAAAAAATATCGAAGAGCTGATTCGTAATTCTCAAAACCATGTTTTATTGGTTATTCGTGATCGTTTTGTAGAAAAAGTGATTGAAAAATGGGAAATTGAAAATTACCATGTTTTTGATATTTCGGAAAAGGATTTTGAGAGTATCAGCAATTCTATTCATCACTATATTCAATCCAATTAAAATACTTCTTATAGTCAATCACGGTATTAATATTAATCAATACACTCTCATCAAAAACCTTAACCTTTTTTTTATGATAATGATTTAAAAATTCTTTCAGATGAATCTGATTCTCCTGTCTGCCAGTTATATCATTAATAACTTTTTCCGATAATAAAATGGGATGTCCTCCCCTCCCGCTATATTCCGGGTAAATATAATCAGCGTTTGCAGTATTATTTAATAATCCATACAATACATTATAATTAACAAAAGGATTATCAACATGATGAACAAAAACTTTGCGTTTTTTACTTAATGCATAAACCCCTGTTTTTAAAGAATAAAATCTGTGCCATTCAGGATGTTCGTTAACCACGATTTTTACTTTTTCCGGGAATTGCAGCTTCTTATCTTTCAAATATTTATAATTATCAACATTTACCACCAGAATAATCTCAGCACATCCAAACCTGTCATACTCATCTGCGATATGTTCAATAAATGTTTGTGACTCGCTATACTTTAAAGCAAGTTTTGGAAATCCCATTCTTGAAGAATTGCCAGCTGCCAATATAATAACAGAAAAATCTTTTCTTATTGTATCGTTTGGATGCATTTTTGCCTAAAATGATTTATAAATATAGCAGAAATTTAACAATATGGGCTGATTTGCGTAAATTTGTTAAAACTCAAAATTTTAAATTCTTAACACACAATCATAAAACTATGTCCGATCATTTTTCTCCTATCAAAATAAAACATCTTTTGCAAATTATTCTTAATGAATACGAAACAGAAAAAAGTATTTTCGGAATCCCTGATGAACTGTTTTTTAATCCTGCAAAAAACATCCAATTCCAAACCACCGAGTTTAATCAGCTTATTGATACTCCAATAGGAGTTGCGGCAGGCCCGCATACACAAATGGCACAGAATATTGTTGCAGCATGGCTTATGGGTGCTCGGTATATCGAATTAAAAACCATTCAAACGCTTGATGAATTAGATATTGCCAAACCTTGCATCGATATGCAGGACGAAGGTTATAATTGTGAATGGTCGCAGGAACTGAAAATTGAAGAGAGCTTTCATGAATACCTGAATGCATGGATTACCATTCATATCCTGAATCATAAATTTGGTTGGGATAAAGATGTTGCCACCATCTTTAATATGAGCGTTGGGTACAACCTGGAAGGAATTTTAAATGATAATGTACAGTGGTTTTTTGAAAAAATGAACGACTGCTCCTATGAACTGGAAGAAAAGAAAAACCAGTTAAAAGCCATATATCCAGAGATTGACACCATTGAAATCCCATCACAAATATCAAATAATGTTACTTTATCAACCATGCATGGATGTCCGGCTAACGAAATAGAAGACATTGCCCGATATCTTTTACAGGAAAAAAATCTGCATACTTATGTAAAATTTAATCCAACATTACTTGGTGCTGAAGAATTAAGAAAAATTTTGAATGATCAATTGAATTTTAAAACCAGAGTTCCGGATATTGCTTTTGAGCATGATTTAAAATACAATGATGCGTTGAAAATTATCCAATCATTACAAAAAATCGCAAAAAATAAAAACCTTCAATTTGGATTAAAGCTAACCAATACGTTGGAAACAAAAAATTTCAAATCAGTATTTGGTAGTGAAATAGATATGATGTATATGAGTGGCAGAGCTTTACATCCAATATCAATTAATGTTGCAAAAAAACTACAAAACGATTTTAACGGAAAATTGCAGCTTTCATTTTCAGGTGGTGCTCATGCATTTAATGTTTCGGATATTTTATCCTGCGGTTTTAAAACGGTCACTGTATCTACTGATTTACTGAAACCCGGCGGCTACATGCGCTTAAAACAATATTTTGATGAGTTGAAATCTATTAATCTCCAAAAGATTACAAAAGAAATCGCATTAAACAATTTAAACCGCTATGCAGAAAAAGTATTAGATTCAAATTTTTATAAACGAAAAACAATACAATACCCCGACATTAAAACCGAACGCAGTTTAAGTTATTTTGATTGTATTTCTGCACCTTGCAAAGATACTTGTGCAACCCATCAGGATATTCCTGACTACATATATTATACTGCTAACGAGCAGTTCAACAAAGCTTATGAAGTAATCTTAAAAACCAATCCGTTTCCTGCCATTACGGGAATGGTATGCGACCATCTGTGCCAAAATAAATGTACACGGGTAAATTACGATAATTCACTTTTAATTCGCGAAGTAAAACGATTTATCTCTGAACAGGATGAAGTTAAATTAACACCTGTAAAGAAGAATAACATAAAGGTTGCAGTTATTGGCGCCGGTCCTGCGGGATTATCATGTGCATATTACCTGGCTTTGGCAGGATTTTCAGTAGAAATTTTTGATGCACATTCAAAAGCCGGCGGAATGGTGCAGTATGCCATTCCGGGGTTTAGATTAACTAATGAGGCCATCGAAAAAGATTTTGAAAGGGTAACTGATTTGGAAGTAGAAATCCATTCCAATACCAAAATTGATGCCGCTAAATTTAATCAGCTTAAAAATGAGTACAGTTATGTTTTTGTAGGCGTTGGAGCCCAGCGCTCAACTCCTTTTCATTTGGAAGGAATTGATTCAAAAGGCGTGTTAGATTCATTGCACTTTTTATTGCAAGCAAAAAAAGGCGAAGAAACAGGCATTGGCAAAAATGTTATGATTATTGGTGGTGGCAATACAGCAATGGATGCCGCCCGTACAGCCTACCGCCTGGTTGGAAAAGACGGAAAAATAACTATCGTTTACCGCCGTACAATCAATGAAATGCCGGCCGACCAGGGTGAAATAAAAGCTGTTATGGAAGAAGGTATGGAAATTATTGAACTATCCGGACCTGAAAAAATTATCAGCGAAAACGGGCATGTTAAAGCGCTGCTTTGTAGTAAAATGGAGTTAAAAGTAACTGATGATTCCGGAAGGCCCAGACCGGCTAAAGTTAAAGGTTCTGAATTTGAAATTCCTTGCGATACAATTATTCCGGCTATTGGCCAGCGCCTTGATATTGATTTTATTGACACCAAATTATTACAAACAGAACCTGAAAATTATCAAACACAAATAAAAAATGTTTTTATAGGTGGAGACGCTTTACGCGGAGGAGCTACAGCCATTAAAGCTATTGGCGATGGAAGAAAAATAGCAGAAAAAATCATGCAAAAAGCATCGGTCGATTTTAATATTTCAAAACCCGGTAACAGAAAATCGCATAATAAAAAAGAGCTGATACTCAAAAGAGCCCAAAGACATTTTGCACCAAAAATAAAAGAATTAGAACTAAGCGACCGCCAAAATTTTAAACTGGTAAATGAAACATTAAATAAGGAAACTATTGTAAACGAAGCCGGCCGTTGTTTATATTGCGATGAAATTTGTAATATTTGCACAACCGTTTGTCCTAACTTTGCAAACTATTCCTATGATATAGAGCCTGTTTCGTATTATCTTCAAAAAGTAATTCAACAGGAAAATGGTGAAATAGAAATTGAAAACGAAGGTTTATTCGAAGTCAATCAGAAATATCAAATTTTAAATATCGCTAACTTTTGCAACGAATGTGGAAACTGTGAAACTTTTTGCCCAACCAATAGTGCTCCGTATAAAGAAAAACCAAAATTTTGGTTAACCAAATCATCATTTGATAAGGCGGATGAAGGGTTTTATTTAGATAAAGATGGTATTTTATTTTCAAAGCACAATAATGAAATTGCATCATTAGCTGAGAATCAAAACAAATATATATATATTACCCAAGAGGTAGAAGCTCATTTTAATAAAGATGATTTTCTTTTAAAAGATATAAACTTTAGATATAAATCAATTAAAAGTATTGAATTTGAACAAGCAGCTATTATGAGTATTTTGATAAAACCAGCTAAAAAATTAGTAGCTACAACTGACTAATTTTAACTCAAAAATAATTATTTGGTCAGTTTTTTATACTTAAAACGTTTCGGAGCATCAGTTCCCAATCGTTTTCTTCTGTTTTCTTCATATTCTGAAAATGATCCTTCGAAGAAATGAACATGCCCTTCTCCTTCATATGCCAATATATGTGTAGCAATACGGTCAAGGAACCAACGGTCGTGGCTGATAACGACAGCACAACCCGCAAAATTATCCAATCCTTCTTCCAGAGCACGCAAAGTATTAACATCAATATCGTTGGTGGGCTCATCCAGCAACAAGACATTACCCTCTGCTTTTAAAGCCAAAGCCAGGTGCAAGCGGTTACGCTCTCCACCAGATAAAACACCACATTTTTTCTCCTGATCGGCACCGGTAAAATTAAAACGGGCAACATAAGCACGAGAATTTACGGTACGGCTTCCTAACTTCATATTCTCTTGTCCGTCAGATATTACTTCGTAAACAGATTTCTCAGGATCGATTACTTTGTGGGTTTGATCTACATAACTAATTTTTACGGATTCTCCAATTTCAATTTCCCCAGCATCAGGAGTTTCCTGTTCCATAATCATTCTGAAGAGGGTTGTTTTACCGGCACCGTTTGGTCCAATCACACCAATAATTCCGGCTGGTGGAAGGCTAAAAGTCAAGTCGTTAATTAATAATCGATCACCATATCCTTTGGTAACACCATCCATCTCAATCACTTTATCACCTAAGCGGGGCCCGTTGGGAATGTAAATTTCAAGACGTTCTTCTTTTTGTTTAACATCTTCGTTAAGCATTTTATCATATGCCGATAAACGGGCTTTCGATTTAGCATGCCTTGCTTTTGGAGCCATACGGACCCATTCCAGCTCACGCTCAAGCGTTTTTCTTCGTTTAGAAGCTGTTTTTTCTTCCATTTCGAGCCGTTTTGACTTTTGCTCAAGCCACGAGGTATAATTTCCTTTCCATGGAATTCCCTCGCCACGGTCTAGTTCCAGAATCCAACCAGCTACATTATCCAAAAAATAGCGATCGTGGGTTATACAAATAACGGTTCCTTTGTATTGCTGTAAATGCTGCTCGAGCCAATGCATACTTTCAGCATCGAGGTGGTTTGTAGGCTCGTCGAGCAATAAAACATCGGGTTCCTGGAGTAGTAACCTGCAAAGAGCAACGCGTCTTCTTTCGCCACCAGAAAGTTCACTTACCGGCTGGTCGTCAGGCGGACATTGCAAAGTATCCATGGCTCGGTTCAGCTTTGTATCAATATTCCAAGCATCAAGCTGATCAATTTTCTCCTGTAATGCAGCCTGCTCAGCCATTAATTTGTCCATGGCATCGGGATTCTCATATATTTCGGGTAATTCGAACTTTTTATTTACCTCTTCGTATTTATTTAACACATCGGCAACTTCCTGAACACCTTCCATTACCACCTCTTTTACTGTTTTGCTTTCATCAAGCTTTGGTTCCTGTTCTAAAAGCCCTACTGAATAACCTGGCGAAAAAACAAGCTCTCCATTAAAGGACTTATCTACACCAGCAATAATTCGCAACAGCGTTGATTTTCCGCTTCCGTTCAACCCAATGATTCCAATTTTAGCTCCCAGATAAAACGAAAGGCTGATATCTTTAATTACAGTTTTATTGGGCGGGTAAGTCTTGCTTACCTTATACATTGAAAATATTATTTTCTTATCGTCTGACATATATGTGAGTTTTGAGTTCTGAGTTCTGAGTTCTGAGTTCTGAGCCCCTAAAGCTATCGGGATGAGTTCTGTTTTTTATTTTTTACAAAATTAACAAAAGAAATACTTCAAAACAGGATTGTTATTAAAATTAATCACTAATTTTATTTTAATTTTTAAAGCTTAAAAAGATATTATGAGAATTTTCAAATCCTTGTTTTTAATATCAATCTTAATAATTCTGGCATATACATCTTATTCACAAAAATATTTTCAACAAGAAGTGAATTACACAATTAATGTGGCACTAGATGATAAAACACATAGCTTAAGAGCATTTGAGGAGATAGAATATATCAATAATTCACCCGATGAGCTAGATTTTATCTATTTTCATTTATGGCCTAATGCATATAAAAATGGTAATACTGCCCTGGCAAAACAAAAGATGGAAACCAATCCATATCGATGGTTCGAAAATAAAAATTTAACCGGCTATATCGACTCATTGGACTTTAAGATCAATGGTGAGCCTGCAGAATGGGAATATGATAGTGAGCACATTGATATTTGCAAATTATATCTTAACCAATCTTTACTGCCTGGGGAAAAAATAACCATTACCACGCCTTTTTATGTTAAAATTCCTCACAGTTCCATTTCGAGGCTTGGCCATGGTAGAGAATCATATCAGATAACACAATGGTATCCAAAACCAGCGGTTTACGACATTTATGGATGGCATCCAATGCCTTATCTTACCATCGGAGAATTTTATTCTGAATTTGGCTCTTTCGATGTATCGATTACTTTACCCAAAAACTATGTTGTTGGCGCAACTGGTAATTTACAAACACCCGAAGAGATGGATTGGTTAAATAAAAAAGCTGAACAAACTGCTCAGATTAAAGAGTTTGACAAAACAGACCTTGCAATTCCCAAATCGGATACAGTCCTAAAAACCATTCAGTATAAACAAAACAATATTCACGATTTTGCCTGGTTTGCCGATAAGCGTTTCCATGTAATAAAAGGAGAACGTGAAATGCCAAATACCGGTAAAAAAGTAACATGCTGGTCTATGTTTTTAAATAGAGAAGCCGATTTATGGCAACGATCGATCGAATACATTGGAGACGCGCTATATTATTATTCACTTTGGTATGGCGATTACCCTTACAATAATTGTACAGCTGTACATTCATCGATTAGTGCCGGAAGTGGAATGGAATATCCTATGATAACTGTAATCGGCAATTCCGGAAGAGATTTGCCATTAGAAATGGTTATTATGCACGAAGTAGGCCATAATTGGTTTTACGGAATACTGGGTTTTAATGAAAGAGACTTTCCGTGGATGGATGAAGGAATTAACAGTTTTAGCGAAGCCCGCTATATGAAAGAAAAATATAAAGGAAATGATAAATTATACCGGATGGCCTTGACCGAAAAACAGGCTAAACTGTTAAATGTTGATCATCTGCCTTACAAAGCTATGCACCGGCTTTCATATATAATGACCGCAAGATACAACATTGACCAGCCTGCCAATTTACATTCAATAAAATATACTCCCAATAATTACGGACAAATTGTGTATCATAAGGTATCATTAATTTTTGATCATCTACACGCTTACCTTGGAGAAGATAAATTTAATGCCATTATGCAGGATTTCTATGATGAATGGAAATTTAAACATCCCTACCCTGATGATATAAGAAAAGCATTTGAAAATGGAAGTGGAAAAGACTTAAGCTGGCTTTTTGATGATTTGTTAGGCACAACCAAAAAACTGGATTATAAAATTACAGGCTTAAAAAATAATCAGCTTAAAGTTAAAAATACAGGTATGATCAATGCACCGTTCCCGGTGACAGCAATAAATAACGGAAATGTGTTATTTACCCAGTGGTACGAAGGATTTGATGGTAAAAAAACATTAACGCTACCTGAAAACGATGGTTTCGACTATCTAAAAATTGATCCCGAATACAGAATGCCCGAAATGTATACCCATAATAACTATATTAGAAAAAAAGGGCTATTCAGGAAAACTGAACCCATCCATTTTCAGTTGGCAGGGATTTTAGAAAATACAGATAAAACCAATTTCTACTTTATACCGGCAATGGGCTGGAATCAATACAATAATTATATGTTGGGCATGCTTTTTTACAATTCATTCATACCTCGCAATAAGTTCGAATATCAATTAATACCAATGTATGGATTTGGAAATAATAATTTAGCAGGATATGGAAATATCGAATATCATATTCTTCCTTATGAATCTGTTTTTAGGGAAATAACTCTTGGCCTGTCGGGTAAACGTTATGCTTTTAGTAATGCCTCCGATGATAATTTTCATCAACTGAATGTTCAAATCAATTTTCATTTAAGTAAGAGCAATCCTAAAAACAAAATCAAAAATAATATTATTTTAAGTGGTATCCTTGCGGATGATATTAATGACATTATACAGGGCAAAAATCCTGATTTAAATACCTTTATCAGTTTAGAGTATCTTTATCGAAATCATTTATTTAACCCTTATTCTTTCAACGCTACAGCTCAGTATAATCCTGACTTTTTAAAAGCAAATGTTGATTTCAATTATGACTGGAGTTACAAAAGAAATAAAATGATAACTACGCGGCTATTTGCAGGAGCTTTCCTTTATACAACTGACAATTATATTCCGGTTTATAATTACGGTCTTAACAGTATTTCGGGAACAGCGGATTACACGTATGAAAATTTATTTATTGGCCGTTTTGAAGATCCTGCAGGTTCAAACTTCCTGGGCAAGCAATATGTAAACGGTGATGGAGGTTTTATTACTTACGCACCCCATTTTACTACATCCGACTGGATCGTGTCGCTTAATACAACAATAGCAATACCTTATTTACCACAAATACTGGATTTTCATATTTATGGTAATTTAGCAGCTATTGGTTCTCCTGATTATTATGCCGGATATAAAAATTCTTCCTTACTAGCCTGGGAGTGTGGTATTCAGTATCGTTTTGCTGGTAAAACAATTATAATATCATTACCACTACTTATTTCAGATCAGCTAAAAACTTACAGTAACGATGTTTATAATAAATTTTACGACCGAATACGATTTAGTATTGATTTAAGTTTCTTTAATGTTTTTGATTTAGCTGAACATGCTCTTCAATAAAAAAACGCTACGGAAATATGCAAAATTTCCGTAGCGTTTTTTATGTCATATTCATACTTATTAAACTGTAAAATCAAGATTTAACTCTTTTAAAGTTTCTTCCTTAGGTTTTGATGTATTAACATCCCACTTTCGTTCTTTGTAATAATTTGTTAAATTATTTTCAAAATCATTTTTATTAACAATAGCGCCTTTATGTTCGCCAAAAGTAAATTTATTTTCGAAAAACTTAGGAGGTATTGTATCATCATTTCTATCGAAACCTTCGCGGTAATTAAACATTTTCTCCAGGGTAAAAATACGGGTTCCTGCTTTAGCAAATTCCTCTTCGGTCCATTCCAGTCCTGTAATAGCGCTCATGAATTTAGCATAACTAACGTCATCGCGATACCAGCTGCTCGCAAAGCTACATGCTGCAACAGAGTCACGAAGCGCTGTCTGATCCTGTCTGTCAGGCGATCCACCATTCATATGACAGGCACCGCGATTACTCGTAGCATATATTATTGACCACATGTCAGAATTAACAGGCATATTCCAGGCGGCCAGTTCATGGCCTTTAACATGAATAGCAAATTTATGCGCATCGCCGCCAATTTCATTGGCAAGATATTTAACTCCTCGACAAGCTATATCACCTACACCTTCACGTTTAGACATCTTATGAAGCATTTCAAGAGCAGCATCTACATTTCCCCAAGTTAAATCTATACCATCGAGAAAATCAATATCGATCAATTTTTTCTCGTATGCCTCCATTAAAAAACCAATGGCATTTCCGGCAGAAATAATATCAATACCGTAATCATCGCCAAGTACAATGAGCTTATGTAAGCCCGATAAATCAGAAATCATCAGGTTGGCACCCATCATGGTTCCTGTTTCATATTCAGGGCCATCGTGCACCATCACTCCATATGCTCCTTTTGCCAAACCACTTTTTTTGCAAGCCAGATGGCATGAAAAACAAGCAAAATCGCGTTTCCATACTTTTTTTCGATTCGCTTCGGTTCCAATTTTTTCAATCTCGGCAAATGTTCCTTCACTGTAATTTTTTACAGCCTGTGTTCCATTTTTGCTTGAACTTTCCAAAGCACCAGTTGTTCCTCCATTACGCCATCTTTCAACGCCCTGGTTATTTACTTTAAACGAAGTGCGTATTTTATCCAATAAATCCAGGTATCCTTTATGATCACCCAGGTTAGGCATTTTTGTGCCTTTCACAGCTACAGCTTTTAAATTTTTGGAACCCATAACACATCCCGTACCACCACGACCGGCAGCACGAGCAGCAGTATTTATGATGCATGCCATGGGTACCAGGTTTTCACCTGCCTGGCCAATGTAACAACTTTCATATTTTCGATCGCCCAGTTCATCAACAAAAACTTTATCGAATTCATCGGTTCCCATGCCCCAAAATTTTGTGGCATCACAAATCTCGACATCATCATCAGTAATCTTAATGTATACTGGTTTTTCAGCTTCCCCTGTAATACAAATACCATCGTATCCGGCATACCTGATTTCAGGGCCAAAAAATCCACCCATATTGGAATAACTAACCGTTGAACCATGCTCGTGCTTTGAATTAACCGGAGAAGTACGTGGCGATTTTGTTACAACACAGGTTCGCGATGAAGAAGGAATGGGTAGACCCGAAAAAGGACCGGGCATAAACAATAATGCATTATCGGGAGAAAGCGGATCGGTACCTGCTTTAGGTAGCTTATCCCATAATATTTTGGTTCCTAACCCACGTCCGCCAATAAAATGTTTAATATCTTCCTCCGGAATTTGAGTCTTCTTTATTTCTCCTGTGGAAAGGTTAATATCGAGTAATTTTCCGTAATATCCTTTAACTGTCATATTTCTAAACTTTTATTTCATAAAATTTCTCTATCAGCCTTTTGGCAATTACTTCAGGAGACAGATTGTCAAGATCCCTGTCTTTGGGCATTTCAATGTAGGCCAGCGCATCAAACGGACAATGTTTTACACACTGAGGGTCTCCATTACAAAGTGTACAGATACGTTCGGGTTTATTGGTTTCCGGATTAGGATGAATGATTCCGCCTCGCAAATTTTCACAGGCTTTAGCACATTGCTTACAACCAACACACCGTTCAATATCGTTTTTTATCGTCATTGTTTCCGGGTCGCGATACAATGCCTTACGTCCTGTAGTTAGATCTGGTGCCACTGGACAGGCTTCAATACATGGAGCATCAGGACAGATAGCGCATGTGCTCGGTATGTCAACATCAGGATTATAATGATAAACTTTAATATTAGAATAATGAGGATTTCCTAATCCAAATACTTCTTCACCATCTATAACCTCTTTGTGGTTAAATGCCGAACATGCACTTTCGCAAGTACGGCATCCGGAACATTTTTCAAAATCAACAGAAATGGCTTTTATCAGCTTTTTTTCCTTATCCTGAAATATTCTAAAACCTAATGTTCCTAAAATGATAAGTCCACCGCCGCCGTAAGCAACATCCTGTAAAAAATGCCTTCGGGTATATCTTTTGTTTCTATCACTCATAAAATAACCATTTAGTGTTTATTGCCAGCTGTAAAAAAGTATACGAATATGGAGCCTAAAACTACGTAAACGGCAAAATTATGATCGAGTTTAGCCCCCAAATTAATAAATGCATGATATCCTGTTACCAGGATAAGAAATAGAGAGGAAATAACTGTTAAACTGTTTTTTGCTAAAAATCCGCCAATGAACAGTAAAACAGAAAAAATCACATAAACAGCAGAGATGTAAAACATTACACTTTTAAAATTAAAAGCGGCCATTGTTTCCCAATAAGCAATTAAAACAAAAAATACCACTGCAAAACGCATAAGCCATGTTGCAAGTGGGAAAAGTCCTTTTACTGGTTTCATAAGATTATTTTTTAAAAAGTTAAAAATCAAATATAACCGATATGCAAACCTATTCATAATGCTTTCGGCATGATAATATAAGAAATCTTAAAGCCTCTTTCCAATAAAATGAACTAAATTTTATAAAATAAAGGTTAATATAGAATGATTCTTTGGAAATACTAAATAGCGAAATGTTGAAATGATATTATTTATTTTTTAACTGATTTCTTTTATGATATTATTTTTTTATAACGCCGAGGCTCGAAGACGTAAAGTTTTTAGTATTAAATTAAAAAAAATTATAAGATACTGCCTGCTGCTACCTCACAATACTAATGAAAAAGGAAATCTGCGAGGTTCTGTATCATCTGTGTATTCAATTTATTGAATCTATGTTCTATTATTTTAAGTTTACCTGCCGAAGGCATAGTTTCAAACCTCAAATCTCTTCAATATTTTCTACTTTGAGCCAACCTTTACTTCCGTCGCTTAATTTTATCTCTTTCCATTCTCCAATATGGTCTTGTATCCAAACTTTTGTTCCTTCATGAATTACAAACAAGTCTGTACCGCTTTTGTCGGGAGAGCTTTTTACAGTAACCGAAGGAGACATAATAATAGCAGTATCTTTAACTAAAATTTTTTGTTTTTGTTTGTATGAAATTACCAATGAAAAAATAGTAATTAAAATAAATGCAAAGCCTAACCAGAAAGAAAGTTTTTTTAATCCATATTTACGGGTATATAAATAAATAGAAATAAAAACCAGTGTTAACAAAAATGAGCTAATACTAATGATTGCCCACACATCGGAAGAAAACCAGTTAACGATATTTTTAAACCAAACAGAAAGAAAAAAATCAGGTAATTTTTCAATACGATCAACAGTAAACTGTTTGGCCATTTCGAGATTGTATTTAATATCTTCATCGTTGGGTTTTAATAACAGTGCCCGTTCATAATTTAATATAGCTTTATCAACAATATTTTGTTTGTAATAAGCATTCCCTAAATTATAATATAATGCTGCCGATTCGTATCCTTGCTCTAAAATCATTTCATATTGACTAATCGCCTTTGCATAATCGCCATTTGTATAAGACTGGTTTGCGGAATCTAACAATATATTATGCTGATTTTCGGCATGAACGGATACAAAAGTTATTATTAAAAGAAAGAATATGATGTTTATTTTTTTCATAACTAATTCTCCCACCCTATTTTAATTTTTGTTGTAACTTACTGATCACCTGAATAGCATCGCTATAGAGCGTATCCATTTTAGTTTCTTCGGTAACAGGTGCGTAACGTGCATATTCGCAACGGTCTATGATACTCAACAAATTATCAATATACTGATTATCGATGTTTTTTACCTGCAACTCATCTCTTGCGCTATCTTTAGATAAGTTGGCAACCGGAATTCCTAACTTATCACTAATATACCCCCATAAAGCTTTTACCAGCTCTTCATAAAAGACTTCACGTTGATCTTGTTTCATTAATTGGGCTGCATTTTTTAATCGTTTGCGTGCATATTTATTTGCTTTCTTATTTCTGACATGCTTAATATCAGCATTTTCTTTAATTCTTTTTCTTCTTAAAAATAAAATCATAAAGAAAACAACCAGAGTACCTAAATAACTAAAATAAAACCACCGTGATCCGAATATAAACTTATCTTTCATTTGTAAACGGGTATCTTTAGTATTTATAAATCGAATATCTTTTCCCAGATATTTCAAACTTTCTTTATTAAAAGCAGTACCAACACCTAACAAAGTATCTGAGCTTGATTCTCCGACCTGGATGGTAAACGGGCCTGCTGAACTTTGTTTATATTGATTTGTTCGTGTATCAAAATAGGCAAAAGCAAATTTCGGAATAGTATATTCTCCAGCCCTACGAGGAATCATAAGATATTCAAATGTTTTGTTGCCGTAAGCCCCATTTTCCGAATGTTTTATATCTTCAATAATTTTGGGGTCATAAACATCAATATCTGCAGGAAAATCAATCTCCATTGGATTAATATATTTTAAATTTCCGTTTCCGGATATTTTTACCCTTAAAGTAATTGCTTCGTTAGATTTTACCTGAGGTTTATTAATATCAGCCGCAAATTTAAAATCTCCCACAGCGCCTGTAAAATTATAAGGCTTATCTTCTGGCAAAGATTTTACCTTTATATTTACAGCATTACTTATTACCTTCTGCTTTGCATTTTCATAAGAACCGAAAAAATCATCAAAAATACTACGCGAGCGTCTTTCAGAAGGTTTTTGATAATATACATCAAGCTCAAAAGGTTTAATGGTTAATTTACCTGTTTTTTGCGGGAACAAAATGTATTTTTTCAATACTCCGGTTAAATACACTTGATTATCAATTCTTTCACGATTTAAACTTGTTAAAGGTGGTGTTTCCAGTTCCTGAGTTAAAAAACCCTCAAAGGTAGGTAGTTTAGCATTTTCGAGGCGTGTTATATTTAAGCGTGAATATAGTTTGATGGTTGCTACCAAGTGTTCTTCACGAAAAACATTTTGTTTATTCACAATAATGCTAATATAAAGGTCTGATTTTGAAATCTGACCGGTATTAACATCAGGCTGTTGTTGGTTATTTGTTGACGTTTGTGTATTTCTCTGTCCTTGCGCTGATGATCCTTTTACCACTTCAATTTCTATCGGTTTGGATAGATATTTCTTCCCATCTACTACAACACTTGCAGGTTGTATTTCAAATGTTCCTTCATTTACAGCTTCAATTATATAAGTGTATTTTAATTCAAAAGATTGGGTAACTTTTCCGTTAATAATACTTACATTACTGGATGTTGATGTACTTGGCCCTGCCAAAATGGTAAAGTCATTAATGTCAGGCGGTAAAAATTGATCGGCCTGGGCGTTTACTGTGTAAATTAATCTGAAACGTTGTCCCATTTCAACGACACCAGGTGCTGAGGCTGTTATTGAAACATCCTGAGCAACGGAACATTTTACCATCAATAATAATATAATTACAAACCACCGTTTCATCTATCCTGATTTTATTAGTATTACCAATCTTTTACTACTTTTACCTTCGCAGCTTTCGCTTTTTGCTCTTTTACTTTTTGCTGTGTATCTTTTTCATCATTGGCTAAAGCTTGCAATATTCTTTCTGCATCCTGCTTCGAAATCTCAGGTTGTTGTTGCTGTTGTTGCTGTTGTTGCTGATTCTTATCTTGTTGTTGATCCTGCTGATCTTTTTGATCCTGGTTATCATTCTTATCTTGCTGATCATCATTTTTATTTTGTTGATCATCATTCTGGTCTTTGTTTTGGTCTTGATCTTGATCTTGATCCTGATTTTGATCCTGATTTTGATCTTGATTTTGTTGTTGTTCTAATAATTTTTGAGCATAAGCCAGGTTGTATTTTGTTTCCATATCCGTAGGATTATTTCGTAAAGCATGTTTATAAGCTTCGATGCTCTCCTTAACTTTCTGGTTTTGCAACAATGAGTTTCCCAAATTATGATAAATTTTTGCCTTATCATCTTTCGTTAATTCCTGGTTGGTTAAATCGCTAAACTGATTAATTGCATCTTCGTATTTTTCTTGCTTATATAATGCATCACCAATATTAAAAGTGGCACTATACGAATCATCTTTTTTATCAATAGCTTTTCTATAAAGGATTTCAGCATCATCAAAACTGCTTTTTTCAAATTCTTTATTTCCTTTTCTTATAAATTTCCTCTCTTGTTGGGCAAAGGTATTCAACGCCAACAAGGACAAAACAATCAACAATAATAATCTAATCTCTTTCATAATTACTGATTAATTTTAAACAAGTTAAAATTATCTGCCCATTTACTTTTTCTTTCCGGAATCAATATTTCTAAAAACAGAAAAAACAAGGCCATACCCAATAAATATTGAAACCGGTGTTCAAATTCGGTATAAACTACTTCCTCAATTTCTTCTTTTTCCATTTTATTGATCTCATCGAATAGTTTATTTAATCCTGCCTGGGTATTGGTTGCCATAATAAACATGCCATTACCAGCTGAAGCTGTTTGCTGCAAGGCTTTTTGGTCAAGTTTACTTATGACCACATTCCCGTCATTATCTTTAAGAAAGTTCGTTTGTCCATACGATTTACTAATTGGAATTGGAGCGCCACGCTGGCTTCCCATTCCGATGGCATGCACTTTTATCCCTTTTTTAACAGCTAATTCAGCGGCTTTTACCGGATTATCTTCATGATTTTCTCCATCTGTAATGATTATGATGGCTTTATCCATTTCGGTTTCGGGTGTAAACGAATTCATAGCCAAATTAATAGCAGCACCAATAGATGTTCCTTGTTTTGAAACGATATTGGTATTGATGGAAGACAAAAACATTTTTGCTGCCGAGAAATCGGAAGTTATGGGAACCTGAATGTAGGCATCGCCGGCAAAAACTATTAATCCAATCCGATCGTTTTCTAAACGGTCTATTAATTTAGAAATAGATTGTTTAGCACGTTCCAACCTGTTGGGTTGGATATCTTCAGCAAGCATACTGTTCGAAACATCTAATGCAATGATTATTTCGGCTCCTTTACGTTTTACTTTTTCCAGTCGGGAACCAAATTGTGGATTAGATAATGCAAATATTATCGCTGTAAAGGCAATAATAAAAAAAACAAACTTTAATACCGGCCTGCTTTTGGATACAAAAGGCATTAACTGCTCCAAAACACTCATATCTCCAAACTTATGGATTGCTCGTTTTTTGTAATATCGAGCTATGCCAAAAAGCAACACCAGTAAAGGTATTACTAGCAACAAATACAAATATTCCGGATTCCCAAATCTAAACATTTTCTTCTGTCATTTTTATTTTTAAACAATCGATCTTTAAGGTATTTGACGTAATAATGTATTTCTTAATACAATTTCTGCTAATAATAATGCAGCAGCAATCAAAACAAAAGCTAAAAACTCCTCTTCTTTTTTGCTAAACTCTTTTACCTCCATTTCGATCTTCTCCATCTGGTCAATTTCTTCGTAAATCTGTTTAAGCTTGGCATTATCTGTTGCTCTGTAATATTTCCCGCCAGTTGATTGAGCAATATCTTCCAATAATTCTTCGTCAATTTCTACAGGCATATTTCTTAATTGAATACCATACGGGGTATTTACAGGGTATGGTGCTTGTCCCATACTACCAACACCAATTGTGTATACTTTAATATCAAATGTTTGAGCCAGTTCAGCTGCTGTAATGGGTGCAATAGTTCCTGCATTATTAACTCCATCAGTTAACAGGATAATAACCTTACTCGGACTTTTACTATCTTTTAATCGGTTAACTGCCGTTGCAAGGCCCATACCAATAGCTGTTCCATCTTCAATAATACCGCTTTCAATATCACGGAACAGATTAACCAAAACATTATGGTCGGTTGTTAAAGGGCACTGCGTAAAACTTTCGCCACTAAAAACTACCAGTCCCATACGATCGTTTCTACGCCCATTGATAAACTGAATGGCTAAATCTTTTGATGCCTCAAGCCGGTCGGGTTCAAAATCGCGTGCAAGCATACTGCTCGAAATATCTATAGCCAGGACAATATCGATCCCTTCAGTTTTCTCATTTTTCCAGTTTAAAGTAGATTGTGGCCTTGCAATTGCAATAATAATTAATGCAAGCGTTATAATCCTGAAAGCAAATAAAGCATGCCGCAAAAAATGCTTATAGGTAATATGCTTAAAACCAATACCCTTTAAGGTAGAGATTTGTATACTTGCATTTATTTTTTGATGCTTAAATATATACCAGGCAATAACCGGTAATAAAAGCAACAATAAATAGAGTAAGTTTGGATTTGCAAATGTTATATTATTCATAGTCTATTATAATCCTAAAAGTTTTACTCTTTTTCAATTTTTTCTTTAAACGGTTTTAACTCATTACCTTTTTTTAAAGATTCTTTTTTATCATCATCTCCGTTTTCTTTTTCTTCAATTACTAATTTGGTTTCATCTACAAATGTAACGGCATTATCGTAGCACTTTTTATGTTCATCAGCCAACGGCTTAAATTTGGCAAACTTCACCAGGTCTGATAATTTAAAAATATCTTTAAGTAAGTTGTACTGGTCATCTTCATAAAAAGGAGAATTTTTGAGCGATTGCAAAATCTCATCTGATGTACGCTCCAAGGTTCTTATAGCGTATCGGTTCCACAAATATTTTCTTAAAATATCCGTTAATCCGGTATAATATTCTTTAATCTGGCCTTTTTGCCAGAATTTTTTATGATTTAACTGATTTAACTCACGAAAAGCAATTAAATGAGCTGGTTCAAGAGGTTTAACTCTTCGAATAAGTGGCTCTTTACGTTTAATTTTCCGAATGATATAAATCAATAACAATATCAAAATAATTAATCCTAATCCACCCAAGGCCCATGGTAAAATTTCGGCAAAACTAACCGGTGCTTCGTAGGGCCCTTTTATATCTTTAATGGCCTGTGTTGTGTCAACCGATAAAGTATTTACACTAAACAACATGGCATTTGTTTTTAAAGTATCATTACGATATAAGAATGGAATGGGTGGAATAGCATAATGACCAGAATCAAAGGCGGTTATAAGCACTTTTTGTTTTACCTGCAAATTGTTATTTTCCAGTTTAAGTGTATCTGGAGGAAACTGTTCAATAACCTCTACTTCATCGGTAAGTTTATTTTCGAAAATTGGAAGCAGTACAGTATCATTTTCTGTCTGTAATATGGATAAATCCAGAATTACCTGGTCGCCAATAAGTGCTTCGTTGGTATCAAGTTTTGCCTGCACCCTAACCTTTTGAGCTGATGCATTAAAAAATGCAAAACCAACTATTAGCAATGAAAGTATATATTTTAATCTATTTTTTTTCATAAAAATGTTATACGATTAATTACCGTTTTTTGAATAAATTCATTAAAGGCTTAACATAATCCTGACCGGTGGCAATTGATACATAGTCTACACCAGCTTTCATCAATGTATTATTGACATTACTTTCCATATTTTGATACCAGTTGGCATACTGGTTTCGAAGTTTTAGACTTGATGTATCAACCCATGCATACGCTCCTGTTTCTGCATCACGCATTCGGATTAAACCTACCGGTGGCAATTCTTTTTCTCGTTTGTCATAGATTTTTAAGCCGATTACATCATGTTTTCTATTAGCAATTCGAATGGCTTCATCAAAACGAGGGATTCCGGTTTCGTTATCCTCATCTAAAAAGTCGGAAATTAAAAATGCGGTGCTGCGTTTCTTAATGGCATTCGTTAAATACCTTAAAGCTTCTGAAATATTTGTCCCTTTATTTTCGGGTGTAAAGTCAATAAGTTCGCGAATAATACGTAAAATATGTGTTCGTCCCTTTTTGGGCGGTATAAATTTCTCTACTCTGTCGCTAAATAAAATCACACCGATTTTATCATTATTCTGAATGGCAGAAAATGAAAGTACAGCTGCAATTTCAGTAATCAGATTCTTTTTTAATTGCGATTGAGTTCCAAAAACCCTCGAATTACTAACATCAATGAGCAGCATTACAGTTAATTCACGCTCTTCTTCGTATATTTTAATAAATGGATGATTAAAACGTGCTGTAACATTCCAGTCTATATTACGAATATCATCGCCATATTGATATTCCCGCACTTCGCTAAAAGTCATACCTCGACCTTTAAAAGCACTATGATACTCACCGGCAAAAATATTTTTAGATAACCCCCGGGTTTTTATTTCTATTTTTCGGACTTTTTTAATAAGTTCTGAAGCTTCCACGACAATTAATTTTTTAGTAAAAAATCAATTTTTTTCGAGCTTCCTTGTGACAACAGAAAAATACCACTCTTCCTTTTTTAACTTGATCACATAATTATCTTTCCCAGAAATATAATCGTACCAGGTTAAATCATTTTGGTACTCAAATTTTTTATTTAACGAATCAATCGTTGGCCTTAATAAGCCGTAATCGCACATTAAAATTTGGTATTTACAATAACCATCATCATTAAGAACAAACAATAATGTACGATAACCATCCATATCTTCATATTTAACGAAACTACTTTTACCAAACACTTCTTTCGAAAAATAGAAATCACGGTAGTTTTGCTTCATCTCCTTTTTGATGGTCAATTTATGAGCACCCACATAATTTTGTCCAAGAACACATAAACTCGAAAAAACAATAAACAGAAGTACAATTATTTTTTTCATATAAGATTTATAATATATTATGGAACTTCCACAGTATTTAGTATTTCAGTAATAATATCTTCTGAAGTAATATTTTCTGCTTCGGCTTCATAAGTTAATCCAATTCTATGACGCAACACATCATGACAAATGGCACGAACATCTTCAGGAATAACATACCCTCTTCGTTTTATAAACGCATAAGCTTTTGATGCCATGGCTAAATAAATACTTGCACGGGGAGAACCTCCGTAATTGATTAAAGCAGAAAATTTATCAAGGTTATACTTATCTGGATAACGGGTTGCAAAAACAATATCAAGAATATATTGTTCAATTTTTTCGTCGATGTAAACATCTTTAACCACATTTCGGGCATCGATTATATTTTGTGGTTTTAAAATGGCATTCGCTAAAGGAAACTCTTTGGCAATATTCTCACGCACGATTAATTTTTCTTCTTCAAATTTGGGATAATCTACCACCACTTTTAGCATAAATCTATCAACCTGTGCTTCGGGCAATGGATAAGTACCTTCCTGTTCTATAGGGTTTTGCGTTGCCATAACCAAAAATGGTTTGGGTAAATTATACGTTTGATCACCAATGGTAACCTGTCGTTCCTGCATGGCTTCCAACAAAGCACTTTGAACTTTGGCAGGCGAACGGTTGATTTCGTCGGCTAAAACAAAATTGGTAAAGATAGGTCCTTTTTTTACCTGAAATTCTTCTTTTTTCTGGCTGTATATCATGGTACCAATCAAGTCGGCAGGTAACAAGTCCGGAGTAAATTGTATTCTGCTATAGTCTGCCTCTACAATACTTGACATAGTTCTTATAGCCAGGGTTTTCGCCAAACCCGGAACACCTTCCAACAAAATATGCCCATCGGATAATAAACCAATTAAAAGCGAATCGACAAGATGTTTTTGCCCAACAATCACCTTGCCCATTTCCATCTTAATCATATCAACAAAAGAGCTTTCCTTCTCTATGCGATCATTTAACTCTTTTACATCAACAGTGTTATTCATAGTTTTTTAATTTTTGAAAAGATACACAAAAATACTTCTTTTAAAAAAAATAAATAATTATACTTCTGTTTTCTGTTTAATAGCGCAATGATACATGTTTTTTATGTTAAAAAATGTTAAAGTAATTTAAGAATGGCTAATTAAGTTGTTAGAAAAAAAGCTTAATTATGCATTTCTTCATATACACTTAAAAAAATTCAAATATCTTAATACTAAGCTATTTACTAAAGAAACAAAAAACTATTTTATCGATTATCTATAAAATAATAACCTAAAGAAAAACTTATCACTTGATTTTGAGACTCTTCAAAAAAGCTGTCTGAAGTATACTTAAAAATATCTGTTAATGTCATGGCATATCGAAAGCCTGCCTGAAACTCTCCAATTTTGGTATCCAATGTTATTCCTAACTCAGCAAGAACATTAAAATCAAATTTATTTTCAATTACGGCTTCATAATATTCTCTTGCATATAATTCATTATTAATTTCTTTTATTTCTTTTTCATCCACCAAATAACCTACCGAAGAACCTAAATTTACATAAAATTGTAATGCCCGCTTTCCAAAATAAACATGGGTCATAAAGGGTAATTCAATATAGTTAAGATTTCTTTGATAAGCATTTGGAATCGTATCGAACTCTTCTAACCAACCTTTTTCAGAATAGTTAAGCTCAACCTGTAAAGCAAAAAAACTTTCATTTTTATATTTAAAAAGAAAGCCACCATTGTAGCCAAGTTTTATTCCTTGCTTTATGCCAGGAGAAAAAAGAACACTCGAATAATTGATTCCCTGTTTTATTCCAAATTGAGCTACAGGCTCAAACTTTTCAACCTGTGCGAATGTATTGTTAAATACAAAAAACAGAATTGCTATTAAAAAAATTTTTTTCAAAACATTTATATTTATTTGTTGAAAAGCAAATATAATGAAATAACTGTTTTTTTAATCATAAAATTTAATATGTAAATTTACGGTACTAATTTGTATCTATATGGACGTATTTGAACAACCTTCAATTTTTATACAAAATATCAGAATTGATGAGCCGGTAACCACTCTAACAGATTTAATGGTTTCGGCCGTATGTTTTTATGCATTTTTCAAATTAAATAAAATACCGCTGCATAATAAAGTACATCTGTATTTGCGATATTATTTTTTAAGTATGGGTATTGCGACTGCTATTGGTGGAATTGTAGGGCATGGATTTTTGTACCTTCTTGATACACAATGGCATTCTCCTGAATCACTGGTAAATTTTATTGGTAAAATCTTTGGAAAAGATTTATTAAAAGATGTGGCTAACCCCTGGAAACTCCCAGGATGGCTAACCAGCATGTTTTCTATAATGCTTGTAGAAAGAGCAGCAATTGAGTATGCCAGGCCTTTATTAAACAAAGGTGTAGGTACATTTTTTGCATGGCTTAATATTATTGAGCTTACGACATTTGTAATGCTTACCTTTCTTACCCTAAATTTCTTTTTTGTTGAAATTCATTCAGCATATGGATTGCTTGTTGTAGTTACAAGTTTTAATCTCTATGTATATTTAAAAACTAAAACAAAAGGAAGTAAACTTTTTTTAATTGCTGTTGGATTTTCGGCAATTGGAGCATTATTTTTTATGAACCAGTGGGGCATAAGTCCTTGGTTTAATCATTTTGACATTAGCCATACTTTTATGACATTTAGTGCTTTGTATTTTTACAAAGGTTCATTACATATTTTAAAAGATCCGGTTTTATCCTAAAAACTTCATTAATAGAAATAAAAAAATAATTGAACATTTTTGTTTAGTAATATGTTTTAGTAGATAAACAAACATTAAACAAAAAAGAAAGGAATTATTATGAAAAAACTTAGTCTTTTATTCGGAATAATGCTAATAAGCATTTTTTCATTTGCACAAGATATTTCGGTAAATACCGATCTATCAGAGCTAAAATGGACAGGCAAAAAAGTTACAGGTGAACATTGGGGTTATATTAAATTAAAGGATGCTTCGCTAAACGTTGAAAATAATAAAATAAAATCAGGGGTTTTTAAAATTGATATGCAAAGTATGAATTGTCAGGATCTTAAAGACAAAGAAACAAATGCCAAATTGATCGGACATTTAAAATCTGATGATTTTTTTAGTGTTGATCAATATCCGGTATCAACTTTAAAAATTAAAGAATCCACTTCTTTTAAAGATGGATTTGCTGAGGTAAAAGCTGATTTAACAATCAAAGGTATTACTCATCCTGTTTCTTTTAAAGCAGAACAGTTGGTAAATGGATATAAGGCTGAAATTACAGTTGACAGAACAAAATATAATGTTCGTTATGGTTCGGGAAAATTTTTCGATAATCTGGGCGATAATATGATTTATGATGATTTTATTTTGGAAGTAAAAATCATTACAGAATAAAAACTTTATTAAAAGGAGCTGTCCAAAAAGAATTACAAGTGTCATTGCGAATGAAATGAAGCAACCGAAATTGCTTAAGCAATGAGCTCAGCGAAGCTAATCTATATTTATTGATTAACAGCAGATTACTTCACTCGTTCCTCGTTCGCAATGACTTTTTTCTAACTTTTTGAACAGCTCCTTTAATTTAACCACAAATCCAGTTCTTTTCCAATTGCTCTTCTATTTCTTCCTCCTTAAGGTCAATGCCTATTTCCATATTAGAGCCCAGATTAATATCCATAGCTAAGCAAACGGCAGTGATTTTTTTGAGCTTAGTTCAATGATTAAACCTTAGAATATAATATAATATAATATAATATAATATAAAATTCAATACCGATTTGTATATTTTAATTGTAGGAACCTTATTCCTATTTTTATCAATGTATACTGGGAAACGAAAGAAGCTTGACCGATGGGAAAGCACTATTCTTTTTTTGTTTTACACTGCTTATATTATTTTTCTAATTTTCAATTAAATCTTAATAAATATATTTATATTCATCTACCCTTTTCAATTGTTTTATCACATTTTTGGATGTAAGTGCAAAAAATGGGCGTATAGGAACTTCTGCTCTTTTAAGTCCCCTGGCAATCCAGGCATTACATGTTTTTAAAATATAATATTTTTCATTAGAAAGATAGAATTGGCTGTTCTTTTTTAAACCGTTTTTTAGTTTAATATTATTATTGTTTTCGTCAAGGGCAAAACTTTTATTAAAATATTGAATTAATTTCACAAAATTTTCATCATTTAAATCAATGATTACCATCTCGAAACCCGCATAATGTTTTTCAGGGTTATTATTAATTGCAGTGATATGTAAAGCAGATTTTGTAGGCAACATTCCGGCTTTAAAAGCCAGCCAAAAAGTTTCTTCTTCTGCCATATAGAAATCTTTATCACCCCATCCTACTTCAATAAATTTAAAATCGTTAAAATCATTTTGTAAAGCAGGAAAGTTTTTTATTGCTTCATCTCTTTCGAAAATCACACCAGTATGCCATTCATATTTTACCACATAAATCTTTTTTAAGTTGTTCTCTTTTACTCCCTGGGCAATAACAGATAATTGAGATAATAAAATTAACTTGATAAAAATGGAGCAATAAAAAACTTTTCTCATAAATGAATAAATAACATTTTTTGATTTTAATTAAAGTAAAAATCGTAAAACAATTTTAAATAAAAAAGTAAATAAAATAAAAAATGGTATCAGCAAGATGCCAATACCATTTTTAACAAAATAAAGAATTTTATATTACAAATGTACTCCAGCACCCGGCCCCAGTGGCAATCCTATAAGCAACCATGCTATTAATAAAACAACCCACCCTAAAAAGAATATAACCGAATAAGGCAGCATTGTGGCTACGATTGTACCTATACCAGCTTTCTCATCATACTTTTGAAAATAAACAATAATTAATGCAAAGAAGCTCATCATAGGAGAAATCATATTGGTAACACTGTCGCCAATACGATAAACAACCTGGGTTAATTCAGGAGTATATCCCAAAAACATAAATAGTGGTATAAAAATTGGTGCTAATAATGCCCATTTTGCTGATGCACTTCCCATTACCAAATTAATAGCACCAGAAAAAACAACAAACATAATTACCAATGGAATTAATCCCAGATTTAAACTTTCAATGGCATGGGCCCCTTTAATAGCAATTATTATCCCCAGGTTACTCGAATTAAAATACTCAACAAATTGTGCAGCAAAAAATACCAAAACAATATAAGCGGCCATCGATTTCATCGAGTCGGCCATCCCCTTCATTACATCTGCATCATTTTTATATTTCCCTGTTACAACTCCATAAACAACACCCATTAAACCGGCAACCAAAAATAATATTGCAACAACACCTTTTAATACGGGTGATTGTAATAGTGAACCGTCATTACCTCTTAAAACACCATTATCGGGAATTAAACCTATGAGTACCAAAATAATAAAACCACCCAATATCCATAGCGATTTTTTTATTCCTTTTTTCTCAATAGGCATTAAGCGGGTAATTTCTTCCTGTTCTAACTTATTATCATTGCTATATTTCCCTAATCGCGGAATGATTATTTTTTCGGTTACCCAGGTACCTAAAAAAGCAATCAGAAAAGTTGATGCCACCATAAAAAAGTAGTTGGCTGTGGGATTAACATGATATGAAGCATCTACAAGATGTGCTGCCTCTTCAGACAAACCGGCAAGTAATGGGTCAATGGTACCTAAAATTAAATTTGCCGAATACCCCCCGGAAACACCGGCAAAACCTGCAGCTAAACCTGCAATCGGGTTACGGCCGACAGCCATAAAAATGGTACCTGCTAAAGGAACTAAAAGTACATATCCTACACTGGATGCTAAATTTGATAATATCCCTGCAAATACAATAATGAAGGTTAAGAATCGTTCTGGGGAATAAAGTACCAGGCTTCTTATCACCACAGCAATTAAACCAGAATTTTCTGCCAAACCAATACCCAGCATAGCTACAAGTACAATTCCAAGAGGGGCAAAACTGGTGAAATTATTAACCATTTCGGTTAAAATCATGTGGAGCCCATCACGCGATAATAAATTGATTACCTGATACTCTTCTCCTGTTCCAGGGTGTACTGCTGATGAACCTATAAAAGAAAATAATGCTGATAAAACCAAAACACTTAAAGCAAAAAGTCCGAATAAACTGGCGGGGTGTGGAAGCATGTTACCGACTCTTTCAACTCCGTTTAAAAAAATCTGTACTGGGCTCTTTTTCATCTTGTTTTTTTAAAAAAGGTTTAAAAATCTTTTTTTCTCAAATTTTAAAATACACAATTTCAATTATTTACTACTACAAAAATCAATTCATTAAAGTTTTCGAAAATATATGATTTCGTTTAACTAACAAAGTTTAATGATAAAAATCGAATAATGTTTACTAACATGATTTTACAGAATTGCTTATGGCTATCATTCTGTTTTTTTATAGATAACATTCCGCTCTTTCAAATAGTCCATGATATAATTAAAACATTCGGGATATTTCCCAATAAGCTCGGGTGGAAACATGCCTTTTTTAGAAAATACATTATTTAATAACATATCGGCTGCAGCAGTAGCTGTAAATCCTGTTGTCCTGGCCATAGAAGATAATTTTTCTTTTTGGTCGTACGCATCATATAAATCATAAATAATTCTTTTTGGATTGCCTTTTTCAGTTCCGCTAATAATTATTTTCATTATGGTAAATTCTTCATCTTCAGGATTTAGTTTCCATGCATTGAATAAAACTTCGGAAGTAAATTCAAAAGGAATTACCTCTTTCTCTCTAATTTTTAGTGGTTTATGATCAAGAAAACCTGCTGCTTTAAGTGCTTGTATCATTTGAATATGCCCCGGAAAACGCAATGTTTTCTCTTTCATGTTAGGAATATTATTCAAGGTATAAATCAATGATCTTAACCCGTCTGAATTAAAAGCTTCCAAAGTGCCTACTTTTTCAAACTCCATCAATTCAAGATCACTCATGGCCGGTTTTGTAATTATTTGACCGTTTTCTAACAATCGCGCTGGCCGGGTATATTCTTCTATCACATCGCAAGGCGAAAAAGGAGCTTTATACTCGAAAGGAAATGATCGTACTTTTGGCAATCCCCCTACCATATATTCAAAATATTCAATTTTCATCTTTTCATTATGATATCCGGCAATAATATTAGGCATTCCGGGTGCAACTCCACAATCCATAATCACTGTTACATCATTTTCTTTGGCAAGATTATCAAGGCCTAGCACATCTTCAGACAAAAAAGAAATATCTACCAAATTTTTATGGTTTTTTATTACTGTTTGTATGGTTTGAAAACCCAAAAAACCCGGAACAGCTGATATAACTAAATCAAAGTCCTTAATTACATTTGAAAGTTTTTTTTCAACAGTAACATCAACCTGCTCTGTTTCTATAGAATAATTGGATGATAAAAATTTTAAAGCATCATTATCTATATCAACGGACTTAACTTTATATTTTTTTGAAAGGTCAATGGCCATAGCTTTTCCTACCATACCAGCACCAAGGATTATAATTTTTTTCATGCTTAAATATTTTTAAGTTAATGATTAATTGAATAAAAAAAGGAAGTTATTAAATGGAAAATATTATAACCCGTTAAAACGATTAAGAAACTGGATAATATGAGTTTTTTGAACAACCATGAATCTCAAAAATAACATTATTTTAGCAAAAATATCATATAAACTTTTTTCTGTTAAAATTCTTTTTGTAATTATACGCTCGAAATAATATCTTTATATTCCATAAAAAAAATAAAAAGCTATGAGATTTATATTACTTTACATGCTAAGTTTCTTTTTTGTAGCAGCCCATGCTCAAAAAATTGAAAATTTCAACATGTCACAAAATGGTGGCGAACTAACATTTACTTACGATTTAAACAGCAGCAATAAGAGTAATCTCTTTGCAGTTAAACTATTTTATTCAAATGATAACGACAGTTGGCAAGAGATAGAAAAATCTTATGGTGAATCAGGCGATAGCATAGTTCCTGGGACAGGCAAAAAACTAGTGGTTTGGGTCGATCATTTGGAAAATGTACAAACCAAAATGTATTTTAAGATTGAGGCATCATTCAAAAATATAGATCCAACATCCGAAGGAAATTTAACCGGTAAAAAAGGAAATTCGTACCAATGGATTAAAATTGGACAAACTCGTTGGATGGCACAAAATTTAGGGTCAAACGCACAAGATCCTTGTGGTACCGTTTTTACAAATTACGAAGCAAAAAATACATGTCCCGATAACTGGCACCTGCCATCTGATGAAGAGTGGATGGAACTGGAAACTTACGTTGGCATAAGTGCACAAAAAGCTAAAGAACACGGATTACGTGAAATTGATCTTGAGAAATTAAAAAATTCAGGTTTTTCGCTCACAGAATGTAATTATGAGGCATCACTTTACCCTAACCAGCAAGCTGCTGCATTCTGGACAAGTTCGGGCACTAAAATGCTTCACATGGGATATTCGGACAAATATTTTGCACGAATTATTCGATTAAATGAAAATAAGATCAGCAAAGAATTGCGTGATAAAAAAGAAAAGTTAAGCGTAAGATGCTTACAAAGTGCTGTTTTTATGGATAAGATTTCTAAAAGTATTGAAGCAAATATAACTACTCAACCCACAATGGGAGAAGTAAATCATCCTTTCTCGGGAGAAGAGATGGATTGGATTTATATAGCTAATAATATTTGGTTAAAAAATGACATTACAGGAAGTTATCAGTATACTGAAATTGAAGGTCGTTGTCCGGCAGGCTGGAAGCTACCAACTAAAGAAGATTGGGAAGCGCTTTTTGAAGAAATGAAACCATCTGTAAAAATTGATAATGAAAAAGAAGTGCTTAGCGAACGTTTCAGCAGCAAAGGTGCTTGGGGCCTGGATCTTTCCAATTCAGATTATTGGATGGATATTCCATATTATACGTACAATACTTACTGGATTTTTAATGACGACAAAGAAATCAGTAAAAAAACCATTCCATTTCCATCTAATTATCGTGGTTTAGCACAATGGACTGACAAACTCACGCACGAAAAAGCCAAAATCCGTTGTTTGCTTGCCGAGAAAAAATACCTGGAAAAAAGCAAAGCATTAAATCAGGGAACATTTGTTGATGAAAGGGATAATAAAGAATATCCTACGATTGAAATTGACGGAACAACCTGGATGTCCGAAAACCTTTCTTACAATATGGGAGAATATAGCATGTGCCGCGATAATATAAAAGTTGACTGCGAACTGTTTGGACATATGTATAGTATTAAAACCGACGAAAATTTCTGCCCTGATGGTTGGAGGCTTCCTACCTCAGCCGAATGGAAATACTTACTTATTAATAAAGCAGCAAATAATCTCAAAATCTTACTTCCATTTGGTGGTACTGGTTTTGATTTACTGCTTGGTGGAGATATTTTCGAAGATGAAACCGGGAAAGGAAATATTTACTCAGCCAACTATCTATTTTTAGATAATGATAAATATGGATATTATTACATCGATTCTAAGGGAAAAGTAGAACAAAACGACAGAGCCAAAAGAAGAGATTATTATTATATAAGGTGTGTAAAAGAATAAAACTTTAGAAAAAAATAAATCGTGCTGCGACTAAATGTCATAGCACGATTTTTATTAATACTATAATTGATCTTCGGGAATAGCCATATCTGGTGAAAGATGACTAAAATTTTTCTCGTCTTTCCAGGTTGTTTCATACATTTCTAATTTATCAACAATAAAATCAGCCAGCTTTTCATTCATTTTTTCGATTTTACTTTCGGGAGTAACAACAGGTGGGCGTTTATTAACCAATTTCTTTGCCCGTTCGAAAGTTTCTGTATCACTAATACTCAGTGGAGTTAAGCCCACACGTGCTTTCCATGCGCCCATTATTACATCCACAACAATAATGTAAGTTTTCCCGGCCTCAACCTCGGCGGTTATAAATTCTTTATTTTCCGAAGAAGCCCAAAACAGATGCTCACCGGCATCCACTTCATAACGCATATATTGATCGCCTTTAAAGGCACCAATGTATTTATCTTGATGAAAAAATTCAAAAGAAGTGGGTTTGCCATATTTTGTTACGCGCACAAAATAAACAGCAGCTTTTCCCTCTTGGGGTGGAGTAAAGCCTTGAGCAAAAGCATTGTAAACACCTGCAAATGCTACAATCAAAAGAATCATTATTAGTTTTTTCATTTTGGCAAAAATTAAGTTAATATTAGGGATAAAAATAAATAGCAAGTTATAAAATATTGAAATACAATTCAATAATTCTATATAATAAAAATATTATCAATTAAAAAAAACTGCAAAATAATCGGGTTAACCGAGAGGTTTTTGCAGTAAGCTGATTTTGGCATAAAAATTAGTCAGGCTTTACACTACCCCAGTTTTCGCCTGATTTAATTCGGTATAATTGCATTTCTGAAATACCGTAACGCCTGGCAATAATTTTCATCCGTGTTTTTCTGTTAGGATCGTTTATTTTACGTTTAATAAGCTTTACCTGAGTTTCAGTTAACTTTGAGTAGGATCTGTAAGGACTTTTTTCCCAAATCGGGTCAAACTTGTTTTGATGTTTAAATCGTTCGGTATGATTTACCCACTTTAAATTTTTATAATAATTATTTTGTTTGTTATTATCTAAATGAATTACAAACTTTTCATCTTCTTTTGGCGGTGGTAAAAACTTTTGGGCAACAAGGCGGTGAATATAGTTGGTAATTGATTTATCTTCTTTGTTTTTATAATTAAAAACTTTGTATCCGTTAACGGGACTTAGTTTAAGCATCCTGCCTTTCTTACTTCTAAAATAACTGATAACTCTTCCATAATTGGAAATCATATACTTTCGTGGAAATTTATGATCATTAAACACAATTTCCTTCCACTCTTCGTCCCAAAAACTTTTAATGTTATTACTCTCAACCATGAAAATATTTAATTTAAACTATCTAATTTAAAAATAAAATATGTTGTAGACACCAAATATAAAGCATCTGGTAAAAAAAATGATAATTGTTCGTCAAAATTTAGCTTAAAACAGAAATGTACCCGATTATATATTAATTTTTTGGGCACCGGTTTCTAAATACAAGTCAGCGGATGACTTGTAAATATTTAATGTAGCAGGATATTAGATACATTAGTCATCCGCTGACTTTAAAAAAATATCAGTAGAATAAAATTCTTACATCTCAACCCATGTGGCCATTTCTTTCCAATCCTGTTGATTAATATAGGCTACAAAAATATCAACTAACTTTTCTAATGTGAAATATTCTTCAGCTTCGAACATTCCTTCATCATCGCTATATTGTACAATAAACCCCTGCTCAGAAGTTGTTGTTTGAATAAAGCCCTCTTTTCCATTGAGAGTCATAAAAAAATTATCGTCATTTAACGACTGTAGACCCTCTTTAACCTTTTCATCTGAAGGATTTTCAACAATATCGCCGTTAGCCATTTCTATTGAGTAACCAGTCCTGTTAGTTTTTGCAGGCTCTGTAGTTTTTTCAGCAGATCTTGCTTCAATACTTGTCGCACCTTCTTCAAATTCTTCCCTGGATATATCGCTTATACCCAGAGCGAAAGCTTTCCAGTCCGATTTATCCATACTGCTTAAAATTACTACATTAAGATTGCCATTAGGATTATCACTAAAATAGGCCGAAGCAAGCAACACTTCTTTACCCATTATATCACCTTTCTCGTAGCGTATTTCTTTAATTTTACCATCCCATTGTTGAGCAATCTTAACTAACGGTTTCCCATCATCACTTTCAAAAAAACCATCATTAATAACATGCACCATCATACCAGTTGCATGTTTTTTAAGTAAATCGACATCTTTGTTTTTGTATGCTTTGATTACCTCTTTTGCGATTGTTTCTTCATCGCCTTGTGCAAAAGTCTGGTTTATTGAAATCAATAAAACAAAAACCAGTTGAATTAAAATCCATTTTTTCATCGTAAATCTTTTTTATGGTTAATAACAATAATTAAAATAATTAAAA
>CAZSIC010000003.1:56716-74401 GCA_964606845.1 uncultured Bacteroidales bacterium
AAAAAAAACAATTTACGATAATATTTATACCTGGTCAAATCAATCTTTATAAAAATAGATATTGAAATGTTCTTTATTCTAAAAGTCAGCGGATGACTACTGAACCAACAACAACATAATATTAAGCGAAGTAGTTATCAATTAAGAAGTCATCCGCTGCTATCAAACCGGCAGTTCCTTATAGCTATCGGGATCCGGCGTTCCTGTTAAAGCCACTGGCAGTATAAAAGTGGATATTGGATCACCGGCTTCCAGCCGGTTTTTAATGCAGTGGTTTAGATAAAAATAATCAGCGGATGACTACTGAATCAACAACACCATGAAATTAAACATAAGTAGTTATCAATTAGCAAGTCATCCGCTGACTAACAAACCGGCAGGGATGCCGGTGATCCATTAGATGATCCAGCCTATTCCACCAATTCCAGTCCCATATCCAATCCTTTATCTACGGCAGGTATTCCTGCTTCCATCCATTTAGGCATAGGTTTGCCTTTCAGATAATGGTCAAAGAACTGCGCCATACGGATTTGAAAATCATACTTATCGCGAACTTTGGTCGGCCAGTGGTCGGCCTCATTATAATTCAGCAGCCACGCTTCTTTTCCCAATCTGCGTAAAGCGATAAAAAATTCAATTCCCTGGCTAAAAGGCACGGCACCATCCTCTTCGTTATGCATTATTAACAGTGGTGTTTGGATTTTATCGGTAGTAAACAGCGGTGAATTTTCCAAATAGCGCAAGGGCGATTCCCAAATCGATTTACCGATACGGCTTTGTGTATGCTCATACTGGAACGAACGGTTACGTCCGGACCAATCCCTGATTCCGCCATAGGCGCTAAACATATTCACTACAGGAGCTCCTGATTCAATAGCGGCAAACAGGTTGGTACGTGTAGCGAGATAAGCCACCTGGTAACCACCCCAGCTGTGCCCTTGAGCTGCAATGGCATTTTCATCCACAAAACCTTCTGAAATAAGTTGTGTAACACCCGGCATTACACAGTTAAAAGCATCTTCGCCAGGATAACCTTCTTTGTAATAAACATCAGGGTTGAAAATGATATATCCGTTGCTCGAGTAATAATGATAATCAACCGTAGATCGATGTGCTTCGGGAATATGATGATTGTATAAGCGTTGTGAAGATTTTTCGTAAAAATTCACAATCATCGGGTATTTTTTATTCGGGTCAAAATTGGCTGGTTTAACTAACAAACCTTCCAGTTTCCTTCCATCCAGCGAAGTCCAACTGTAAAGTTCCTTGGTTCCCCATAAAAACTCATCTTGCTGCGGATTGACATCGCTAATTTTTACCGGATTTTTGAAGTTTTTACCCGCTGAAACCAGGTTTGGAAACTCCCCGAAGGTTTCCCGTGTAAAAACAAAAACATCACTATTTTTGGCTTTTATTGGGCGGTTTAATTGATATTTCCCATAAATCAACTGTTGAGGTTCTTTTTTTCCTTTCCAGTTGGTTTTATAATAACCATCTTCTCTTGTAATTTCGTTATGTGCTGACAAGTAAACCGGTTCAGATGGGTTAATTCCTTTTTCCACCGTTTCTTTGCGGTCAAAATCAATGTACCGGTAATTTATTTTTTGCTTTCTTCCATTAAGCGTCAGGTTCTCTGGATTACTCCTGTTTTCAGGGTCAACTTTCCAAATATCATAGCGATCGTAAACCAGTAAAGCTTCGTCGTCTTCTAACCATCCGGCAGTTCCATAAGGCGATGGCGGATTAGGAATATCGTTTATTTCATTCGCACATTGGATGATATGGGCAGAGGTTATCTGATATTCTTTACCTGTAGTAATGTTATACGTATTCCAGGTAGTGTCCATAAAATTATACCAGTAAACATAGTTCCCGTCAGGAGAAACATTTGGGTAAGCCCGGATGTCCTGCTTAATCATTTCAGCATCACCGGTTTTTATATCCATTAAATATATATCATGATGATAAGGATATCCTTCCCACATGGTTTGAACAGAATAGGGTAAATTTGACCATGCCAGAAGTTTATCAGAATCTCCCTTTTTGATTAATCTTATTCCTGTATAATTTTCTTTTTCCAATTGTACCATTTTATCTTTGTCGGGATGATAAACCGCCAGGTATGATTTTTTCATATCTCTTTTCTTATTATGTATCTGTTCAGACTGCAAAACCGGTTCGTTCCAGTGCCATACATCCAGCGGAGTAATCTCTTCGTCTAATTTGGTTGTGTCTTTTTCAGGTCTTTCAGGTGCCGTTCCGAAGAAAATACGGTTTGAATTTTCGGCTAAACGAATGCTTCCATTTTCACTTATTTCCCAATTTTTTGGGATTGCAGTATTATCATTGGTAACAATCTCACGAGCATCTCCATGATTGTTCCAATAATAAAGTGAAAAATCATTTTCACTGGTTTTTGTTTCTGATATATCGGCTACGAAAGCTATTTTTTCACCGTTTTGATCAATGGATAATTGTTTGTAAATGCCTTCACCCTTAAATATGGCTGTTTGATTTTGTTCAGCCATGTTGTAACGGTAAACACCGGCCTCAAAAGCATCATGGTCTCCTGTGCTTACAAAAGCAACAAATTCACTTTCTTCAGCTAACTGGTAGTCTGTAACAAAAGAATACTCGGTTTCTTTGGACGTTTCTAAGGTTCTTAATACCAGTTTATATCCGTTTTTTGCTGATTCCTTTTTCGGTTTGTTATCCTTTTCTGTTGCCGAAGTATCTTTTTCAACTTCACTTTCAACCTGATAAGCAAGCCATCCGTCCCATTTTTCAGGGATTTTATATGATTTAAAATGGGAAATTGTATCTATCGTGTTATCTTCTAAATGATAGATTCCCAATTTTTTCCCGGGCATATCTTCTTTTTTGGTCTTTGCCAGCTTTAATTGCCGGATGGTATCTTCGGAGGGTACAATGGTAAAAATAACATATTCCGAATCGTTCGTAATTTCAGCACCGGTAGCACAAGGCAAGGTGGCTATTTCATTCCCATCTTTTTCAGCAATTATTAAGGTAGCATCACCTTTCCATGGTTCTGATTTATAGACAATGGTATTTCCATCGTTAGCGATGATGGTTTCCGTAATCCGGTTCCATTTCAAAATATCGTCAAACGTTAATGGCTTTTTGTTCTGCTGGGCAAACACTCCCAGGCTAACAATCATTAGTAAAGTTAAAAGATTTAGTTTTTTCATAATGGGTGATTTATTATTTTTATTTTCTGATTTATTTTTTAGATAGAATAAATGGTAATTCGTTTAATTGATAGCTCCTAAAATCCGCATGCTTTTAAAAGTTTCACAATTTATCACAAAGTTACATCAAGTTTGGTGAATTTGATGTTGTAATGAAAAATAGTCAGCGGATGACTCCAGAATCAACAACACCATGAAGTTAAACATAAGTAGTTTTCAGTTGGTAAGTCATACGCTGACTAATGTGAAAAATCTAAAAACAAAATCGCTGCCAGGGCATAGAGAAACTGGCAGGATAAAAGAAGATAATGGATCACCGGCTTCAAGCCGGTTTTAATGTAAACGTTTCGTTTATTTCTAAAAAACCCTGTCAGCGGTTACAAACCCTGACAGTGGTTTGGGAAAAAAATAGTCAGTGGATGATTACCGAATCAACAAAAATAAAATCAACGGACAAGAATATCCGTTGTACTATCAATCAATTGGCAAGTCATCGGCTGACTAAAAAAAATGATTTTCAACAAAATGCTAATACACTCTAAATAAAAGCGGATATAATCATTGATTAAAAAGTCTATTTACAAAACAAAATATACTTATTTCTTTTTCCGTACCTGATAAATATCAATGGCTTTACGCTTGCCTTTAAGTTTTATGTTACCTACATTTTTAAAGGTATGTTTTCTTTTATCTTTTATAAGTTCGAATAAATCGCCGGATATAAGCACTTCCTGCCGGTACTCATTGCACATCGATTCGATACGTGCGGCGGTATTTAATGTATCGCCGTTGTATGATATATCTCTGCGGATTTGTCCAACTTGCAATACCATTACTTTACCGGCATGTATCCCTGCTTTAAATTTTGGTAAAAATGCATATTTTCGATTATAGTATCTTCGCCGCTTATAGATTACGCGGGTAAAAGCAAAATAAGCACGAAGGAAATTACTTTTTCTTAATCCTCTTTTCAGACTCCAGGAGATAATTGCTCCATCGCCAAGGTATTGATAAATTTCGCCATGATAGTTATCAACTATTGATAAATCATTAAAGATATCCTGCATAAGATGGCTGAATTTTTTATGTCCCAGTTTTTCGGCTATTGAGGTAGAGGCTTTCATATCCAAAAACATGAATATGCGCTCATCTTCGCGCGGCTTGTTCATGAGACCAAAAATCCAGCTTCGTATATTTCCGCGGCCTACTTTTTTTATGGTTCCTCGAATCAAATCATTAAAAAAACCAAAAACATAAAAGAATAACAAAAACCGATAAAATGGAATATCCATTTCGGGAAGCAATTTAAATATCTCCCTGTAATTTTCTTTCGTATAGATGGTTAAAGGAGCTCTGGATACTGCTAGTATTATTAAAAAAACTGAAGCAAGATACATTACCGAACGCAGGAACAAAGTAATATGTATCGGAAAAAACCGCATAATACGGTCGCCAAAAATAAAATCAATAAAAGAAAACCATAAAGCTATGCACAGGCTTAGAGAGAAAAGCAGCAGATAAATGTTTTCAACCTGAAACAGGTTCAGGTAGTTTTTAAAAATTTGCTTTTCGCCGGTAATAAAATGATAAAACAAAAGACTTAAGAGCCAAAAAATTAAATGGAAAATGAGGGTACGGAAAAGCTTGTTGTATTTAATAATAATTTTGTCGGCTGCAATCATGGGTGTAAAGATAAAAAAAGCGGACTGATTTTGTCCGCTCAATACCTATTAATAATATAACTTAGTCAACAGAAACATAAAAACTATAGGTTTTATTTTCGCTGGTATAAGTTGAACTTAATTTTAAACCATAAGTAATATCAACATCCTCCTTATCAGGTGGGTATAAAATAACCTCATTGAAAACAATCCCCATCATTTCTTCATTTTCCCTAACAGGAACTTTTTTCCATCCAGCTTCAACAAGTTTATTTACCTCTTTTTCAAACCATTTTGCCAGCTCTGTGGCTGTTTCCTCGTTAACGCTGTCATTCTTAAAAGAAATAACAAAGGAGTTAGATTTTTTGTCGACCTTCTCATAAGTCAGTTGATCAGACACATTAATATTGGCCTCATCCAGAATAGCCATCATTCCTTCTTTGGTGCTTTTCGATAATTTTTTGGTTTCCTTTTTAGTTTTTTCTTGTTTAGCATCCTCTTTTTGCTCAGACGAACCACCACATGCAAACAAAAACATGAATAATACGGTTGATAATAGAATGGTTAATTTTTTCATAATCAGTTTAATTTAAATTAAAATTTCGGTTTATTCGTTTCGTGAATAAAAATACAAAAATATCAAGGCTTTAAGCTATGATTTTTAAAAAAATTATTGCAAAATATACTCATAAGTTCTACGATCATTCCAATGGTATATAATATAATATAATATAATATAGTGATAGTGTATATCTATTTTTGTTTTATAAAAAAATAAAAAAAAAGTAGGGTAGATTGAATTTTATGCGGTATGGTAATAAACAACATTTATAAACCATTAAAATTAGAAATTATGAAAAAAGCGATTTATTTAGCAGCCGCATTTACAGCAGTAACATTATTAAGCTGTGAAGAAGATTTAACAAACAACACTGATCTTTCAGAACAGGAAGAAGCCGTAATTATGGATGATGCAGCTTCTGACAATGTAATTGAAGCCACTGATTATGAAGTGGATTTTTATAGTAGTTCAGAAGAAACCATTGATGAAATTAACGATGAGAAAAAAAGTGCCTGGTGGTATAGTGGAAGGTATATTAATGGTGAAGGACCCGCAGTAACCGTTGATCCTATTGGCAGAGCTTATCCTAAGACCATTACTATTGATTATGGTGATGGAGTTGAGTTGGTTTTCGGAGGAGTTATTAGTGGAAAAATAATTATTGAAGTTTCGGCTCGCCCACTAACCGACGGAGCAACCCGTGAAATCACCTATGAAAATTTTTATGTTGATTCTATTAACATCGAAGGTGGTACTATCCGAACATTTACAGGAACAGACAGTACTGAAAGGATTTTTACGAGTGAAAGCGATATAATACTAACTTTTCCTGACGGAATAATTCTAAATCGTACAGCCAATAAAACCAGAACACTGGTTGAAGGATTTGAAACTCCATTTGTTTATTCAGATGACAAAATTCTCATTGATGGTATTGTAAACTATGAAACTTCCGATGGTACAACATTCTCAAAAACAACCATAACCCCACTCATTAAAACAGGGGCATGCCGGTTTATCATCGAGGGGGTAGTTTCTTTCTCCTTAAATAACGAAGAATTTGCTGTACTTGACTATGGTGATGGAACATGTGATGACATAGCTACAATCACAAAAGATGGTGAGACAAGACAAATAACAATAGGACGTCGAATCAGAAGATTCTGGTTGAGATAAAAAATACAGTTTCCTTCCGGATCATTAATGTGTTTCACGTAAGAGTTAAATATTTAAAAATTATCATCCCCACTCTGCGTGAACACATTAACAAATTTTTATTACAATAGGCTATGATAATTGTTATCGTATTTAAGGGAAAGATATTAAAACTATTGGATGACTCAAAAACAAAAAAGTCTTTTTCAAAATTAGAAAAATGTTTAAATTTGTCCTAACCATAAAACCAGCTCTTTGTGAATCAGCAATCATTTCAGCAATTGTTTGACCAGTACTTTGAAAGAGTAAGAAATTACATTTTTTACCGTTGTGGAGACCCTGAGCTGGCTACTGATATTGCACAGGACACATTTATGAGGATATGGGAAAAAAAGCTAAAACCTGAAAAAGGAAAAGAAAAAGCCTTACTTTTTAAAATTGCCGGAGATATTTTTATTAGTGACTATAGGAAAAAAAAAACAGCCTTGAAATTTGCAGAAATAGTTCAAGAAAAAGAAAACAGTACATCAACCGATCATCAAATTAATTACAATGAGCTTAAAGCCAAATATGAGCAAGCACTGTCTGTTATGAATGAAAAGCAAAGGGTCGTATTTCTTATGAGTAGATATGACGGACTAAAATACAGGGAAATAGCCAAACACCTGGATATAAGCATCAAAGCAGTAGAGAAAAGAATGCATGAGGCCTTGGGATACCTAAAAGTTCAATTAAAAGATGAATAAAAATCTTCCACATAAAGACAAACACAGCCGTTTTTTTGAAAAAACGACGATCCCCTATTCACTTAGTAAAGACGAAGTGTGGAACGATATGATGGCCAGGATTAATGAGGAAAAAAAGAAACCGGTTGTTAAGACAAGGAAGATTATTATTTACTGGGCAGCTGCAGCAGTTATAACTCTTTTTATTAGTCTTTCAGCATTTGTACGTTTTTATTCTAAAACTTTGTATGCTCCTCCAGGGCAACATCTTACACAAACTTTACCTGGAAGAAGTAAAGTCCATCTAAATGCCGGTACTAAATTGAAATACCATCCTTATTGGTGGCACTTTTCTCGTATTTCTAAGTTGGAAGGTGAGGCTTATTTTGAAGTTGAAAAAGGAAAACCATTTATTGTAAAATCATCTCAGGGAGAAACCAGGGTGTTAGGTACACGGTTTAATATCTTTGCAAGAAATAATGAATACAGGGTATATTGTATTAATGGTAAAGTGCAGGTTAAATCTACTACAGGAAAAAAGAAAATACTAAATACTAACCAGGTAGTTAGAGTTACTGTAAAAGGAAAAATGGAGTATCAGGCAAACATAAAAGCTCATCAATCTATCGCATGGACAAAAAATCAATTTGTTTACACTGCTGCTCCTTTGAAAGAAGTTTTAAAAGAAATGGAAAGACAGTTTGATATAACTGTTGAACTGGATTCAAGTATTGATGGTAATTATACAGGAAATTTTCAACGTGGAAGCTCGCCTGAAACTATCTTGAACTTGATTGTTCGTCCTTTTGGACTAGAGGTAAAACAAATACACAAAACTAAATATCAAATTACAAAAAAAGAAAATTGATAAAAAAATACATATTATTATTTTGTTTGCTGATTTTCCTGAATGCTCCATCTTTGGCTCAGAAAATCAGCATTTCAGTGAATAATAAACCACTGAGTGAAGTTTTGGTTCAACTCAGGGATATTAATGATTTGGCTTTTTCATTCAATGACACTGAACTTCGCCAATATTATGTTACTATAGACAAACAATTTGAAAGCACAGAAGAAATGCTTTCTTTTTTATTAGAAGACTTACCTTTAGCATGGGAAAAGACAGGTAATATTTATGTTATTTATCACCAAAAGAAACAAACTCATGAAAAACCGGTAACATATACATTAAGTGGACGTATTCTAGATCGTAACTCTCTTGAACCCTTACCTTATTCAACTGTAGCAATAAATAAATCCGGAACAATTACAGACGAAGATGGTTTTTTTAGCCATCGTTCTACAGATAGTATTTTCAAAGTTAAAATTTCTTACCTGGGATATTATATAATTGATACCACGCTTTCGCCGGACAAAAAACACTTAATAAAGATGACAGCTTCCTCAGAAGAACTTGAAGAAGTTGTAATTCATGACCGTTTAATAGAAAGTTTTCTCTATTCAGAAAACCTGCCAGGTATGATACGTTTGAATCACAAAATCACCAAGTTTTTGCCTGGTAGTAGCAACAATTCTATTTTCAATCTTCTCCGTTTACAAACAGGGATATCAGCCACTGCCGAATCCTCAGGAAACCTTATAATTTGGGGTTCATACGAAGGGCAAAGCCGCATTCTTTTCGATGATATGTTATTGTTTGGAATGAAAAACTTTAACGACAACATTGGAATTGTAAATCCATTGGTTGTTAAAGATGTTAAACTTATGAAAGCTTCATTTGGAGCTAGTTATGGAGATTGTGTAGGAGGTATTGCCGATATTACAGGAAAAGATGGTAACCGCAAAAAAATTTCTATGGACATGAGTGTGGATAATTTCACAGTTAACAGTATGCTGGAAACCCCTTTAAGTGATAACTCTTCATTATTATTAGCATTTAGACAAACTTATCGTAACCTTTATAATCCAAAAGAATTGGAACTGACTCAAAACAAACAAAATAGTATAGAATCGGATATAACATTAGTGCCAGATTATACATTTCGCGATATGAATCTGAAATATACTTTTCGGAATGAAAAAGACATCCATGTTCAGTTTAGTTTTCTTGCCGCACAGGATAAATTCTCATACAATGTGGATGATATGCTTACAGATTGGTTACAATTGCTTAGAAATACACAGGAAACAAGTATACAAAAAGGGGCTTCATTTGTTATTGGGAAAGATAGCAAAAAAGGGATAAGTACCCGCTTAGGTGTGTCATTTTCTTCCCTGGAGAACAAATTCGATAATCAAAATAGTTCCATCAACATTTTCAATAACAATACAATGAAATATACACGTCAGGAAACTATAAATAACACACAGGAAATAAATGTACATCTAGATTCAAAATGGGCTGTTAATGATATCCACCAGATAGAAGGCGGCCTCTCCTGGGTAAGTAACAGTTCATCATGGCATGAAGATACTTCAAATGTAAATATGATCGACCAAAGTATAAAAGGAAATCATATTACTTTTATGGCCGAAGACCACATAACATTCGAAAATTTTAAACTAATAACAGGTATAAGGCTAACCCGTGTACCAAATCTTCAAAAAACTTTTTTTGAACCACGCCTTTCCGCATCGTATAGCATTAGTAAATCTATAAATTTCAATCTGGCAGGAGGATTATACCGACAATTTCTAACTAAAAATTCTGTTGAGGATGGGTATGGCAACTATAGATATATGTGGATATTAGCCAATGAAACCGATTACCCTGTTTTACGAGCTAAACATATCTCTGCTTCTGTTACTTTGGAGCAAAAAAATACTCAGGCCAGCCTTACTCCATTTTATAAATATACAGACGGCCTTACACGTTACCTCAATTTCAGATTAAGAGATATTGAGACACTTTCTACTGGGCATAGCCGTAGTTACGGATTGGATTTTTACCTGAAACAAAATTTTAAAGGACATACAGCATGGATGTCTTATACACTATGCAAAACAGAGGAACTCTTCGAACATTTTCCTGACCATGAATACCTTTATGCACCACAAGACCAGCGACACGAGTTGAAAGTTGCAACCTTATTAAATTTTGATCCCATCTATTTTTCGGCTAATTATGTTTATGGCTCTGGATTCCCCCTGATAAAATTTAGCTCGAATGGAATAACCTATGAAAGGATACCTTACAAACGGCTTGACTTAGCTTTGACATATAAATTTAATATTAAAAAAATTTTTGGAGAAGCCGGACTTTCAATTCTAAATTTGTTAGATCATGAAAATTACCTTTATAACAACCTTGAACGTGTCCCTACTAGCCAAATTAGTAGTATCAATATTTATCAACAATCAATTCCTTTCACACCCACAATTTACTTAAAAATAGGGTTTTAATTTCTATGAAATTTGGTTTTAAATTAAAAAATAAAATCATTACCCTATTGTTTCCGGGTGAATCAGCCTCTAAAATCATTGGAACGGATATATAGATTTAAATTTGTACTTTTATAACAATGAAAAAGAGGAAATTGTAACTATGGATAATTTTCAAAGCAGGAAGTTAGGATATTAATTAATTCATTGCACTTCCATTAAAAAGCATTTTGGTATTTTGCCATATAAAAATCCTTGTTTTTCAATTTGTATTGCATGATATATCGTGGGTGTTCGAGTGGTATAATCTGATCAAAAAATCCATACTCATGGTTGATTTGTTGTAAAAATTTAAGGTTTTTACCGGCTCCAAAACTGTAAACGATGCTCCGGTCAACGCCAAAATCAATTTGCCTTTGTAAACTTTCGATCATAAAAGGAGTAACAATATTCTGCAATGCTTTGCTGTCGTAATAATTAAAGTTTACCTCCTTCCCTTTGTCATTGGTTTTAACAAACCCCAACGGAGAAATTGAGTTGATATAAAACCGGCTGTAAAATTCCTCCACACCTCCATATTGCTCAATCACATCATAAACAAACACCGAAGAGGTTTCGTGGGTGGTTATACCGTCGAGTTTTATTCCGCATTTTTCTTCCAGCCGTTTGGTATCGGTAAACGGAATTCCGGTAACACCGGCACCAAAACGTCCGGGATTAATTCCCAGAATTAACCTGCGTTGGTTATGGTCGTTGTAATACTTTTGATAGAATTTTGATGAAATTTCCAGCGCATCTTTATTTTCCCTGAAAGGGTTCATTACCCTGATATTTTCCGGTAATGTTACCGTTAAATCAAGATTTTTATTGAATTGTATTACTTTTTCGGCAAAGGTCATATACTTATTTTTTTTGTAATCATTCCGAGCTTATTCCTAAACCTTTTTTCTTGTAGTCATTCTGAATTCCTGCCTACCGGTTTACCAGCCGTGGCAAACTTACATGCCGTATGGCATGCAGGCAGGAGTTCTGAGTGACGTTAGTGTTTTGCAGTCATTCCGAACTAGTTTCGGAATCTGCCAAAACACTCTTTTTATATTCTTTTATCTCAGCATCTGTGAACCAATCTCCAGCCATATCTTTCAACTCAGGGTTTTCTTCTTTAATGATGTTCCATTTCCAATCGCTATGCCAGTTTTTTAATTGTTTTTCCCTGTCGATTGCTCTCTGCATTCCATCTATTTTCTCCCAATATAACAAATCAAAAAGATTATATTTTGATGTAAAAACCGAACCACAAGCTGCTTTATGTTCAAGAATGCGGCGTTCAAGATTATTGGTAACACCAATATATAGGGTTGTTCTGTTTTTGTTTGACAGGATGTAGACGTATCCTTGTTTTATCATTGCTGCTTTTTTAAACAGATGCTGAAACGAGTTCAGCATGACTGCTACTAATTATTTTTACTACTCTACAATACAGAAAGTAATTATTTTATCTTATAAAAAAGAATATTTACTGTTTAAGCAGTAAATATACATATTATAATCTTATTTACTTCAAATTTTAATAATAACACATATTTTTTACTGCCTAAGCAGTAATTTATATTAATTTTAACATAAGCAAATTTGATAATTCAATAAAAACACTTATATTTACCGTTTAAACAGTAATTTGACATGGATTATATACAACATCTGGGTGATATTATCAAGTATCATAGAAAAAAAGCCGGACAAAGTCAAAATTCGTTAGCTGATATAGCTGGGGTTGGTAAAACTGTGGTTTTTGATATTGAAAAAGGGAAAGAAACCGTCCAGTTTAAATCAATTATTCATGTGCTAAAAGCATTAAATATTAGTATCGAATTGAATAGTCCGTTAATGAATAAATATAATAAAGAACATGAGAACAGCTAAAGTATATATGTATAATAAGCCGGCTGGTTATTTAACCGAGATTGAAAAAAACAGGAAATATAAGTTCTCTTATGATGATAATTATAAAGGTGAACCAATCTCATTAACGATGCCTGTTGAGTGTAAAGAGTTCACTTTTAATTCTTTTCCGCCATTTTTTGATGGCCTGTTACCTGAAGGTATACAATTGGACGGTCTGTTGAGATTTAAAAAAATAGATAAGGATGATTATTTCAGCCAATTAATTGCTACCGGAGCAGATTTGGTTGGTGCTATTAGTGTGGAGGAAATGTCATGAACAAATGTCCAATCACATATGAAAGCTGTGAAGGTAATTACTCTCAAAACGGACTAAAAATTCTTTCACGAAAGCTTAAAGACTTAAAAAATTTAGATTATTCAGCTGAAGAACAAAGGCATGAGGCTGCTAAACGTGCAACCAAAATGTCGATACAAGGAGTGCAGCCTAAATTGAGTGCTATTTTAAATGTTCAACAATCCAAATTTGAAATTGTAGATATTAAAGGGAAGTACATCATAAAACCACAGCATCACATATACCCGCAATTGCCGGAGAACGAAGATTTAACCATGAAAATGGCTTCAAAATGCGGAATTGATACACCAGTACACGGACTTGTATATTCTAAAGATGGTACCCTATCCTATTTTATTAAAAGATATGATAGAATTGGTAAGAATAATAAATTACATGTAGAAGATTTTGCACAGTTAGCTGGAGAAACAAGAGATACTAAATATAATTATTCTGTAGAAAAAATGATAAAACTAATTGACGATTTCTGTACTTTCCCTCAAATAGAAAAAATCAAGTTCTTTAAGCGATTTTTATTCAATTTTCTGACTGGAAATGAAGATATGCACCTTAAAAACTATTCTGTTATATCTCAAAATGATAAAATTGAATTATGCCCTGCCTATGACTTTTTGAATTCAAGTATCGTTTTAGGAAAAGATGTTGAAGAATCTGCGTTACCCTTAAAAGGAAAAAAGAAAAACCTGACTAAAATTATTCTTGTGGATTATCTGGGAGCAGAAAGATTAAATCTTAACCAAACAGTGATTGATAAAACACTTAAAGAATTGCAAAGTGCAATACCTTCATGGTTTAAGCTGGTAAATAATTCATTTTTAAAAAAGAATCTAAGAGATGATTATAAAGAAATGTTAGAAAAAAGAATAAAATTGCTTGATCTATAAAAGATACAAAATATAACGTTTTTACCGGAAAAAACGTTACATTATTTTAACATAGATACCCCGAATAATAACCTTTTCTTTCCCTTTTATCTTCAATCAACGCGGGTTAAAATGATGAAATTGACCTATGAGAAAAAATAACAATATCGTTAATATAAGAAACAGGATAACCATAAAGAAATTTTTTTCATAAAATTGGTTTTTACACCAAACGATTTAAAAAAATTGTAGTTAAAATTTTCAATTATTCATAAGCACGTATTTAACAAATTATTTACTGTAAGAAATTGTTTTTGCTTAACTTCGTTATTATAATCAACCTTTAATTTGTTATGAATAATACTGAAAACGACAATTACAATCAGAAAATTGATAACGAACTCAAGAAAAAAGAGTTAGAAGAGAAGTATGGCGCGCATTTTAATCAGGAAAGCAATATTTCGCCCGAATTGGAAAGCGAATGGTTAAAAAATATTGAAAAATTTGAGGAGCAATTCAATAATGCCCAAACCATAACTGTTTGGGAGCACTTAGGAGAACCAAATTTTAAAAAAATTAACGAATTAAATCCTGAAGAAATTTCAAATGAATTGCAAAGGTTATATGTTTTAATGAACGAAAACAACATTTGCCTGGATACTTTATGTGATGTTGATGAAACAGAGCTATACCGATTTATTACAGAAGAGCTTTTTGTTTATGAGATTGACAATATACGTATCGAAGGGATGAACACATGTTTTATATATGAAGATTTTCATCCTAACGCCGAATACGATATTGAACAAGCATATGATTATTTTTTCAGATGTACTATGTCTAAAATGCAGAATATTAGTGGAGACGGCTATGATTTGTTGTACATCGACACAAAAAATTACCATGATACCAATGGAAAAAAGTTAGAAGAAGAAAAAGTGATAAATAAAATCAATCAGTTTCTTGAATCTTTTGATTATTTCAAAATCATATCAAATGAAATAAATGAGATAAGTATAAATAAGGAAAAAACAGATGCACAAATAAGATGTAAAATTCATTACATAGGATGCTTTAATAATAATCCGGAAACGATAACATATAAAGGCAATGGAGTTTTCCGCCTTAAACCAAGTGAGTATGGCGGATGGGATATGTACCATATAAATTTACCGGGATTACAAATTTAGTTTTTTAGCGTTTTTAAAATACCATTTAAAAAATGTTGAAACAAATCAAACCGATTAAGGTAAAAGATGGATTTGAAATATATTCAAGAAAAATCGCATGATGGAAAAAGATAAATTATTCAGATTGCCCAGAAAAGTTAAAAAGAAATTAAAGAAGAATATTTGGTTATACCCTGCCGATAAAAATGGGAATTCGTTAATGGCATGGCCAACATACTCACAAAAAGATTACAATGCATTAAAACAAGGTATTGTAAAAGATATTATGGCCGATAGTACCAAAGCAAAAAGAAAACAGGAAAAAAAAATACTTGATAAAGAAATCATTGTATCAGATGAACAACTTAAATCTTATGTAGATCATCTATTCGCAAAAGAGTTCCGGAATTCCAGCTATTTAACTTTGATAGAAGCAAAAAATAAACCACAAGCAAAAGTGGCATATTACAATTTTATCAATGCCTATCACTTAGCCCAAAACGGTGAAGAATCTTATGAAAATATTTGTTTTTTGTCAATTGATTATGCCAGAGATTTACTCAAAGGAAAAAGAACAAAAAAGAAATGATTTTTTTATGTCTTGACTAATTGCTCCGAAAATAAGTACAAGTAATACATTTTTACATGTTAAAGTTTGGTAAATGACAAAAATTATTGTCGAATTTGAAATTTGTCATTTTAAAAATACAAAACCAATATTTAAAAAAACTTTAGGGATAATTCATTTTTTGTCATGTATTAAGATATTAAAGTTTGTTTTTAAAATATCCCAAACATAATACTCCCATTGTTTTTGTCTAAAATCAAACCACTGTTGCCTGTATTTTGAAGTTTCGACTATATACTTGAAGTTCGCAAAAGGCTTGCGTCTGTTTAGTGCGTTGATTAGTCTGTTTTGCAAATTACTATCATCGATTTCATCAATAAAATATTCCATTACCGTAAATGACTCGTGCGATTCCATAGGTTCTACTTCAATATATCTTTGCCATTTAAGATGTTTAATTTCTGCGCTTTCCCATTTTTCTCCTGTAATCAATTCAAATTCTTCAGGATCGGATATCATATCCCGGGGTAAAAACTCTATTTCTAACGTATCGGTATTTAGAAAGCAGATCATACCAACCATTATAGTTTCAGCAATTTCAGAAACAACTTTTCTATATTTTTCCGGAATTTCTTCCCGATCAGGTACTTCATATATTTCATCCATCATAAAATGATGTATTTGCTCAAGTTTGTCTTTATCATTTTGGATGCTTTGCAAAACAGCCAAAATTTCGTTCATTAGCTGGTCTGTATTCATATCAAAATCGTTGAAGCATACTCATTAATTTTGTTCGCCTTTTGTAATTCATCCTTATATCAGCAACAATCTTTTGTGACAATTTATTGTTAATCTGCTTTAGTTGACTAATTGTTTCTGCAATATTCGAGTAATAACTTTCTCCTGTTCCAGCAAGATTAGTACTAATTCTATTAAGAAAATATTGTTCGGCTTCAGGCTTTAGGGCTTTTTTGTTTCTTTTGAAAAATGAAAAGATTGTACTATCATGAAACTTTCCTTTTTTAGATATTAAATCAATTGCTTCGCTTAGCCTCTTTTCTTTTTCAAGATAACTAAGAAAGTCAGTTGAATTTTTATGTTTTAATATGTTCTCAAAAGCTTTAATGTCAACTTTATCAAAAGATTTTATTTTTAACAATATTTTCTCATCCGGATTATGGTTTATTGAAGCCATAGCTGCTTTGTGAAAATCTGATCCGGTTTTAACGCATAAGTCAAGGTATAGCTCTAAAATTTTATCGCTTACAAAATGTTCCTGTCCCGATAAATATTTTTCTATTTTTTCGAATGCTTCTTTAAAACGGCTTTGAGATATTTGCAATTCAATTAAGGAGATAAAATGTTCCTGTTCAACACCCGAAATTTTATTCAGAATTGCCTCTTTTTCCTCGATACTAAGATTTCGTTCAATGATATCAAACAAATTTGATATTGCGGATTCTTGCATATTGCTAACATTCTCAATGATATAATTAGCTGCCAGCTTTGATTCTTCATCACTAAAACAAGAAATATAATATCCTGGTATATTTTCAAAAGTACTATAAGACATATGTTTCAATGTTTCATCCAGGTCAAGCAAAAATCCTATTTTTTCTTTAAAAGGTAATTGTTTTACATATGAGATAACATAATTATTAAATTCCTGAGATTCAAAATAATCCTCTTCATAATAATTGTCAATATACAAATAGCCTTCATCAAAAGCATCGTTTACCTCCATCATGATTTTTAGGATTAACTTGCCAATCATATCTGAAATTTGACTTTCAAGCCCTTTTAACTTGTTAAGTTGCCACATTAAAGATGCTTCCATGCCTGAAGGGTCAAATAGCAATTCATCATCATTAAAAAATCCTAAGAGATTTTTCTCTACCTTGTTAAAAATATCAATAGCGTTTTTCTTTCCGGTTTTACTATTTTGAACTTGAATAATATAATTTTCCGGAGCGAATTTCATTACCAGATTTATTAATTCGTCCTTTGAAAGTTGTTTTAGATGAGATACTAGAAAGTCATGGGAATCAGCTTTCGTTTTTTGTATAATCATACTTTCCGGAATATTCTTAACACCAACATCTACTATATTGAGTAATGTTGCAATGATATGTTTACATACATCATAATATTCGCAAGAACAGGTCGCCTGC
>CAZSIC010000004.1:0-64474 GCA_964606845.1 uncultured Bacteroidales bacterium
TCGTTGTGGAGTAGAAGTTACTGAGAAAAAAGTTAGAAGAGAGCGAATGGGACACATTTAGTTAGTTGTTCCGGTAGCTCATATTTGGTACTTTAAATCATTACCAAATAAAATTGGATATCTTTTAGGACTACCTACAAAAAAACTCGATTCAATTATTTACTACGAAAGATATGTAGTTATAAATCCCGGTATTAAAGCCGAAGAGGGTGTTAAATACCTGGACTTTTTAACCGAAGAAGAATATCTTGATATATTAGAGACTTTACCAAAAGAAAATCAATATTTAGATGATTCTGATCCAAATAAGTTTATTGCTGATATGGGAGCCGAAGCTCTTCATAAATTGCTTGAACGTATCGATTTGGATGAATTGTCTTATGATCTTCGCCATAAAGCAAATACCGAGACTTCACAACAACGTAAGAATGAAGCTTTAAAAAGACTTCAGGTTGTTGAAGCATTTCGTGCTTCTAAAGGTGTTAACCGACCAGAATGGATGGTGGTTAAAGTGGTGCCTGTAATTCCTCCTGAATTACGCCCCCTTGTACCTCTTGATGGTGGTAGGTTTGCCACATCAGACTTAAACGATCTTTACAGAAGGGTTATAATTAGAAATAACCGTCTTAAACGATTAATAGAGATCAAAGCTCCTGAAGTAATCTTACGTAACGAAATACGTATGTTCCAGGAAGCTGTTGATTCATTATTCGATAATTCAAGAAAATCGAATGCTGTAAAAACAGATTCTAACAGAGCTTTAAAATCTTTAAGCGATAGTTTAAAAGGTAAACAGGGACGTTTCCGTCAGAATTTACTTGGTAAACGTGTTGACTATTCAGCCCGTTCTGTAATTGTTGTAGGGCCGGAATTGAAACTGCATGAGTGTGGTTTACCAAAAGATATGGCTGCCGAACTTTACAAACCTTTTGTAATACGTAAATTAATTGAACGAGGTATTGTAAAAACAGTAAAATCAGCAAAGAAAATTGTTGATCGTAAAGACCCAGTGGTTTGGGATATTTTGGAAAATGTACTTAAAGGACATCCTGTAATGCTTAACCGTGCTCCAACATTGCACAGGCTCGGTATCCAGGCTTTCCAACCTAAGTTAATTGAAGGTAAAGCAATTCAATTGCATCCATTAGCTTGTACAGCATTTAATGCCGACTTCGATGGTGATCAAATGGCCGTTCATTTACCTTTAGGCAATGCTGCAATTCTAGAAACTCAAATGTTGATGCTAGCATCACATAATATTTTAAATCCGGCTAATGGTGCACCAATTACTGTACCATCACAGGATATGGTGCTTGGTTTGTATTATATTACAAAACAAAGAGCTGGCGTTAAAGGAGAAGGTTTGAAATTTTATTCGCCAGAAGAAGTAACAATCGCTTATAACGAAGGTGCAGTTGCTTTACATGCAAGCATTAAAGTAAAGGTTGATGACATTGTTGAAGGCAAACATGTCAATCATATCATAGAAACCACGGTAGGACGTGTTATTTTTAATCAATATGTACCTAAAGGAGTTGGGTTTATCAATCAATTGTTGACCAAAAAATCATTAAGAGATATTATTGGTACTGTACTGAAAAAAACTGGAACTGAAGCAACATCGAATTTTCTGGATCATATTAAAGATATGGGTTACCAGACGGCTTTCAAAGGTGGATTGTCATTTAACCTGGATGATGTGATTATTCCTGATGAAAAAGAAATATTGGTTAACGATGGATATGAACAGGTAGAAGAGGTATTGAATAACTACAACATGGGTTTTATTACCAATAATGAGCGTTATAACCAAATTATTGATATTTGGACCCATATAAATGCTAAGTTAACTCAAACATTAATGAAAAAGTTAATTACCGACAATCAGGGATTCAATTCGGTATATATGATGCTCGATTCCGGTGCCAGAGGTTCTAAAGAACAGATTCGTCAGTTATCAGGAATGAGGGGATTGATGGCAAAACCGCAAAAGTCTGGTACTTCAGGATCTGAAATTATTGAAAATCCGATTCTTTCAAACTTTAAAGAAGGATTATCAGTACTCGAGTACTTTATATCAACCCACGGTGCTCGTAAAGGTTTGGCTGATACGGCTCTTAAAACAGCCGATGCTGGATACCTTACTCGTCGTTTGGTAGATGTTTCTCAAGATGTTATTATTACTGAGCAAGACTGTGGAACATTACGTGGACTAGTGGCAACAGCCATTAAGAAAAACGAAGAAGTGGTGGAAACATTATATGAGAGAATATTAGGTAGAACTACCGTTCATGATGTTTACCATCCGCTGTCAGGAGAATTGATTATCGGTACCGGTGAAGAAGTTACCGAAGAGATTGCTAGGAAAATTGATGATTCTCCGATTGAGCAAATTGAAATTCGTTCGGTATTAACTTGCGAGTCAAAGAATGGTGTTTGTGGTAAATGTTATGGTAGAAACCTTCCAACCGGAAAGATGGTTCAGAAAGGTGAGGCTGTTGGAGTTATCGCTGCACAATCAATTGGTGAACCTGGTACACAGCTTACCTTAAGGACATTCCACGTGGGTGGTACAGCTTCAAATATTGCCGCTGATTCCAGTGTAGTAGCAAAATATGATGGTACCGTTGAGATTGACGAGCTTAGAATTGTTGAAAAAAACGAAGAGGGCAAAAAGATTGATATCGTAATCGGACGTTTGGCCGAAATGCGAATTATCGATAAAAATACCGGTATTGTACTTTCAACTCACAATATACCTTATGGTTCCCGACTATATGTTAAAAATGGTGCCGAAGTAAAAAAAGGGACAATGATTTGTGATTGGGATCCATACAATGCTTTGATTATTTCTGAAGCAACCGGGAAGTTGTCTTTCGAGAATCTTATCGAAGGAGTTACGTTTAAAGAGGAATCGGATGAACAAACCGGTTTTAGAGAAAAAGTAATTATCGAAACCAGAGATAAAAAGAAAAATCCAACGGTTAAATTAATTGGTCAGGATGGAGAAATCATAAAGACATATAACTTACCTGTTGGTGCGCATATAAGCATTGATGACGGACAGGAAGTTAAGTCAGGTGAAATATTGGCAAAATTACCTAGAGCCGTAGGAAAATCGGGTGATATTACCGGTGGTTTACCTCGTGTTACCGAGCTGTTCGAAGCAAGAAACCCATCCAATCCGGCTGTTGTTTCTGAAATTGATGGAGAGGTTGCTTTTGGTAAAATTAAACGTGGTAACCGTGAGATCATTATTAAATCGAAAACCGGTGAGGTTAAAAAATACCTTGTACCATTGTCGAAACAAATTCTGGTTCAGGAAAACGATTATGTTCGTGCAGGTATTCCATTATCTGATGGAGCCATTACACCTTCTGATATTTTGGCTATTAAAGGGCCAACAATGGTTCAGGAGTATATTGTGAACGAGGTTCAGGAAGTGTATCGATTACAAGGTGTAAAAATTAATGATAAGCATTTTGAAGTAATCGTTCGCCAGATGATGCGTAAGGTAATTATTGAAGATCCGGGAGATACCAAATTCCTTGAGAAACAGGTAGTTGATAAGTGGGTGTTTATGGATGAGAACGATTGGATTTATGATAAAAAATTGATAAGCGATCCGGGAGATTCTCAAATTTTCAGGGCAGGACAAATTGTTACTGCACGTAAGTTGAGAGATGAGAATTCAATCCTTAAACGTAAGGATTTAAAACTTGTTGACGCGAGAGATGCTGTACCAGCAACATCAAGTCAGGTATTGCAGGGTATAACCAAAGCTGCGCTTCAGACTAAGAGCTTCATGTCTGCTGCTTCTTTCCAGGAAACAACTAAAGTATTGAACGAAGCGGCTATTCACGGGAAAGTGGATAAACTTGAAGGATTGAAAGAAAATGTTATTGTAGGACATAAAATTCCTGCAGGTACAGGATTACGTGACTATGACAAGATTATTGTCGGCTCAAAAGAAGAATATGACAATCTGATGTCCGCCAAAGAACGCGAATAATACTTGCAACAAAAAAGATATAATCATGGAAGACGAAAAAAAACAACGAAAAGGTCAAATAAATATTGATTTAAAAGAAGAGGTTGCGCAGGGTGTTTATTCAAACTTAGCTGTAATTACTCATTCGAGCGCTGAATTTGTGCTTGATTTTGTAAGAGTAATGCCTGGTGTTCCTAAAGCGGAAGTAAAATCAAGAATTATTCTTACTCCTGAACATGCTAAGCGTTTTTTCAATGCATTAAAAGATAATCTTGAGAAATTCGAGAAAATGCACGGTCCGATAAAAAAATCTGATGGTGGAGGGCCTTCTATGCCAATGAATTTTGGTGGTCCTACTGCCCAGGCATAAAATTTTTATTAAAAAAAACCATCTCTTCTAGTGATGGTTTTTTTGTTTTATAGTACCGGAGATAGTAATCTTACGATTGACTCTTTTAATTTAATTCGTAAAGGACGATTTTCCCATTCATCTGAGGTAATCTGCTCGCTATTTTCCAAATCAGAATAATATTGACTTTTCATTAAAGTATTAAACGCATCATCGTATATAATGGCATTAACCTCAAAGTTATAGTCAAAACTTCTGTAATCCATATTTGCCGAACCAATGATGCTTAAATTATGATCAACAATCATTGTTTTGGCATGCACAAATCCTTTTGAGTACCTGTAAATTTTTACTCCAGAAGCTAATAATTCATAATAATAGGTGTTAGATGCTGAATTTAAAAGCCATGAATCTGATTGTTTGGGTACCAGCAACCTTACATCTACCCCGCTTAGAGCTGCTTGTTTCAATGCTGTTATTATTCCCTCGTTAGGAATAACATAAGGCATGGTAATAAAACACTCTTTTTCTGCATCTACAATGGCTTTAAAATAAGCTGTCATTACTGTTTCTCTTAATAAATCAGGGCCACCCGAAATAATTTGTACCAGTTTATTTGAACCATTATTCTCTAACTTTGGAAAAAAACGAGAATTGTATAGTAATGTTTGTTCTGATGAAAATTGCCAATCGAGTAAAAAAATATATTGTAAATATCGAACGGCAGGCCCTTCGATCTTAAGTTGTGTGTCACGCCAGAAGTAAAAGTTTTTATCAAGAAGATCATTGGAATATTTATCACTTAAATTTATTCCTCCGGTGAAACCAGTTTTACCATCAATTACTACAATTTTCCTATGATTTCTGTAATTAATCCGGTTTGCCATGGAGGGAAAATAAGTCTTATAAAATGGAAATATCTCAATTCCTGCTTTTTGGAGTTCATTTATGCTTTTGTTTTTTAAATGGCGTGAGCCAACATCATCATATATGATTCTCACAGAAATACCTTCATTTCTTTTTTTTATTAAAATGGATTTTAACCGCTCAAATAAAACTCCATTTTCTATAATAAAATATTCGATATGGATGTGATCTTTTGCATTTTCTAAAGAATTAAATATTTCAGGAACTTTTTGTTCTCCATTAATAAGTAGTTTTAACTGATTTCTATCAGTTAACCCGAAATAATTATCATTTAAAAGCATTTTAGCAAGTAGTGATTTATTACCAAAAATATCATGATTTTTTTTGATTAATTCTTCCGAACTGTTTCTTATTTGTTCTTTTAGCTTATGAATGAAATATCTGTCTGAATCTTTTTTGGATTCAAACATTTTTTTTCGGCGGTAATTTCTTCCCAAAAAGAAATACACAATTAATCCAATTCCAGGCAAAGCAAAGAGTAAAAGGATAAGTGCTGAGGCCCTTATCGGATTTCGGTTTTCAAGTAAAATAAATATGGAAACAATGATTGAGGTAACGATGATGGCGATAAAAAATAGTTGGCTAAGTAGTTTAAAATTAGAAATAATGAAAGTCAGCAAATTCATCAGGAGGTGTTTTTAATAATTGAAACCTAAATTTATTCATTTTAGGCGATTTATCAAATTATGAATAATAAAAATGACACACACTCTATAAAGCCACTAGTGTCTTGTCAACGCTATTTTAGTCAGCCCAAGTCTTGTTCTTTTTCCTCAGCTCGGCAAAATAAATTCTTTACGTAGCTTCGGCTATGTGCAGAATTTCTTTTTTGATCTGAGAAAAAATTATTGCGACTTAACCGACACAATAGCATTGACACGACACTAGCCTATGAAGGCTTTGAAATCGCTTAGGGCTGATATTGACAGATTATAAAATAAAAAGTCTCCAAATTAAATAATATATTCCTGAGAATGTTAATACTACTAATCCTATCCATGATAAAATTCTGAGCCAGCGTTTCGGTTTATGCTCTTCAGATACATTTTTTCCCATCACCACTTTAAAATTTAAATAGCCCAGAATTGGTGCAGTTAAAAAAGATAACGTTGTAGCTAAATCGACCAAAAAACTCATCCCTTTCAAAAAGAATAAAAGAATAAAAGAATAAGAATCGTCCCGGAAAGCAGAACAATTAACCACATCCATGATAACCAATTCTAGTTATCTGAATCATTCTTTTTCAATTTAGGAAATAAAAGTTCGGTCGTTGGTTTTAAAACTCTGGGGTATGCATCTAAACAGGTTAGCGTTGTACTCGACATGGTGGTTAATGCAGCCACAGCAATAAAAATATAGGCCCAGCTGCCCAGGTTGGTTGTAAACAAATGAATTAATTGCCCTGCAAAAACAGTCCCGTTTTCAGAAAAAGTGTTACCAGTACCATACATTTCCAATGCTCCCAGTGATAGAAATCCTAAAGATAAAATGGCTGTTCCGATATAGCCAATATTAAAATCAAATAAAGATTCTTTTACCGAAGGAATATGTTTCCCTTGTTTACTTTTTGCAACCGACCAGAAGGAATGCCACACCGAAATATCTATGGCTGAGGGCATCCAGCCGGCAAAAGCAATCAAAAGAGCAATATCTCCAAAATCCCAGTTAAAAGTATTGGTAAATTCAGGGTTGGGGTTAAATCCTTTTGTAAATGCTGAAACAACAGCTATAATAGTTGATAAAGCCAATAAAACGATGATAATTTTGATGATCTTATCTAGAAAAGAATATTTTCCAAATGCCACAATAGTGGTTGCAATAGCTAAAATAGCTACCGACCAGGTAATCAGATTCAATGTATTAGGAAATACAAATGAAACCCTCATGCACTGTTTTACACAACAAGGATATGAATAAAACATGAGGGTTCGCTGAACACCTTAAAAATAAACAATCGTGTGAGGCAACAAATACCATTAAAGACAAATAGAAAAATATAACATTCAAATATTAAGTAGTTTAACCAAAATATATTCGAATGAAAACCATAAATAGCTCCGGCACGTGTTGATTGCACTAAATGTGATACTCCAATGGCAGCGCCTGCCCATAATAATCCCGGACCAAGCGATTTTATGGTATTCTTAAAGATCATCTTTTTATGATTTAGTTCGAAGCCATGTAAATTTAACGAGTATCAAACTTAAAAAACAAATTTTTTATGCTATTTTACAACTGATTCGAATCAAATTGAATATTATATACATATTTGCATAATTATTAGTAAGTTTGGATTCTTGTTTTCTAAGGCACTTATTTTTATATTTGCCCACTTAAAATATTTTATTTTTTAGACTATTTTGCTATTTGTATTTTTTTTAATACTATAATTTTAGTTGATAGTAGTTTGTAGTTTTTTAAGTAAAATATTTTTTCGAATCAAATTATTAACAAAATTGTTAACTTAAATAATCATAAAACTTTAAACGAATGAAAATCCTAGTTTGCTTAAGTAATGTACCGGATACAACAACAAAAGCAAAGTTTGTAAACGATAATACAGCTTTTGATACCACCGGTGTACAATGGATTATTAATCCCTGGGATGAGCTTGCTTTAACCCGGGCTATTCAGCTAAAACAAGATGCTGCAAATTCAATCGAAAATATTACAGTTATTACTGTTGGCGAAAAAGATGCCGAGCCAACCATAAGAAAAGCATTAGCCATTGGTGCTGACGATGCGGTACGTATCGATGCAGAACCTAAAGATGCTTATTTTGTTGCAGCTCAGATTGCCGAATATGTAAAAAATAATCCTTACGATATCATTTTTGCTGGTATTGAATCAAGTGATTATAATGGATCAGCTGTTGGAGGTATGTTATCAGAATTTTTAGATATTCCTTCTGTATCTGCAGTTTCTTCAGTTGATTTTGAAGATGGTGAACCAAATATTACTCGTGATATTGATGGCGGGCACGACAAAGTTGTTCCGGAGTTGCCGGTTGTTGCCATTGTACAAAAAGGAATTGCAAAAGAACCAATGATTGCTGCTATGCGTGGGATTATGATGGCTCGCAAAAAACCTTTAAATGTTGTTCAGCCTGTTGATGCTGATGCTTTAACCGAATTTGTAAAATTCGAGTTACCGCAACCTAAACCTCCATGTAAAATGGTTGAACCCGAAAATGTAAAAGAGTTAGTGGATATGCTTCAAAACGAAGCCAAAGTGCTTTAACAGTTATTAATTAATAAATTGAGAATTTAACAAACTTAAGATATGTCAGTATTAGTATTTACAGAAAATTGGGACGGGAAATTTAAGAAGTTATCCTTCGAATTGGTTTCCTATGCAAATAAAGTTGCAGAAATGCTAAATACCCAAACCGTTGCCCTTTCCATTGGTGATGTGCAAGATGATGAATTAAAAAAGTTAAGCAATTACGGAGCCGATAAAGTGGTTTCTGTTAACAATGATAAATTAAAAGTGCTGGATAATCAGGCATACACTTCGGTGATTGCACAAGTTGCCGAAAAAGAAGGTGCAAAAGTTGTAGTTATTGCTCATAATAATATGGGTAAAGCTCTAGCTCCAAGATTATCGGTTAAATTAAAAGCAGGAGTTGGTTCAGCTGTAACTAAACTGCCTACAAGTGTTGAGCCGTTTACTATTTATAAAAAAGTCTTTTCTGGAAAAGCATTTGCCAATGTAGTAATTAAATCAAATATTAAGATTCTTACGCTGGCTCAAAACTCTTTCGAGTTAATAGAAAATGCCAAAGATGCTTCAATTGAACAATTTGATGCTCAGGTAGGTGATATTAAAACCAGGGTAAAAGATGTTCAGAAACAAACGGGTCAATTATTGTTAACCGATGCCGAGATTGTTGTTTCGGCTGGGCGCGGTATGAAATCTCCTGATAATTGGGCCCCTGTTGAAGAACTTGCAAGCCTTCTAAATGGAGCTACTGCTTGTTCCCGTCCGGTTTCTGACGAAGGATGGAGGCCTCATGAAGAGCATACCGGGCAAACTGGAAAAATTATTGCTCCTAATCTTTATATCGCTATTGGTATTTCTGGTGCAATTCAACATTTGGCTGGTATTAGTGCATCGAAATGTATTGTAGCTATCAATAACGATAAAGATGCACCGATTTTTGAAGCTGCCGATTACGGTGTTGTTGGCGACGCTCAAAAAGTGTTACCCGAATTGATTAAAGCTGTTAAAGAACTATAACAACAGGATATTAATAATATGAATGAACCACAAAGACAAAAGTTTTTTAAAAATCTTTTGTCTTTGTTTTTTTTTATTAATCAACCAGGATGTCGTTTATGATAAAATTTGATTTATGAGGATTAATTTTTATTTTGGCACCTTATTTAAAATTAACTAAACTAATAAACAATGGTCAATAGTATAATCTTTATTTTATTGTTTGTTGCAGCAGTAGCATTCTTTTCCAGAAATGTTAAAAAGATATCGCGAAATATTAAGCTTGGAAAAGATATTGAAATAAAAGACAACCCTAAAAAAAGATGGTGGCTTGTGCTTAAAGTTGCTATCGGGCAGTCGAAAATGTTTGGATTCCCAATTGCTGCCATACTTCATATTTTTGTTTATGCCGGATTTATCCTGGTAAATATTGAAATGATAGAAATTTTTATCGATGGTATTGCCGGAACTCATAGAGCCCTCTCTTTTTTAGGTGGCTTTTATCCGGTAATTATTGCTTTCTTCGAATTTTTTGCTTTATTGGTAATTTTTGGTTGTTTAATATTTCTTATCCGAAGAAATATTGTAAAAACCAATCGTTTTTGGAATCCTGAGATGAAAGGCTGGCCCAGGTTAGACGCAAATATTATTCTTTTTACAGAAATTATCTTGATGTCTTCTATTTTCTTTATGAATGCATCAGATGCTATTTTGCAAACCCGTGGCATAGAGCATTACGATAAAGTAGGCGCATTCTTTTTTAGTTCTGTATTAATACCTGTAATAAATAATTTACCAACCGATACATTAATTATTATTGAGAGATCATGTTGGTGGTTACATATAGTGGGCGTACTTTTATTCTTAAACTATATTCCTTATTCAAAACATTTTCATGTATTCTTATCATTTGTAAATGTATTTTATTCTAAACTAGACCCAACAGGGAAAATTGTTAATATGCCTTCTATAACTAAAGAGGTAAAAAGTATGTTATCTGGTGAAGAGCCACCTATTGAAGAAGGAGATGAAGAAGCTTCTTTTGGAGCTCAGGATGTGAGGCAACTTACCTGGAAACATTTAATGGATTCTTATACTTGTACAGAATGTGGGCGTTGTAGCAGTGTTTGTCCTGCAAATATTACCGGGAAAAAACTTTCTCCTCGTAAACTGGTAATGGATGTTCGCGACAGGCTTGAATTGTTGGGTAAAGATATTGATAAAAAAGGTATTGATTATGTTGATGATAAATCGTTATTCGATTATATTACTGCTGAAGAAATATGGGCTTGTACCACTTGTAATGCATGTACTGTTGCCTGTCCGGTAAATATCGACCAGGTGTCTTTAATTCTTGAGTTAAGAAGATATATTGTCATGGAACAGGCTGCTTCGCCCGGCGAGCTGAATGTTATTTTTAACAATATCGAAAATAATGGTGCTCCATGGCAATTCTCACAAGACGACAGAATGTTATGGGCTGAAGAACTTTATATAAATGATAAATAGTTTAAAGTTTAAGTTCAATGAACAAAAACTCGAAACTCAAAACTCAAAACTAAATTATTATGTCAGAAAATAAACGCAAAATAGAAGTTCCTGTAATGGCTGATTTGTTTGCCAAGAACGAAAAACCCGAATATCTTTTATGGGTAGGCAGTGCAGGAGCATTCGACGATAGATATAAAAAAGTTACCCGTTCATTTATAAAAATACTAACACACCTTAATATTAGCTATGCTGTTTTGGGTGTTGAAGAATCTTCTTCCGGAGATATTGCACGCCGTGCCGGTAATGAGATGTTGTTCCAGATGCAGGCAATGATGAATATTGAACTTTTGAATTCGTACGAGGTAAAAAAAATCATTACTTGCGACCCGCATGCATTCAACACTTTTAAAAGTGAGTATCCCGATTATGGTGGTGAATATGAAGTAATTCATCATACACAATTTTTAAATCAGTTAATTGAAGTGGGTAAGTTAACCATCAATAGCAGCATATTTAAAAATAAAATATTAACCTATCACGATCCGTGCTATTTAGGCCGTGCCAATGGAGAGTACGAAGCTCCCAGAAAAGTGTTGGAAGCTATTCCTTCGAAAAAAGTGGAGATGAAAAGGAATAAAAGTTTTGCTTTATGTTGTGGTGCCGGTGGCGGACAAATGTTTAAAGAAGCCGAAAAAGGTGATAAGGAAGTATTTATTGAACGTATTGAAGATGCCCTTGAAACCAAAGCCGACGTTGTAGTTACTGCATGCCCATACTGTATGGTTATGATGACCGATGGATTAAAGTACAAAAACAAAGAAGAAGAAATCAAAAATTATGATATTGCTGAATTAATCGAATTATCATTAGAATTATAAACTTTATAAATATGGAAAAAGAATTGAAAATCAGAGGTGGCGAATTTCTTTTAAAAGAAGTTGATGCCAACGATATTTTTATACCCGAAGAATTTGATGAAGAGCAACAAATGATTGCTCAAACCTGTGATGATTTTTTAGAAACCGAGGTATTTCCAAACCTTGAACGCATAGACGCTCAGGAGCCAGGTTTAATGCGCGGGATTTTACAAAAAGCTGGCGAGCTGGGGTTGTTAGGAATTTCTGTACCTGAAGAATACGAAGGTTTTGGACAGAATATTGTAACATCTATGCTTTCGGCTGATAAATTAGGTGCAGGATACTCATTCTCTGTGGCCTTTTCTGCACATACCGGAATAGGTTCTTTACCAATTGTATATTATGGTAACGAAGAACAAAAACAAAAATATTTATCTAAATTGGCCACTGGTGAACTTACTGCTGCATATTGTTTAACAGAACCAAATGCCGGTTCCGATGCTAACTCAGGTACTACAAAAGCTGTTTTATCCGAAGATGGTAAACATTATATCCTGAACGGACAAAAAATGTGGATTACAAACGGTGGTTTTGCCGATGTGCAGACAGTTTTTGCAAAAATTGATAACGACAGGGTACATTCTGCGTTTATTGTTGAAAAACAATGGGACGGAGTTGTTATTAATCCCGAAGAAAAGAAAATGGGAATTAAAGGATCATCAACAGTACAAATATTTTATAATGATGTTAAAGTACCTGTTGAGAATCTTTTAGGCCGACGAGGTGAAGGTTTTAGAATTGCACTAAATATTCTGCATATGGGCCGGTTAAAACTTGGTGCTAATGTTATAGGATTAAGTAAACGCGCTACTACCCAATCGGTAAATTATGCCAATGAACGTAAACAGTTTGGTATGTTTATATCAAGTTTCGGGTCAATAAAACACAAATTGGCTGAGCAGGTTATTAAAGCCTTTACTAACGAATCTGCTGTTTACCGTGCAACCAAAGATGTTGATGTGGTTGCTGAATTAAACAAAGCTGCCGGAAAAGAATATGGCCCTGCTAATATGGAAGCATTTGCTGAGTTCGCTCCCGAAGCGGCTATTATGAAAGTTTATGGGTCCGAATCACTCGATTATATTGTCGATGAAACCGTTCAAATAATGGGTGGCATGGGTTTTTCTGCCGAAATGCCTGCGGACAGAGCTTACAGAGACTCACGTATTAACAGGATATTTGAAGGAACCAACGAGATTAACCGTATCCTTATTGCCGATACAATTATTAAACGAGGACAAAAAGGTGTAATAAAATTGTTTGATAAAGCTAAAGAAGTTTTAGCCGGATTGGATAATGTGTCTGATAATTATGAACCTAAAGGTTATTTCGAAGATAAATCTTTCTTTATTTCTAACTTTAAAAATCTTGCTTTAATCCTTATTGAAGCAGCGGTGAGTAAATTTCAACGCAAATTGGTTCACGAGCAGGAGATTATTAATAGTATTGCGGATATTATTATGATGACTTATGTTGCAGAATCTACCATGCTTCGAATCAAAAAACTCGAATCGATTAAAACACCTGAGGATATAAAATTATATAAGGATATCCTTGATGTATATGTTTTTGAAACCGCTGCAGAAATGTATAAGCATGCATTGGATGCTGTTTATTCTATCGACGATGAGGAATTACCGGAAAAGCTTATTAAGGGTGTTCTGGTTTACACAAAAGTTCCAGGAGTTAATACTAAAGATGCACGCAGAAGAATAGCAGATAAATTAATCGAAGAGAATAAATATTGTTATTAAAATATTTCTAATCTATATTTAAACTCCTTGTCAAATGATAAGGAGTTTTTTCATGTTTTGATTGCTGAATAATTTCGATTAATTTTATGTTTTAATCAGAAGAAATGAAAAATCATAAAATCTTTGAAAATGGAATTGTAATTATTGGAGCAGGCAATGTTGCCACTCATATTGCTTTGGCTTTAAAAAAATCAGGTTATGCGATTAAATATATTTACAGTAAAACAGAAAAATCGGCTCGAATTCTGGCTGATAAAACAGGTGTTTCTTATACAACAAGTTTGAAGAAATTACCAATAGATGCCGATTTATACATTGTTTCTGTGAAAGATTCTGTAATTGAAGAAGTTGCTGAGGAGATGAAAGTTAAAAATGGAATAGTTGTCCATACTGCAGGCAGTCTTTCAATAAATATTTTACAACCTTTTTTCAAAAATTTTGGTGTATTTTATCCCTTGCAAACATTTACAAAAAACAGAAAGATAGATTTTTTTGAAGTGCCCCTTTGTGTTGAAGCGAATAACAGTAATAATGAGAATAAACTTTTAGCATTGGCCAAAAGTCTAAGTAAAAGAGCGGAGTTAATAAATTCTGATGAAAGAAAAATTTTGCATTTAGCGGCAGTATTTGCATGTAACTTTACAAACCACATGTATAGCATTGGTTATGAGTTACTAAAGTCAGAAAAGATTAATTTTGAGTTGCTGCATCCGTTAATTAATGAAACGGCAAAAAAAGCAAATGAGATGAATCCCATAGATGCACAAACCGGCCCGGCAGCTCGTAATGATAAAAAAACCATTGATATGCATCTTAAAATGCTCAAAGATTATCCTGGATTTGAAAAAATATATAGATTTGTGAGCGATAGTATTTATAATTTAAATAACGAAGACTGAAATTTTTTATAATGGCAAATTTTAAAGAAGACCTACGCAACATAAAAGCTTTTGTTTTTGATATAGATGGTGTTTTTACCGATGGGCAAATATATCTTGAACCGGGCGGAGAATTTTTGCGTTCAGTAAATATGAAAGATGGTTATGCTGTTAGTTACGCCATAAAACAGGGATATATTATTGGAATTATTTCTGGAGGTGATTCACAGGCTACAAAAAAACGATTCCAATATTTGGGGATAACAGATATTTACATGGGATCAAGAGATAAAGTGAATGATTTCGAAGATTTTTATTTTAAATACGGATTAAAACCTGAAGAAATACTTTATATGGGCGATGATTTGCCCGATTATGAGGTAATGCAAATTACAGGATTACCAACTTGCCCGGCTGATGCCGCTGAAGAGATTAAGTCCATATCAAAATACATTTCTACTTTTCCGGGAGGAAGAGGATGTGTACGCGATGTAATTGAGCAGGTTTTGCGGTTACAAGGTAAATGGCGTAAATTTGAATAATCCTTTTTGTTATGATAAACTTTTTAAGGCTTATAAGATACAAAAATCTGTTAATCATTATTTTAACGCAATACTTAATGCGTTGGAGTATTATTAAGCCTTTGTTGAAAGTAAATCAATTTGAATTACAATTTTCAGAGCTGCATTTTTTCTTTTTGGTTATGGCAACAGTTTTAATTACTGCTGCTGGATATGTTATCAACGATTATTTCGATACCAAAACCGACCTGTTAAATCGACCCGAAACGGTTATTTTGGGCCGAAGTTTAAATCGCCGTTGGGCAATTCTTTTGCATATCATCTTTAATACCATTGGCATTGGATTGGGAGCTTATATATCATTTTATATCGGATTGCCCATTCTTACACTTGTCTTTATAATGATTACAGGAATACTGTGGTTTTATTCTACCACTTATAAACGCCAGTTTTTAATCGGAAATGTTATTGTGGCTTTTTTAACAGCACTGGTTCCTTTAATGGTTTTATTATTTGAAATACCTCTTTTGCGAGAGGAATATGGACTTTTAATGCTTGAGCTTCAGGCAAACTTTAATTATATCATACTCTCGGTTACCGCTTTTTCTTTTTATGCTTTTATATTAACACTTATTCGTGAAATTATTAAAGATATCGAAGATTTTGAAGGAGACCGCGCCTATGGCCGAAATACATTGCCCATTGTGCTTGGTGTAACAAGTTCAAAAATCATTATTATTTCTTTTATTTTGTTAACACAATTTTCATTGATATATGTGTATTTTAGATTTCTTAAAGACCCCATTACACTTTTATATTTTAGTGTATTTTTAATTATTCCATTATTAATTTTATTGTATAAGGTTTTTGTAGCCAAAGAAAAAACAGATTACCATTTTGCCAGTAACCTGTCTAAAGTTATCATGCTTGCAGGTATAATCTATGCATTAGTAGCCAATTATTTGATTTTACAACACTTTTAATTTTTTGATTTCTATGTTTATCCCCGGAATAGAGAATTATCGTATTATCTTAGGGTCTGAATCACCCAGGCGGCATTATTTGCTTAAAGAAATCGGGCTTGATTTTGAAATCAAAAAAAAACAATTTATTGATGAATCTTATCCCGAAAATCTTGTTCGTGAGGAGATTCCCTTGTTTATTGCTGAAAAAAAAGCCAGTGTTTTTGATGAGGAACTGGATGATGATGAAATTGTAATTACCGCTGATACCATTGTATGGCTTAATAATAAAATATTACAAAAGCCGGTTGATTACGATGATGCCATTAAAATTTTAAAAGAACTTTCTGGAAAATGCCATCAGGTTTATACTGGTGTTTGTATCAAGTCAAAACACAAAATTCATTCATTTACTGCTTGCACACATGTTTATTTCCGTAAATTAACTTTTCCCGAAATAGATCATTATATAGTTCACTACCAGCCATATGACAAGGCCGGCGCATACGGCATCCAGGAATGGATAGGATATATTGGAGTAGAAAAGATTAAAGGCTCGTTTTTTAATGTAATGGGGTTACCCATTCAAAAATTATATACCGAACTGGATCAATTTATAAACATTAACGAATAAAATCATGAAAAAAATTAAACTCTTATTTTTAGCAGCACTTTTATTAACCTTCAAATTTTCAACAGCTGACGAAGGGATGTGGATTCCCTTGTTAATTGAGAAATACAATATTGAGGATATGCAGTCTAAAGGATTTAAATTGACGGCTGAAGATATCTATAGTATTAATCAGGATTGTTTAAAAGATGCGATTATCATTTTTGGCCGCGGATGCACCGGAGAATTAATATCAGACAAAGGATTAATTCTTACCAATCACCATTGCGGTTATGGAGCCATACAAAGTCACAGCTCGGTTGATCATGATTACTTAACCGATGGTTTTTGGGCCATGTCGCAAGACGAAGAGTTGCCAAATCCCGGACTTACTGCTACATTTCTTAAAAGAATGGAGGATGTTACTAATCAGGTTTTAGAGGGTGTAAAAGATGAAATGAGTGAAGATGAACGTAACAGGATAATCAATGAAAATATAAAAAGGATTCGGCAGCAAGCTGAAAAAGATAATGACTACAATGCTTCGGTAAGATCTTTTTATTATGGGAATCAGTATTTCTTATTTGTATATGAAGTATATCAAGATGTCCGGTTGGTAGGAGCACCACCTTCAGCAATTGGTAAGTTTGGTGGTGATACAGATAACTGGATGTGGCCAAGACATACGGGCGATTTTTCCATTTTTAGAATATATGCCGATAAAAATAACCAGCCCGCTGAATATTCATCCGAAAATGTTCCTTATAAGCCTAAAAAGCACTTGCCTGTTTCAATCAAAGGAATTAATGAAGGGGATTTTACCATGGTCTTAGGTTATCCTGGTGGCACATCTCAATATGTTACATCTGATGAAATAAAATGGATTAAAGATATTAGCAATCCTAATAAAATTGAATTAAGAGATATTCGTTTAGAGGAAATGAATAAATATATAGAAAATAATGATACCATTCGTATAAAATATGCTTCTAAAAGTGCAGGAGTGAGTAATTCTTGGAAAAGATGGAAAGGTGAAATTATTGGATTGGAAAGGCTGAATGTTGTTGAGAAAAAGATGGAATTGGAATATAAATTTAGAAAATGGGCTGAATCTAATCATAAAGAGTATGTTGGACTGCTCGAAGAATTTTCAAATGCTTACAACGAGCTGGAAAAATACAATATTGCTTATGATTATTATCGGGAAGCGATATTGGCTGTTGAAATTGTTCGATTTGCCTCCAGATTTAGCGATATCATTGAAATGTCAGAATCAGGAGTAGAAAATGAAAAATTGCAAAAAGAACTGGAAGATATACAGCATCAGGCAGCAGATTTCTTTAAAGATTATGAGCAGAAAATTGACCACGAAATTTTTGCCAGGCTATTACCTTTTTATTATTCGAATGTTTCCAATGAGTTCCATCCGGATTTAAGTACTTTAAATTTTTCAGGCGATTACGAAAACTTTGTTTCCAGCTTATATTCAAAATCTGTATTTAACAAAAAGAAAGATTTAAAAGAGATTTTAAGTGTTGATAATATAGATAAAATCAGTAATCTTGAGAATGATGTAATATTTGAATTTTATCAAAAATTTAATGATGTATATAGAAAGGATATAAAGCCTGTAAGGGATTCTTTGCGTAATATAACACAAATTTTATACAGGGATTATATGAAAGGTTTGATGGAAATGAAAGAAGATAAAATTTTATTCCCTGATGCTAATTTTACCATGCGTGTATCTTATGGTGAGATAAGTGGTTCTTATCCGCGTGATGGCATAAAATATATTTATTATACTACCCTTGATGGTGTAATGGAAAAAGATAATCCGGATATCTATGATTATGATGTTCCCGAGAAATTGAAAATGATTTATGCTGATAAAGATTTTGGAAGATATGAAGTTAATGGAACTGTTCCGGTATGTTTCATTGCTACAAATCATACTACGGGAGGTAATTCTGGCAGCCCAGTGTTGGATGCAGAAGGAAATTTGATCGGTTTAAATTTTGACCGTGCATGGGAGGGAATTATGAGCGATATGGTTTTCGACCCCGAACAAAGCAGAAACATTTCAGTAGATATCCGTTATGTATTGTTTCTTATTGATAAATATGCCGGAGCAACTCATTTGCTTGATGAGATGACAATTATTGAGTAAGAAATATTGAATATTTTATCAATTATGAAGGTGCTCTCCAAAAAGTCTTTGTGGGACTTCGTGATTCCTTTGAGTGACTTTGTGGTATAATCTTAAAGTATTGATACGCAGAGTTTCGCAAAGAAGTAGCAAAGTTTCGCTAAGCAAATGAATAATCAATTTATCATTTTTAAATACTTTTTGGACAGTTCCTTTTTGATTTTTTATCGAAAATTTGTTTTGTTTAAACGATGTTTTTGTAACTTTATTTTCTAATAATCAAAGCTTTTAGATTATGAGTCAGGTTCAATTACGAATTAATGGAAAAGGTAATGCCTGGCCGGTTATTCTGGGGCAGGAACACCCATTTTATGATCGTGCTGATTATAAAGATTTGGCAAATGCTTCCTGTTCAATTTTTCAATATAAAAATAATTCAGGGCAAAAATCTATTGAATGGGAACTTATTATAGATGTTGGACATGGGACCGTTCAATATTTGCTGCAGCATGAAAATCGAATTCCTGAAGCGATACTTCTTACGCATCCGCACATCGATCATATTTTAGGAATTGACTGGATTATACAAAGTTATTATAAAACTTTTCAAAAGCCTTATCCGGTTTATGCTTCAATTTTAACCTGGAAAAAAACATTGACCGCATTTCCTCATTTAGAAACATTGGTTAATTTTACTGAGCTTAAGCCATTTATTTCTACAATTATAAAAGAAGTTCCCGGTCTTCAGGTAACAGCTTACCCTGTTTATCATGGACAAACTGCCGAAGGTGCTGCAATGCTATTGTTTGAAACAAATAATAAAAAAATATTAATAACCGGGGATGTTTTATGTCCATTATTGCGGAAAGATGATTTTGAAAATTTATCCAATATCGACCTTATGGTTACTGATGCCAATAACCGCTTTCCTTATCCTGGAAGTAATCATTGGAGTATTATTAAAGACTTTGAGAACAAGGAATCGGAAATTTTAGTAAATTTTACTCAACAAATATCCCTGGGAACATTACTTTCGCCTCACATTAAAGCTTTTGCTCCGGTAAACTATACCAACTGTTTCGATTATTTTTTTGACAAAAAGATAGCTATTAAAGATTTTATTTTTGATATTATAAGTTTTGTGAAAAAGGTTAAGCCAGGAAATATTGTTTTTGTTCATTATAGTGGAACCGAAGATGAAAAATATTATCGGCAGCCAATCTTAAATCCCTCAGAGTTAAAATCATGGATTATAAAAGAATTTTGTAACCATGGTGTTGAATCTTCTGTAATAGTACCTTATGTTGGACAACATACAAAAATATAATAAATTGGAAATTAGAACTTTGTGAGTTATACTGACTCCGACACATGACTTTTATCATGTATTTGTATAATAAATGTCATATTCTTGTCTTTGAATGAATTCTATATTTAATCAAGAAATTTAAATGATAAAGTATATTTTTTGTGTTATTTAATTAACACTGTTAAAGAAATAACAATAACTAAATTAAACGAGATCAACATGCCAGAAATTAAAGAATTAGTTAAGCAATTAGCTGACAAGCACGGAAGAACAAGAGAGAGTTTACTTCCTATCTTGCGAGGCATTATTACTGAGGAAAGATATGTCTCAGATTTTGCTATGACAGAAGTTGCACGTGAACTTGATATGTCTGCTGCACTTGTTTACGGTACAGCAACATTCTACTCGTTCCTTGATACGGAACCACGTGGCGAATATGTAATTCGCTTATGCAGAACAATTACATGCGATATGAAAGGGAAAAAGCAAATCTTAAAAACACTGGAAGATTTGTTAAAAGTTAAAGTTGGTGAAACAACTAAAGATAACAAGTTTACTCTTTTAGAAACAAATTGTCTTGGTTGGTGCCACAAAGGCCCTGCAATGCTTATTAATGATGAATCATACACCGAACTCACTACCGAAATGGTTAGTGATATTATTGGTGATTATATGAAAAATAAGTAGTTTTTAATCAATTAAAGGAGATAATAAATTATGCCAGATAAAAAACTAAAAAGAGTAGACCTTATATTCAGCGAAGAATGCAGCTGTAAAGATGTATTAGCTGAAGGGTTAAAAAGATCGAACGACGATATTTTAAAAGAAATACTTGATTCAGGCCTTAAAGGTCGAGGCGGAGCAGGGTTTCCAACCGGACTTAAATGGAAATTTACTGCTCAGGAAAAAAGTGACGAAAAATATGTAATTTGTAATGCCGATGAAGGCGAACCCGGTACGTTTAAAGATAGAGAAATCCTTACCAGAGTGCCTTTAAAGGTATTTGGTGGAATGGCTATTTGCGGCAAAGTTATCGGTGCAAAACATGGCTATTTATATTTAAGAGGTGAGTATCAATTCTTGAGAAAAGAATTAGATAAAGCACTTGATGAATTTCATCAAAATCTTAAAGAAATAAATTTTGATTTCCAGATTCATATTCTTATGGGTTCCGGTGCTTATATTTGCGGCGAAGAAAGTGCTTTATTCGAATCAATGGAAGGAAAACGCGGAGAGCCCAGAAATAAACCTCCTTATCCAACCGTTGCCGGATTTAGAAATAAACCAACTGTAATTAATAACGTTGAAACATTGGTTTATTCATTTATGATTACACGCATTGGCTCTGAAAAATTTCAGGAACTTGGAACAGCAGATTCAAGAGGTTCTAAAGTATTCTCTGTATCAGGAGATACTCCAATACCAGGAATTTATGAACTTGAGCTGGGTATGCCATTAGAACATTTTGTCGAAGAATTTGGCGATGGAGATACCAAAGCAGTTCAGGTTGGAGGCGCTGCAGGATTCTGTGTGCCCCGTAAGAAATTTAAAGATACAATCATTGGTTTCGAAGGTGTTCCAACCGGAGGATCAATGATGATCTTTAACAGTTCAAGATCAATGTTTAATGTTTTGAAAAATTATGTTGAATTTTTCGAAGAAGAATCTTGCGGACAATGTACTCCTTGTCGTGTTGGTTGCCAACAACTTAAAATTGGTATCGAGGCTGTAAAAAAAGGCGAAAAATCTGCTGCATATCTTGATACATTACGTAAATTAGCTGAAACCATGAAGGTTACTGCTAAATGTGGACTTGGACAGTCTGTAGCTAATTCATTCTCTTCTATCGTTGACAACTTTAAAGAAGAAATGATATACTAATCAAAGTATTGTAAAAATTAAATTAAGGAAAAAAATGGCTAATACAGTAAATTTAAAAATAGATGGAATCGATGTTAGTGTTGAGGAAGGCAAAACCATACTTGATGCTGCAAAGAAACTAAATATACATATTCCTACGCTTTGTTACCACGAAGATTTATGTGTAGCCGGAAACTGTCGCGTATGTGTTGTTGAACAAGAAGGCGCTCGCAATCTTGCTGCTTCATGTGCAATGCCGGCTTCCGATGGAATGGTTATTCATACGAATACGCACAAGGTTCGTAATGCACGTAAGCATGTTATCGAATTATTGCTTTCAGAGCATAATGCTGATTGTACGAAATGTTATAAAAATACTAAGTGTGAATTACAGGAACTTGCCAGTGAAATGGTGATTACCGAACCAATGTTTATTGACTTGGTACCCGGTAAGAATTATACCATCGACCAGCAATCTCCTTCTATCATTAAAGATGATAGTAAGTGTATTCGTTGCCAGCGTTGCGTAAGAACTTGTCACGAATTACAGCATGTAAGTGCATTAGGAGTTGCTTATAAAGGCGACCAGATGAAGATTTCAACATTCTTTGAAAATCCAATGTATGACGTAGTTTGTACCAATTGCGGACAGTGTGTAAACCGTTGTCCGACCGGTGCATTAATTGAAAAGAATTACCTTGATGATGTATGGGAAGCAATTTATGACGAAGACAAACATGTAATTGTACAAACTGCTCCTGCAACACGAATCGCATTAGGCGAAGATCTTGGAATGGATTCAGGTAGTATTGTTACCGGTAAAATGGCTTCTGCTTTAAGACGCTTAGGTTTCGACTCTGTTCTTGATACAGATTTTACAGCTGATTTAACCATTATGGAAGAGGGTACTGAATTATTAACCAGGTTAAAAAGAGCATTGGTTGATAAAGACCCAACAGTAAAATTACCTATGACAACTTCTTGTTCTCCGGGATGGATCAAGTTTATTGAACATATGTATCCTGAGTATTTAGAAAATGTTTCTACTTGTAAATCGCCACAACAAATGTTTGGTGCGCTTGCAAAAACTTATTATGCTCAGAAAAAAGGTATCGATCCTTCGAAAATTGTAAGTGTTTCGATTATGCCTTGTACAGCCAAAAAGTTTGAGGCAAACAGACCGGAAATGCACGATAGTGGATTCCAGGATGTAGATTTAGGACTAACAACCCGAGAACTTGCTGTTATGATTAAACAGGCAGGTATAGATTTTAAACAACTTCCAGACGAAAAATTTGATAGCCTAATGGGCTCATCTTCTGGTGCAGCTGTTATATTTGGTGCAACAGGTGGTGTAATGGAAGCAGCACTTCGTACCGCTTACGAATTGGTTACCGGACGAGAAGTACCATTCGAAAACTTAAATATCACACCTGTTCGTGGTATGGAAGGTGTTCGTGAAGCAGCTATTAAGATAGAAAATGTATTGCCAGCATGGAGTTTCTTAGAAGGCGTTGAGCTTAAAACAGTGGTAGCTCACGGTTTAACAAATGCCCACCAGGTGATGGAAGCTGTGAAAAGCGGAAAAGCTGACTGGCATTTTATAGAAATTATGGCGTGCCCGGGCGGATGTCTTGGTGGTGGTGGACAACCTATACCAACTACTCCTGAAATTCGTCAAAAACGTGCCGAAGCTATTTATCGCGAGGATGAAGGAATGCCTATCAGAAAATCGCACGAGAATCCTGAAATACAACAAATCTATAAAGACTTTCTTGGTGAACCACTCAGCCACAAGTCGCATGAGTTATTACATACTCATTACCAGGAACGAAAGAGGAATTAAAATAATATCTTATATTAAAAAAAGGGTAGCGTTTTGCTATCCTTTTTTTTTGTCGTATTTTCACATTCAAGACCTTTAACTCTTAATATATGCGATCTAAAAAAAGTTTCTTCTTATTTTCACCCTGGTTTATGAGCGTTTTATTTATTGTATTTGCCATGGCAATGGCGTTTGCCACATTTTTTGAAAATGATTTTGGGGCACAAGCCGCCCGAAAATTGGTCTATGAAACCAAATGGTTTGAATTAATTTTTGTATTAATGATTATTAATCTTGCAGGTCAAATTTTTCATTATAAATTATATCGTAAAAAGAAACTTACAATTTTATTGCTTCACTTGTCGTTTGTTTTAATTGTTTTAGGTGCCGCTATTACACGTTATTTTGGTTTCGAAGGGACAATGCATATACGTGAAGGCGAAGTACAAAATAAATGTTTATCTACAGATCAGTACTTACACTTTACCATTAAAGACCAGGATGGACAAATTCTTGATTCGGATTTGCAAAAGCTAACAATAACAGCTGTTTCCTGGGATAATTATCACCAGAAATTAATTGCCAATGATATTGAATATTCTCTGAAGTTAGTTAATTACAAAATTTCACCTGCAGGAATGGGTGCAGTTCGTTTTAATTTAAGTTATCATAATAAAACGCATGATTTAACCCTTTGGACAGCTGAAAATACTGATAATTCACTGGAACATCAAAATAATAAACATATAGTAGAAGTAGTTTATCAGCCAAAAACCATCAAATTACCTTTTTTACTTAAACTGGAAGATTTCATACTTGAAAGGTATCCGGGTTCCAGCAGTCCTTCATCGTATAAAAGTAATGTGGTATTAATAGATGAGGAAAAAAACATGTCCTTCCCATATTCTATCTATATGAATCATATCTTAAAATATCAGGGATGGCGTTTTTATCAGTCATCTTATGATAAGGATGAGAATGGAACTATTTTATCAGTAAATAAAGACAGGGCTGGAATGATGGTTACTTATGCAGGTTATTTTTCTTTGTTTTTGTTTATAATTCTTTCTATGCTCAACAAAAATTCATTGTTCAGGACTGTAAACCGTAACTTTTTTCGTTCAGGAATAACAAAAATTTTGCTTTTGCTCTTTTTTTTCAGTTTTTCGGGGCTAACAACATTTTCACAGGACAATAAATTGGTCGTAGAAAAGCCTCTTGCCAATGAATTTGGTAAGATACTGGTACAAGATCAAAAGGGCAGGACAAAACCATTATATACTTTAAGCCATGATATTTTAAGAAAACTTGTACGTAAAACAGAAATTGAAAAATATTCACCTATGCAGGTTTTTTTAGGATTATATTTTGATTTTGAGCAATGGCAGCATTATCCACTAATAAAGATATCAAATCAACAAATACAACAAATTGCCGGAATATCTTCTGGTTACGCTGCTTTTTCGGATGTGGTTGATATAAAACAAAATACTTATAAATTGAGGCCTTATGTAGATAAAGCCTATGCTAAACCTGCCAAGGCAAGAAGTAAATTCGATAATGAAATTATAAAAACAGATGAACGGCTAAATATTTGTTTTATGATTTATACCGGCGATTTTTTAAAGATTTTTCCTGTAAATGATTCTCTAAAACGGTGGTATACTCCTAATAATGCACATCAAATGGTTATTGATAAAGAAGATTCCGCGTTTGTGCGAAATATAATTCCGTACTTTATTTCTGAATTTAAAGGCCACAATACTGAAAATTCAAAAGAAATTATTGATGCCATACAAAAATATCAGTATCAAAAAGCACGATATGAGCTTCCATCAGATAAAAAAGTAAAAGCCGAAGTTTTTTATCATAAAGCAAAAATCTATGAAATGTTATTCCCATTTTATGCTGTTGTTGGAGTAGTTTTATTGTTTTTTCTGATTTATCAGATTATTACACGCAAAAAGCAACCTCAATACATGAGCATAATTTTTAAATTATTGCTCTTAGCAGGATTTTTATTTCATACACTTGGATTAGCAGTTAGATGGTATGTATCGGGCCATGCACCCATGAGTAATGGTTATGAAACCATGATTTTTATTTCGTGGGTAACAATATTGGCAGGTTTTATCTTTTCCCGCCGATCGTTATTTGTATTAGCAGCTACATCAGTTTTAGGGGGTTTTACTTTACTCGTTGCCCATTTAAGTTTCATGGACCCTGAAATAACGAACCTTGTGCCTGTACTCCAGTCATACTGGTTAACTTTACATGTTTCTATAATAACCAGTAGCTATGGATTTTTGGGTTTAGGAGCTATTATTGGAATTATTGTACTTATTTTATATTCCATCACCTCTACTCAAAATAAGAATGAAATTGTATCAACTATCGAGGAGCTTACGGTTATTAATTATAAATCACTTACCATTGGTTTGTATCTTTTAACCATCGGAACATTTTTAGGAGCTATTTGGGCCAATGAATCCTGGGGCCGCTATTGGGGATGGGACCCAAAAGAAACATGGTCTCTTATAACGATTATTGTTTATAGCTTTATTATACATTCAAAAAATATTGTTGGACTAAGAGGTTTTTTTGCCTTTAATACCATGGCTCTGTTTGGATTTTCTTCTGTATTAATGACCTATTTTGGGGTAAATTATTACCTTTCAGGGTTGCATTCATATGCTGGTGGCGACCCAGTCCCCATACCAAAATTTGTTTATATTTCTGTATTTTTGATTATTGTATTAACTACTTTTGCTTTTTACCGGCAACGAAAGTATGATTTATCATAATTTTGGTACTGGCAAGATTGTTTTTAGCCGGATTATTATTTTCTTTGTAATAAGAAATTTTGACCTATGTTCCAGTTTGGATTGTTTTCAACGTTTATTCCTTACCTGATATTTGCGATCAGCTATATTGGGTTTCTGGGTTATGGTGCCCTTCAAAAAGAAAATACATTTGATTTTACAAATTCAAGCCAACTAATTCAGTTAAAAAAATCTGATTATTCCCAAATATCACAAATTGATTATCTTAACGAGCAATACAAACAACAGATTTCAAAGAATTCAACTTTAAACTTTTCAACCTGTTTTAATGACATTTATTGCCATCCAGTTATTTTTTATGTAGATGATTATAAGCAGGAATATCATTTTCAGAGCATTTTCTCCAGGCCGCCACCGGCTAAGTTTTCCTAATATTTATTTAATGTTTTTTATTTATACTTCTGCATAAAGTATAAGTAATTAATTATCCATTAACCTTCATTTTTAAACAAGACTGATATATTTTGAAAGATGAGAACATTCATTATTACTCTATTACTCATGTTTAAGTTTAGTGGTATATCAGCTCAGGATTTTATTGTTCTGGCTGATAGTACAGATATTCCACAACTCCAAATTAACGAAGCATATGTTAGCGCTTCAAAAGATAATTTGAAATTAAAGGAAATGCCGGTTTCGGTAAGTTTTTTAACAGAGAAAAGGCTTCAAGCTAATCAGGTGTTGGCTTTACCTGATATTTCGGTAACTGTTCCCAATTTTTTTATGCCCGATTACGGCTCTAAATTAACTTCTCCGGTATATATCCGAGGAATCGGTTCACGAATTAATGCTCCATCCGTTGGTTTATATGTCGACCAGGTTCCATATTTTGAAAAAGCTGCTTTCAATTTTGATTTTTTTGATATTGAACGGGTTGAGGTATTGCGAGGCCCACAGGGAACATTATATGGGAGAAACACACTGGGAGGAATCGTGAATATCCGAACCAAATCGCCATTTCAGCATCATGGTACTGACATTAAAATTTCTGCAGGAACTTACAATGCATATCAAATCAGTGCAAATCATTATAATGATTTGAATCAAAAATTGGGTTATTCACTGTCTGCTAATTATATCAATAATGCTGGATATTATCCTAATGATTTTTTGAATAATATGGCAGATGATTTAACTTCTTTAGGCCTTCGTAATAAACTTATTTGGAGAGTTAATGATAAAATAACCATGAAAAATGTTGCGGCTTTTGAATCGAGCAGGCAGGGTGGTTATCCTTATGCCGAGTATGATAGCCTGCAAACCAAAAGTTTGCCCGTAAATTATAACCAATCCAGCAGTTATAAACGTGATATGTTTTCCAATGCACTGATTTTTGAATATGCAGGGGAGAGGGTTCATGTTGTTTCTACCTCTTCATACCAGCTGTTGGATGATATACAACAAATTGACCAGGATTTTACAACTGATTCGTTGCTTTTTGCTAATCAGGATCAGGTTCAAAACTTATTTTCGCAGGAGATTATTCTCCGCTCATCGAAACAGTCGAAATACAAGTGGCTTTTTGGAGGCTATGGTTTTATGCAACTATTCGATAAAAGGGTTGATGTGGATATCTACTCAGCAAACATGGAAGTGATAAAACATTACGACCACACCATTTATGGCGGAGCAATTTTTCACCAATCAACCATTGATGATTTATTGATTAATAACTTGTCAGTAATTGCAGGGTTACGCCTTGATTTTGAGAATGACACTGAAGATTATCTTTATGACAGAAACATAGCAGGAAATCTAACGAATGTTGACGATACAACAGGAATTCTGGAATCGTTTGTCGTGCTTCCTAAGGTTGCATTAAATTATAAAACTGAAAATGGTAATATTTATGCAACGGTAGCTAAAGGTTATAAAACCGGTGGTTTTAATTCAACTTTCGATGAGGACCGCCCCCAAGACCGTACTTTTGATCCTGAATACAGTTGGAATTATGAAGTGGGTATTAAAACTGCTTTGTTGAATAAACAAATTTATGCCAATGTGGCTTTGTTTTATATCGAATGGGATAATCAGCAGATTTACCAAACGAATCCCAGTGGTTATGGCTCACGGCTAACCAATGCAGGAGAAACAGTGAGTAAAGGAATGGAGTTAACATTACAGGCAGTTCCTGTTTGCGGTTATAACTTATTAGTAGGGTATGGATATACGCATGCCAGATTTGTTAAATATTTGCAGAATGAGCAAACCAATTATAATGGTAATTTTTTGCCTTATATACCGAGTAATACCCTTTCTGCTCAATTAAATAAAACTTATGATTTAGATAATAGTCAATGGCTTGATGAAATCAGGTTAAATCTGATTTATAAAGGGTTGGGTAAAATATATTGGAACGAAGAAAATACAGCTTCACAATCTTTTTATAGTGTAATCAATGCTAAATTGTCATTTGTGAAAAATAATATTCAATTTGATTTGTGGGGACGGAATTTGCTGAATAATGATTATCATGCTTTTTATTTTACGGTTTATGATAATGATTTTGTGCAAACAGGGAAGCCAGTGAATTTTGGTATTGACTTTAAAATAAAATTTTAGATGCAAGAGAAAAGTTGGCAAAAATTTTCGGTACTTTTTAGTTTGTACATTGCTCAATCGATTCCAATGAGTTTTTTTTCTACCGTTGTTCCGGTAATTATGCGGCAGGAAAATTACTCGCTCGAATCCATTGGTTTGTTGCAGTTGGTTAAATTACCGTGGATATTTAAGTTTTTATGGGCCCCGATGATCGATAAAAGAACCCATTCGACCCGCGACTTAAGAAAATGGATTATTTTGTCTGAGCTATTTTATGGCATGGTAATCTTGGCCATTGGGTTATTCAGCCTAAAAACCGATTTTACGCTAATTATAATACTTATGGTTATAGCCTTTATTGCATCCGCCACACAGGATATTGCTACCGATGCCTATGCGATTTTGATTCTTAAGCATAAAGAACGAAGTATCGGGAACAGCATGCAATCGGCTGGTAGTTTTATTGGGTCATTGGCTGGTACAGGTGTTTTGTTGGTTGTATATTATTATTTGGGATGGACTGTTTTATTAACTTTCCTGGCTGCATTTACAATATTTGCGTTGGTGCCGGTTTTTAGTTATAAAAGAAAAAATCCCGTAGTAAAAACCCATCATACAAGAGTTTCGTTGCATGATGTTGCCTCTTTTTTTAAGTCAACAACAATGAAAATGCGATTGTTGGTTTTACTTACCTATTATGCTGCAATTATTGGAATTTTAGCCATGCTTAAACCTTACCTGGTAGATTTGGGTTATTCTGTAAAAGAAATCGGTTTTATGTCGGGTATTGTAGGAACTTCTGTAGCTGCAGGGTTTTCTTTTTTAGCCGGTTATATTATCAAACGAATTGGACGTAAAACCAGTATGTATGTGTTTTTAGGAATCAATATCCTGGTGGCGGTTTATTTTAGGTATATCTCTTTTAGTATCCCATCGTTGGCCGAAATTTATATTGGAATATGCATTTTATGGGGTGCTTATGGTTTATCTTCAGTAGCTATTTATACCACATCGATGGATGTTGTGCGTAAAGGGCGTGAAGGAACCGATTTTACGTTGCAAATTGTTTTAACTCATCTTAGCGGATTAATTGTTGCTGTTTTAAGCGGGCGCCTTGGCGATCAGTTAGGCTATACCGGTTTATTTAATGTTGAAATTTTTGTGGGTATATTTGCCATGTTGATGCTTATAATCTATCAAAAAAGTAAGAAATGAATATCTCCAAAAAGTTAATAGAGAAATATAATATCCCGGTGCCTCGATATACGAGCTATCCACCGGCAAATCATTTTCGGGATGATATGATGGAACAGGATTATGTAGAGATGATAAAACTTTCGAATAGCGGGCAACCTGAACAGCTCTCTTTTTATATCCACATCCCTTTTTGCAAAAAAATATGTTTTTACTGTGGTTGTAACACAAACCCAATGGTTAATGAAAAAGCTGTTGATGATTATATAACAGCTGTTAAAAAAGAGATTGAAATGGTTACTTCGCATATCAATCCCAATAGGCTGTTATCACAAATTCACTTTGGAGGCGGTACTCCCAACGCAATACCTTCAAAATATATTATTGAATTGAAAGAGCTGCTGGCCTCAAAGTTTAACATTATAGATCAGCCGGAAATCGCTATTGAATGCAATCCGGCAAACCTGGATGAAAAATATATTCCCGATTTAAAAGATGCAGGATTTAATCGTTTTAGCCTTGGAATTCAGGATTTTGATGAAAAAATATTGAAAGATGTCAATCGTGATCCTTCCAATATGCCTGTGGAAAAGATTATTGAGTTATTAAAACAGGACCGAGATGATGTGGCGGTAAACCTGGATTTTATTTACGGTTTACCCGGACAGACCGTGGAAAGTTTTTTAAATACCATACAACATGCCATTGAAATAAGGCCCGAAAGGCTGGTAACTTTCTCGTACGCCCATGTTCCCTGGATCAAGAAACATCAACAAATATTAGAAAAGAAAGGATTACCGGGAGCAGAACAAAAATTGCAAATGTTTCTGTCGGCTCATGAATTATTAAAATCAGCAGGTTATCAATCAATCGGGTTGGATCATTATGTATTGCCAAAAGACGAACTGTTTAAAGCTATGGAAAATCATCAGCTTCACCGGAATTTTCAGGGATATTGCACCCGAAGGACAACCGGCCAGGTTTATGCTTTTGGTGTTTCATCCATTAGCCAGTTGGAAAACGGGTACGTGCAGAATACCAAAAATATTAAGACTTATATTGAGAATCTTGAGCAAGGTAATCTATCGGTAGAAAGAGGTTACAGATTAAACGGCCGGGAAAAAATGATCAGGGAAATAATCAACACAATTATGTGTAATCAATATATTAATTGGGACAATTTAGCTAAAAAGTTGAATTTGTCCGTAAATGATCTTAAAAAAGTAATCCAATTTAATCCCGATTTATTTGTTGATTTTATTGATGATGAGTTAATTATAATGAATGATCATGAGTTGAAAGTTACGGAGAAGGGTAGTTTATTTATCCGAAACATTGCGGCAGCAATTGATCCTGAATATAAAAAACAATTGAACAAATATTCAAAATCGGTTTAGGTATGAATGAGATAAAAAAAGATGTAACCATAATAGGCGCAGGATTAACAGGGCTTACACTGGCTTACGATTTAATAAAAGCAGGAAAAACAGTTGCTGTTATTGATAAAGATTCAAAGCCGGGAGGGGTAATACAAACTTTAAAAGATGATGAGTTTATTTTGGAAGCAGGGCCGAATACAGGTGTCTTGTCTACACCCGAACTGGTTGAGCTTTTTGATAATTTAAAAGGATATTGTGAGCTTGAGCCGGCCAATGAGGAAGCTGAAAAAAGGTGGATTTGGAAAAAGGGAAGGTGGCATGCTTTACCATCTGGCCTGTTGAGCGCTGTTTCTACTCCCTTATTTACATTAAAAGATAAATTTGGCATTTTGGCTGAACCATTTCGTAAACCGGGAACTAACCCTGACGAGTGTCTTGCGGATTTAGTTCGCCGGCGATTAGGTGAAAGTTATCTTAATTATGCTGTAGACCCATTTATTTCAGGGATTTATGCCGGCGATTCTGAAAAATTGATTACCCGCTTTGCGCTGCCTAAGTTGTATAATTTGGAACAAAATTATGGCAGTTTTATCCGTGGTGCTATAAAAAAGAAAAAAGAACCCAAAACAGAATTGGAAAAAAGAGCTACCAAAAAAGTTTTTTCTGTAAAAGGCGGACTGCAAAATCTAATTCATGCATTAACCCAGGGTATATCATCCGAAAATATTTTATATAGTTGTCTGCAAACAGAGATAAATACTACTAACAATGGTTTTTTAACCAAAACAGAGCAAGCCGGAGAACAGTTGCTTATCCATTCTGAAAAAGTGGTTACTACCATTGGAAGTTATGCTCTGCCTGGCTTGTTTCCTTCGTTTGAAAAATCATTGTGGAAAGATATTGAAACGATGAATTATGCCGGAGTAACACAGGTAGCAATGGGTTTTAAAAACTGGCAGGGAATATCAATACAGGCATTTGGCGGGCTTGTGCCATCGAAAGAGGGGAAAAACATTTTAGGAATTTTATTTCCTTCATCTATTTTTAAGGGACGCGCTCCTGAGAATGGGGCACTTTTATCCGTTTTTTTAGGTGGCATAAAAAAACCGAATTTGGTTGAAATGAGCGATGAACAAATTATTAAAATTGCAAAAGAAGAAGTTCAAAAAACACTACAAACAAAAAATGAACCGGATTTAATTAAAGTTTTTAAATATCAATATGCTATTCCGCAATATGATAATCATAGTGAGCCCAAATTGGCAGCCATACAAAAAATAGAAAAAAAGTATCCCGGATTGATTTTAGCCGGAAATATTAGAGATGGAATTGGTATGGCCGACCGGGTTAAACAGGCAAAAAATATTGCAAACCAAATTATTAATGAATGAATACTAAAAAAACAGCAGTAGTATTAATAAATGTTGGAACACCCGATAATCCCGACAGAAAATCGGTTAAAAAATATTTGAAGCAATTTTTAAATGATCCGGAGGTAATTGATATTCCTGCTTTTTTCAGGTATATATTGATTAACACTATGATTATTCCTTTTCGTGCGGGAAAATCGGCCAAACTTTATAAAAAATTATGGAATGCTGAAGGCTCGCCTTTGCTTGTTTATACTCAAAAATTGGTGAAAAAATTAAATCAGCAGCCCGGCAATTATCAATATTATTGTGCCATGAGATACGGCAATCCTAATATTCGGGATATTTTTTCTGTAATCAAAAAACTAAATTATAATGAAATTGTTGTGTTTCCGATGTTTCCGCAATATGCATCGTCAACAACCGGTTCGGCTATAAAATATAGTGATAAAATTGCTGCAGAATTAGAAATCAACGATAAAATAAAATATATTGACCAGTTTTATAACCACCCATTATTTGTAAATGCTTTTGCAGAAAGGTTAAAAAGTTATTCGCCAGATAAATACGATTATGTGATATTTTCTTTTCATGGTTTGCCACTAAGGCATATCAGAAAAATACACCCGCAAGTAAATCCTGAAGATTGTAATTGCGAAATAGTAATGCCTGAATATGGACATTATTGTTACAAAGCAACTTGTTACGAAACTGCACGATTAATTGCTCAAAAAGCTGGTCTAGCAAATGATAACTATTCCGTGGCTTTTCAGTCAAGGCTTTCCAACAACTGGTTAAGTCCTTTTACAGATGATGTAATAAAAGAACTTGCAAAAAAAGGGATAAAATCTGTTTTGATCATTGCTCCGGCATTTGTTACCGACTGCCTGGAAACCATTCTTGATATAAGAGAAGAGTATCAAAGCTTATTTTTAAAGCAAGGTGGAGAGCTTTTAACTCTTGTAGAAAGTTTAAACGATTGGGATGATTGGGCAGCAATGATTCCCCAAATTATTGATAGTAATTCGTAATTTTATAATCCCAAAAATTCTATTCCCACACCACAAAGAAATATTGTGGCTCCTGCAATGGCATGCATAAAACGTTCAATATTTAATTTGGGTAAAAATTTTATTCCAACAGCTGATAATGTTACAATGGCCATCATGGTACCTATGGTTATCGAGCTAAATATTATGGTTACCATAACAACATCGAAAATATTATTTTGAGCTGCCGGGTAAAGGAGTATTGGAATAAAAGGTTCGCAAGGTCCAAAAATGAATATGGTAAATAAAATCCAGGGTGTAAGTTCTTTTAGCCCTTTTTTATCGTGAACATGTGAGTGTTCATTAAAATGAGAATGCTTATGGGCATGAACAGTACCATCCGAATGCACATGTTTATGCTTATGTTGCTTTTGTTTAATTGCTTTTCGCAATCCCCAGATAAAATAAGCCAGGCCGAATGCGATCATTAACCAGGCAGCTACAGAACCACGGGTTGATTCAATGGGAATAAGTTTGTTAACTGCAACTCCAAGCATTATTCCTATAAAACCTATTAAAACAGAACTACCCACATGTCCTAATCCGCATAAAAATGTAATAAAATTTGTTTTTGTTAGTGACCATTTTCGTGCTTTGGAAATAACAATAAACGGTACATAATGATCAGGCCCCAAAAGGGTGTGAAAAAACCCGATTGAGGCTGCTGTTAAATAGAGAACTATAGAGTCTGTTTGCATAATTATAGATATTTTTTGTCTTCTTCCGGAACATCAAAATATTTCTTGTATTTTTCTGCATCAGGACCTAACTCTTCAATCTCTTTGTCTTTAATTTTGTAGGTGCATTTTTCACCGGCAAGGCTTGAAAAATAAATTTCCGATTCTCCATCTTCTTCAACCAGAATAATTTTTACCAGGTTTGGATTTTCTTCGCGATTTAAAGTTGCGTGACAAATCGGGCAGTAAAAGGTGTATTCTTCGCCCTTATTAATTTCAAAATCTCTGTGTGTTGTAATGGTGTAGTTTCCAATTTCAGAGTTTAAATATATTAAACCCTTTTCATTTTCTTTTGATTTGGCCGCAAGTAAAATTGAATTTTTTACTCTTAAGTGGCCTTTGCAAATGGGACATAAATAATCTTTTGGCATGGCGCTTGGGTTTTATTGGTTTATAATTTTTAAAATATTTTGTGCTGTCTCTAAAACAATTTCCGACATTTCTTCTCCAAAAGCAATGCTCTTGGGTTGAATTCCTAATATAAAAACCTGCATTTTAAACAATTCGGATATTTTTTTCAGCGATATATTGTGCGTATTTAAAGTGAAATCCTTTACCTGTTCAGCAGGTAGTATTTCTGAATACCCCGGTTGTTTACCAAAGTCCAAACAATCAACAAGAATAAGAACATCGGGATTTAAAGAATTAATCTTGCCTAAATAATTTTCGATACTAACTTCAACTGTGAGTTTTTGAATCGATTTTGATTCATTAATTTTTTTACTGATATAAACTCCTATTCCGTCGTCGCTTTTTAAAATATTTCCTATCCCGACAAAGAGCTTTTTTTTATTGTTATCTTTTATTAAATGGTTTAGCGTTTTAATCACTCAAAAGTATATTTTATTAACACTTCTCTTAAACAGCTTGGACATAGTATGTTAAACATATCTTTTCTTTTCAGTCCGTCTCTTATATCGCTTTCCACATCAGATTTTGCTGCCAGTCGTAATTTTTCGTTTAAAATATTCAGATTTTGTATGGATGCAAAGGCTTTTGGCCCCAGTTTTTTATGCATATAAATCATATGGTCTTTGGTAGTGATGATTGCCCCGCAATTTTTACAAATAATCAATTCTCTTTCCTGATATTCAACTGACTGACTGCGATCAAAATTAGCGATATCGAAAATTTTATCAGATAATTTTACTCCTTTCTGTGTAATACAGTGTTCTTCGCATTGCCCGCAAAAGATACATTTACCATAATCTCTTTTTATTGTTCGTATTTCCTTTTCTTTATCATCTTCAAATGTAATCGCATCTGGAGGACAAACATTGGCACAGGTTTCGCAACCAACACAGTTTTTTTCATCCACTTCGGGTTTGCCCCGGTAATTTTCAAAAGGAGTATGTGGCTCCTTTGGAAATTTAGTGGTATATGCAGGAGAAAACAATGAAACCAATGCTTCTTTTACTTCTCTTATTTTTGGATATCTCATTTTAAATTAAAGTTTTAATTTTTTCTCTTGGTTACATCGGTTTAATTAACTTTTGGGCACATCTTTATAATCATCTTTAACACTTCTTTCGCCCAGTTTTATTCCAAAAATATAGGCTCCTTTTACCAGTGCATGAGCAGCTACTGTAGCTCCAAAAAATAACAATGGAATGGCAATAATGGCTTTTACTCCGGCGCTGTTAAATCCAAAATGAAATAAAACACCAAGCAAAATACTGCATGTACCTAAAGTTACACATTTGGTTGCCGACTGTAAACGGTTATACACATCAGGCAAACGAACCAATCCGATGCATCCAAAAAAGTTAAACAGTATCCCAACACAGATTAATATAAAACTTACAATTTCCATATCATTCATTTAATTTTTTACCACTCAAATATTTAGCTAATGTTAATGTGCCAATAAAACTTAAAATAATCCATGCAATACCAATATCCAGAATAAAAGATTTCTGAGTAGTGATAGATAAAATGGCACATATTCCAACCACCAGAATACCAAATATATCTATTCCAACCATTCTGTCGGCAATTGACGGACCGCGTATTATTCTGTACAGGCAGAATATACATAATACAATTTGCACATATAGCAGTATGTTTAAATAATTAATCATTCGAATATTTTTTTAATATATTTTTCAAATTTTCCTGATATTTTTTGGCTGTAAACTTCCGGGTCTTCCGAACTAACATAAATCCAGTGAACATAAATTATATCGTCAATAATATCAACAGAAATTGTACCCGGTGTCATGGTTATTGAGTTGGCCAGAATTGTTTTTGCGATGTTTGTTTTCAGATTAAGCTTTACTTTTACAATACCCGGTTTTATAGGCATTGCAGGATGTAAAACACGATAAGCAACATCAAAATTGGCCTTAATACACTCCCAAGTAAAAATAAATAAATACACTATAAGCCAGAAATATCTTTGAGGTTGCAAAAACGGAATTACATCTTTAATAAAATACTTTCCAAAGAAGATGGTTGATATAAAAGACGCTATAACGCCAATAATAATGTTAGATATTGTTAGGTTAAAACTTAACAACAGCCAAAGAATGAACGATATGACAAAGAATAAAATGTATTTCATCTGTTTATAATTTTGATTTTAGCGGTCAGATGCAGCTCGCCATGATGCATCAAATATCCGCTACAATATACTATTAGCTTTATTAGAATCATGTGGGTGTGTGTCAAATTTATTGTCATGGCTCGGTTCATAATTACATACCAATTATTGTTTGTGTATACTCACCTGTTTTCATTAATACATCAATAGCAGGCCCCAATATTTGCTCCCTTACTCCCGGAAAAGCCAGCAGACTAAAAGCAAGGCAAAGGATTCCCATAACTACCATACTGAAAATCATAGGAAATGGAACCTCTTTTATTTTTAATGTTTTACTATATTCTTTTTTATTAAAAAATGCATATCGCTGAAATTTCATGAAAGATGCTAATGTAATGATGCTTACTACAACAGCCAGAAATGCCAATAAATAAAATTTGGCTTGTATGGCGGCAATAATAATAATTAATTTACTAAAAAATCCGTTAAATGGAGGAATCCCCGATATAGACATTGAAGCAATAAATGATGTTGCCGATGTTACCGGCATATCTTTACTAAGGCCGCCCATTTCTTTCAGGTTTCTGGTATGAATTCTGTGTTCTATAGCTCCGGCATTCAGGAATAATAATCCTTTGAAAACAGCGTGATTTACCATATGAAATAATCCTCCTGCGATGGCCAGCACTGCAACAGCCGGCCTTGTTCCTCTTGCCATTAGTATTAATCCAATTCCAATACTCAGTACAACATATCCCATCTGGCTTATACTGTGGTAAGCCAGTAAACGCTTAATATCCCATTGGCCAACAGCTAAAAGCACTCCAACAACCATCGAAAGCGTACCTAATGTTGTGATAAGAATAGCAATTTCTTCCGATGCGACAAACATGTTAAAGAAAAGCCTTATGATAACATATATTCCTACAGCTTTAATAAGTACGCCGGATAACATCGCCGAAATGGGTGATGGCGCCGATGAATGTGCATCGGGTAACCATGCGTGGAATGGCATCATGGCGGCTTTTAATCCAAATCCGGATATCAGCAGGATTTGAACAAAAATATCGAATATGCCAGACTGATGTGAATTCAATAAAGTAGAAACATCGGCAATATTGAGTGTTTTCGTACGCCAGTATATTAAGCCTACCGCAAAAAGGATAATAAATGATGCTATTCCACCCAAAACCTGGTATTTGAATGATGCTTCCAGCTCTTCTTTTTCGGTACCAAAGGCTACAAGTGCATACGATGATATAACCGATATTTCAAGAAAAACAAACAGGTTAAATAAATCGCCACTTAAAACTACACCATTCATTCCGGCAATCATTAAACAAAGCAATGCATAAAAATTATTCTCCGATGTAAATTTGGCTATATAAGAAATGGAATAAAACGAAGCTAAAAATCCTATTAAACTGATGATGGTTAATAATATGATTGAAAAACCATCCATGACCAGGTAAATGGCAATCGGAATATTTTTTACCGGTTCCCATCCGCCAATAGCATATGAATCCGAGTAGTTGTTCAGCAAACAATAGAAACTAAGTACGGTTAAAAACAGCAGGACTAAAGGAGTAATGGTTTTCTGAAAACCCTTAAAAAACTTTCCTACGATCATAATTAGAAAAGCCGTAGCTAATGGAACAATAACAAATATGGGTATTAACGAATTCATTTTTATCCTCTTAATTGATTAATTTCTCTAATATCAAACGTTTTATATTTTCTGTAAAGCCTTATGGCTATGGCAAGCAGCATGGCTGTAGTTGCCAGCCCGATAACAATTGCTGTAAGCACCATAGCTTGTGGCAACGGGTCTACATAAACCTGATTTGATAGTGATAAGTCAACTATTGGAGCAACTCCAGCATCGATATAGCCTATTAATACAAGGAATAGAAAAACGCTAAACTCCATAATCGATAGTGATATCACTATTTTTATCAGATTTCTGCGGGTTATAAGTCCATACAATCCAACCAGAAATAATAAAAAACATAATATAAATACAATCATTTTTTTGTCTCTTCTTTAAATATGATTAATGCCAGAAATATTGTTATTATCGCTGCTGCTACTTCAATGCCTATAAAAATATTATATAATGGAATGGCACCGGCGCTGATAATTTCGCCCAGTTGGCCTTTGGGTAAATAGTTTGCAAAAAATATTTTAACTCCAATAAACAGTGCTAAAATGGCAAGCATTAAAACAATAAATATGGCTAAACTTTCTATAAGCGATGAGCCTTTTTCTTTACTTCTGAGATTTACAGCATCGGATCCAAATGCCAAAATGAGTAAAATATATGCTCCTGCAATGATTGCTCCCCCGGCAAAACCACCTCCGGGAGTAAGATGCCCGTGGGTAATAATATATATGCCGTACATAAAAATTATTCCGGAAATTAATTGCGTTACTTTCTTTACTATAATTGACATTCCTTTCATAAAATTTACTTTTTAGCTTTAATTCTTAGTATTGTTAATACTCCTAAAGCAGCAGCAAATAAAATAGTTGCTTCGCCAAGGGTATCATAGCCTCTGAAATCGAATAATACACCTGTTACCAGGTTGGCACTTCCAGTTTTTTCTGCAGCCCCGTTTACATACGTTTCAGCCATGCGCAATGTATGCTCGCCAAAGAGATTTAAGTCGGCAGTTGCTTGTACAAAGAAAAAGAGCAGAACCGCAGCAAAAATGATCGATAATGTAATGTTGCTAAACGATTTGTAATCATTTTTAACTTTTAGTTCTTCTCTGGTGCTATCTAATACTACCGCCACCATTATAATCAGAGTAACTGTTTCAATTACAATTTGAACAATGGCAAGATCGGGTGCTCTTAGCAATAAAAATGCTATTACAAGGCTGTAACCTACTATTCCTGCAGTAATTACCGCCGAGAGTAAATCTTTGGCATGGATGGCAAAGATTGCACCAATGATCATAAATCCTATTAATATTGAAAGCGTTAATTCCATGTTATCGCTTTTAAGTCATTATAAGTAACATAATTATTATTCCTGCAAATACCCAAATGGCATAATTGCTTAAAACACCATTGTGGGTTGTGCTAAATAAGTGGCTAAACCATAAAACAATGCGTTTCGACAAATCATAAATGTCGAACCATTTTTCTTCAGCTTTTTGATATAAATATTTAAATAGTTTAAATTCTCCTATAGTTTTGTAAAACTCAACAGCATTGTAATCTCCTGACTCTCTCATTTTTTCGCCACCACCCACAAAACTGTCTTCTGTCCTGAATTTTTTAATATTCCCGATAAAGTAGATGATAATACCCAAGACAATGGATAGCAGGATTAACAGAGAAACCGTTTCTGATTGCCATATTCCCACAAAACTAAATTCTCCGGTAATTGGGTAAAATAATTTTGGGATAACATAACCTGTGGCAAAAATACCAAATGCAACACAGAAAAGAGCCAGAATAACCAGTGGTATCCACATTAAGGGTGAAACTTCTTTAATATTTTTAAACGCTTCTTTTTTGCGTCCCAGGAATATTCCACCAATAAATTTGATAAAACTGGCCAGTGTTAGTGCCGAACCTAAAATAGCCAAACCAAGCCAAACAATCCATAAGCTATTGGCAACTCCGGTTCCGGTTCCAAAATCAATAATTCCCTGGTATATCATCCATTTCGATGCAAATCCGTTTAATGGCGGTATTCCCGAAATAGATAAAGCAAATATTAAAGCTGCGATGAAAGTAATTGGCATCGCTTTTGAAAGCCCGCCTACTTCTTCAATATTATTTTTACCTGTTCTGTGTTCAACAGACCCGGCTGAAAGTAATAGCCCGCTTTTATATAATGCGTGATTAATCATATGAAATAATCCGGCTGCAATTCCGATCATTGTTCCAAGGCCAAAGCCAACAACCATATATCCTACCTGCGAAACAGCATGGAAACCCAGCAGTTTTTTATAATCGTGTTGTATCAAGGCCATCATAACTGCAGTGATAATGGTAATAACTCCCAGTGCCAATAAAACAACTCTTAGCCAGTCGTTTAAGACAAACAGATAATTGCAAATCCTGGCAAGGAAATAGATGCCAAGCAATTTATCTAACGATGCAGGCAACAAAGCACTTGATGATGCCGGTGCGCTTTTGGCATATTCGGGAATCCATGAATGGAAAGGGAATGCGCCGGCTTTTGTAAAACTTCCAATCAGTAACGCAAAAAAAGCAGTTATCGTTAACGGGCTTGATGTTGCAAGCATGATGTCGCTCATATTCAATGTTCCGGTTATTTTCCAGAGAATTCCAATTCCCAATATCATAATACCATCAGAAGCTCCAACAATAATTAAAGTCTTTTTTGCTGCGGCAGAGCTTTCTTCATCGTGGCCTTTGATTAATTTGTAAAGGGTTAATCCCAATACTCCCCAGAAGGTAAGAAATAACAGCAAATTATCAGATGCTGCAGCACCGTATGAACATCCTAGTGTAATTAAAAAATATTCGTAGTAATTGCTTATTTTTTTCTCTTTTGATATATAAATAATCGAATATAATAAGATCAAAAATCCGAAAATGCTGATAAATAATATGATCAACTGATTGAGCGAGTCGATATTTAATGCACTGTATTTGATCAGATCAAAATTAATGCTTCTTAAAAATATTGATTCAGCTTGATTTAAGAATGTGTATGGTGTTAAAGCAAACTGTTCAGCCACGAAAATGATAGATGAATAGAAAAGTGTAATAAGAGAGACAATAATAGCAAGTATACCTTTGGCAATATTCAATTTTTTTGGAATGATGAATAATGCTAATCCAACAATAATAGGAATGATGATAATGTATAATACTTCGTTCATAGTAAACGATTATTTATTTTTTAATTCTTCTGTTTTATTTGCCGATAAAGCAATTAATTCATTTCCGTTTAAAATTTTTTCTCCGGTTTTATTGTCATAAGCCACAGCCATTCGTTCTGTACAACAATAACATGGATCTACCGCCGCCAAAGAAATGGTTGCATCAGAAATGGTTTGTCCGATACATGATTTTTTAAATGTTGCAATATTAGTGTAGCTTGGTGCCCGGATTTTATGTCGTGCCGGTGAATTTGTCCCGTCCGATAAAACATAATGAAATACTTCTCCGCGTGGTGCTTCGGCGTGACCGGTGCCCCATCCTGCAGGAATTTCTTTTACTTTAACTTCTGTTTCGCCTTCTTTCTCTTTTTTTAATCCTTCAAGGCACTGTTCAATAATTGAAATAGATTCGTACATTTCCAGTAACCTTACTTCGGCTTTAGCAAAAACATCTCCTTTTTCGGCAGTTATTACTTTCCAGTTAACCAGTGGATAAGCAGCATATGGGTCATCTTTCCTGACATCAATGGCAATACCCGATGCACGGGCTGTAGGGCCAACTGCTGCATAATCTATAATGTCTTGTTTGGTTAAAATTCCTACGCCCTTGGTACGGGCATGAATTACCGGGTCGTCCATAACTGCACCGGTTAGTAAATCGGTTTTCTTTTTAAGCAAGCTAAGGACTTTTTGTATTTCATCTATTTTATAATTTTCTATATCCCTTCTAACACCACCCACTTTAAACATAGCATAGCTGTTTCTGTTTCCCGAAATCATTTCAAATAAATCCAGGATAGGTTCACGATATTTCCAGGCCCACATAAATACAGTGTTATATCCTAAAAAGTGGCCTGCAAGCCCAACCCATAATAAATGACTGTGTATTCGTTCCATCTCTCCAATAATAGACCTGATATATTTTGCACGGTCAGGAATTTCTACACCAACAATTTCTTCTACAGCATTAGCAAAAGCAAATGGGTGGGAAGTTGAGCAAATGCCGCAAATTCGTTCTACCAGGAAGAAGGACTGATCGTATGTTTTTTTCTCACTCAGTTGTTCAATTCCCCTGTGATTATAACCTGTTTCCCATTTAATATCTTTTACAATTTCTCCTTCGCAATACAACTTAAACAGTTCAGGTTCTTCCTGTAGCGGATGATAAGGCCCAATTGGTATGAGTGTTTTTTTAACCATATTTTATATATCAATTCAATTCTATTTAAATTCTCTTCGGTACGGATATACTCCTTCTGCCCAGTTTCCTTCTGATATTAACTTTTCGGGTTCAGGATGATTCAGAAAAACAATTCCATAAAGCTCGTGCATTTCTCTTTCAATCCAGTTGGCTCCCGACATCATATTGGCCAGTGAATCTATCTCTGGTTTTTCAACTGGCAGAATAACATGTAAATTCACAATTAATCCGATATTATCATTGCTAAAATGATATAGAATCTCAAATCCTTTTTTGGTATGATTTGCCGTAGCAATGATAAACCTTATGTCGAGTTCTTTAAAAGCATATTCTGCTATTCGTAAAAGAGAACCTGGCTTGATGGAAATAATAGCTCGTGTTTCCGATTTTTTAAAAACATCGAGAACATCAGAACCAAATTTTTGCTGAATATTTTTTAAAATCTCATCCGTATTCATATTGCTCTCTTTTACTTATTTAATAATTTAACAATGCCGGCTAAAATAGCTTCAGGTTTTGGCGGACATCCCGGTATATAAGCATCTACCGGAATAATTTTATCTACCGGGCCGGCAAATGTGTTTCCTTCGGCAAATATTCCACCGGTACACCCACAAGCGCCTATGGCAACAACTAAAATTGGTTTGGGCGCTTGTTCGTATAGTTCCAGTAATCTGCTTTTATCTCTTTGGTTTATTGATCCATTTACCAGCAAAACATCCGCATGTCTGATACTTCCTACCAGTAACATTCCAAATCGTTCTACATCGTAGCGCGGAGTTAAACAATCGAGTATCTCAATATCACAATTATTACACGATGCTCCGCCAAAATGGAACAACCACAAAGATTTTTTAAAACAGAACTCTTTAAAACCCACTTTTTTTAATTTTTAATAACCAAAATATGTTAACACAATTGCTATTATTGCTAATAAGTTCATCCATACAATAAAAAACCTTACGGCTTGTTTTATTTTTACTCTTGGATTTGTGTTTCTTATAAGCGTTAGCAATAGCACTACAAATAATATTTTTAAAACAGACCAGAGAATATTAATTCCTTCAAAGTTTAATCCCCCCCATAACAATCCGATTAAAAATGCAGGGAGAATAAAGAACATAATATATTTTGCCAGTTTTATTGTTGCGTAAGGTGTTCCGGAATACTCAATCATTATCCCGTGCGCAATTTCTGTTTCTGCTTCGGGCTGATCGAAAGGAACAAGAGCCAGTTTTGCCTGTATACAAAATATTGTTACGATAAATAGGATTACGCCTGATATACTGCCTGCAAAAGCTCCGTTAATTTTTTGTGCTGTTATTATTTTATCAAAACTGATATGCATTCCGGATTTATAAATGATAGCTGCTATTACAAGAAGAAATGTTAGTTCGTAACTGAGAATCAATTTCATTTCTCTCGATCCGCCAACCGCAGCCAAAGGGTTACCGGATGCCAGGGCTCCGATAATATAGGTTAGCGAAGGAATGGTAAGCAAATAAAAAATAACAATAATATCGCCTTGAAAACCAGTCTCAATACCTAATAATGGCAAAAGAATAAATACACCTGCAATGGAAGCACCAAAAACTGCAAAAACAGGAGCTGCCAAGAAAACACCTTTTGCTCCATGTTTTGGCAAAATGGTTTCTTTTACCAGTAACAGTTTAAAAAAATCGTAAAAGGGTTGTAATGGTGGCGGCCCTTTTCTGAATTGTACCCATGCAGTAACTTTTCGGTCGTACCACGACAAAAAAGCGCCAACTACTGCTGCAAAGAGTAGCCCCGGATATATAAAAAAATAAAATAATTGTTCTGCCATAATATATTTATTACTGCTTATCAGTATTCCAAATGCGTTCTTTTATTAATACTTTATCGTTTAATTTATAAATATGCTCTTCAGGTTTTTCGTCATGTTCAACAACTGTTATCGCTCCTTCAGGGCATGCTTTTATATATTCATTTAGTTCATGTTCGTCCGATAAATCAAAATACAATTCTTTATCTCTTTTATGTTTGAAAAAATCGGTCATCATGGTTCCGAAAGGGCAAATAGTAACACACGATTTGCACGAGATGCATAAATTATTGTATCGGATAATAATTCCGTCCATATCTTTTTCCAATGCTTCAGCCGGGCACACATTAATACAGGGAGCTTCTTCGCAACGCCTGCATGTAAATTGAAATACAGCAAGTTCCCGTATGGTTTTTAATCCAACCGTATTAAACGGAACAGGGAAATATCCTTCTGGTGGCGTAACATCACAACTTTTATCGTTGTACGCTCTGAACTTACTTAAATCGATTAATATTTTTCTTCCCATATTAATTCCAGATATCTGGTTGATCTTTAATTTCATCATATGTAAATACCGGCCCGTCTTTACAAACAAAGTATTTACCCATCATGCAATGTCCGCATTTTCCTAATCCGCACGACATATTTTTTTCCATCGATAAATAAATATCATGCTCGGGATATCCCATTTCCAGTAATTTATAAGTTCCGAATTTCATCATTACAGGTGGGCCGCAAACAACGGCTACAGAGTTTTTAATATCAACTTTTACTTTATCTAAAAGAACAGTTGCTACTCCAACCGACTCTTCCCATGATTCATCCGGCTGGTCTACTGTCCTTAAAACTTCGAATTTTGGCGTGTTTTTTAGTTCATCAACATATGGTTTATAAATGCACTCATCAGGAGTTTTTGAGCCATAACAAAGCGTAACTTTTCTTAGTTTGTCAGAAATAGCCATTAAGTTATATAGTAACGAACGAATCGGTGCAAAACCGCAACCGCCTCCAAGTACCAAAACTTCTTTATCGTGAAATTTTTCTACCGGATAACCTCGTCCGAAAGGACCTCGAATACCCAAAATCTCTCCGGCTTTCATGTTATGAAGATATTCGGTGACATATCCGGTTTTCATTACCGTAACTTCAATTTTTTTTGTTTCAAGTGGTGATGAAGAAGGAGTAAATGGTGCCTCGCCAATTCCGTCGACGGTAAGCTCAATAAATTCGCCGGTTTTAAACGAAAATTCTTGTTCAGGTTCTAAAACAAATGTTTTTATTGTTGGAGATTCAGAAATAACCTCCAGCAGTTTTGCCTTTATGGGCTTGTATATGTTCGTTTTATCCGACATAATTATTGCGCTAATTCTCTGAATAATTCATTTTTATTGATTTTGCCGATACATGCTTCTATGCATCTTCCACAACCTGTACATGCAATAGAATCGAACTTATAAGGTTTCCAGTAATATTTGCATAAATACCTGTTTTTAAATCTTTTGGCTAAAGCATGCAATGGGTCTTCATCGCCGGCAACTCTTTCAAATCCCGGATATTGGCATGCATCTAACTGACGTATTTTTTCAAATCCAGGATTATCAACCAGCAAAAAGCATGAGCATGTTGGGCAAATGGTTGCACAAGCTCCGCATGATACGCAGGTTGATGAATATTTGTGCCAAATTTCATCTTTTGATTCTTTAATTAGTTCTCCGGTTTTTTTGTAATCAGGCAAGCCTTTGTTGTTTCCTAATAATTGATTTTCTATCTTCTTTTCTTTGAGCTCAATTTCTTCAATTTCTATTTGTGGAGATTTTGAAAGTGTTGCATATTTTTTGACAGCGTTAATTAATTCTTCTCCCTTTTTTGTAAATACTTTTAAATGAATTTTATTGTCAACCTCGGCCAATGAAATATCGCAAACAGATTCCGGATAAGGTTTTACTCCATAGCTTGTACAATGGCAATGTTCCTGAACAGAAAAGCATGAACTGCCGATTAAAATTGTATTTTCTCTTTTTGATAAATAGGAAGGATCAGTAAAATCTTTATCGATATATATTTCGTCAAGTATTTGTAAACCCTTTAAATCACAATTTGGAATTCCCATTATAATTCTGGATGTTTTTAATTTGTAGTCTTTGGTAACATTCTCTTTTATAGGAAGAAAAAAGGTTTTTAACGGGGTTGTTGGTTTTGGAATATTATAAATAGCTTCAGTAATATTTTCTGAATCTATGAGTTCATAATCAATAATATCATCAATACGCAAGGGTGCGTAGATAGCATAACTGTGCAAAAGATTTTCTATTGCATGATTCCATTCTGAAGTAAAAACCGAATAGAAATTTTCCATATCTGTGATTTAATTCACATATAAATTTAGAGAAAAATATAGGCCAATGTCAAGTATTATTATAATATATGTTGTATAACATATCTATAAAATTTATTAAATAATTAATATACAGGAAATTAATATATTAATTTTTTTATTAAAAAAAATTGCATAAATTACAAAAAATGTTATATATAAATATTTTATTGTGAAACAAGTAACAAAATATGTTATAAAAAACAATTTAAAGCGTTTGTTTACTTACAGAATTTGTTTGATCAATTTTAAACGCAAAGGTTTTGACCGTGTTTTTTCTTATAATTTAGGCGAAGAAGCCGGAGTTACAGCTGAACAGGTACGTAAAGATTTTTCAGAATTTAATATCAGAGGTAATAAGAAAGGAGGGTATAGCATTGATGAATTATTACATGCCATAGATAATATTTTTAAGTTTCAACGTAACGAGCATGTAATTCTTATTGGTATGGGAAATATTGGACGTGCCTTGGTGCAGTATAAACGGTTTATATTAAGAAAGATGATTATTGTAGCCAGTTTTGATATTGATCCTTCAAAACAATCTAAAAGATGGGGAATCCCTGTTCTCTCCTTAGACCAGATGGATGATATTATCCATAAATTTCATGTTCGAACCGCAATTATTGCAGTACCGGAAATTTCAGCTCAGGAAATTTGTGATAAAATGGTAAAATCGGGAATTAAAGGTATTTTAAATTTTGCACCCATTATACCTAAAGTGCCTGAAGATGTGGTAGTAAATAATATTAACCTTTGTGATGAACTCGAAAGTGTTATCTATTATGTTGATAAACAAGAGAAAAGTTTGTAAATTGTTACTAGAAAATTTTTATTATTAAAACCGCTGTCCAAATATCGATAAAGGGTTTGGTTCAAGGTGTTGGATTTCGCCCGTTTGTTTACCGGTTGGCTAAAAAATACCAGCTTAACGGGAACGTGGCCAATCGTAGCGATGGCATAGTTGTAAAGATTCATGGTGATGCACAGATTATTGAAAAATTTAAGCACGATATCGTTAAGTATGCACCGCCGGCAGCATTGATAAAACAGATAAAATCTGTTCTTTTAGAAGACTCCTCTTTTTCTGACTTTGAAATTTTGCCCAGCCAAAAAAATGATTCATTGTATACTGATATTAGTCCGGATATTGCTGTTTGTGACGATTGTTTGGCTGACCTTAAAAATCAAAAGCATCGGATTAATTATCCATTAATTAATTGTACCAATTGTGGCCCGAGATTTTCGATCATCAAAGAATTACCATACGACAGGACAAATACTACCATGAAACAATTTGAGATGTGCCCTGTTTGTCATTATGAATACCACGATATTAATGACAGGCGCTTCCATGCTCAACCTGTTGCCTGTAATTACTGTGGCCCAAAATATGAATATATCATTGGTGATACAATTCAAAGCGGCCTCTCTATCATATTAAATCAAATTGCAACTCAGCTAAATAATGAAAATGTTATTATTATTAAAGGAGTTGGTGGTTATAATTTTATTTGCGATGCTAATAACAACAAGTCGGTTAAGCGTATCAGAACGATAAAAAACCGCGAGTCTAAACCTTTTGCGGTAATGTTTAAGGATACAGATACTGTAAAACATTATTGTCATTTGTCTGCTCGTGAAAAAAAGATACTGGAATCATGGCAACGACCGATTGTTATTCTCGGGCAAAAGAAGCAATTGTGTTCTTCAATTAATCATAATTTGGACAAAATTGGCGCTATATTGCCTTATTTACCTTTGCATTATATGTTGTTTGATTATCTTACAACATCTGTTATAGTTTTTACCAGTACCAATAAGTCAGAAGAACCACTGGTGGCAAATGATCAAAAAATAAAAGACGATTTTAAAAAACTTTCTGACGGTGTACTTATGCATAACCGTGAAATTTTTAATCCTGTTGACGATTCAGTAGTAAAAGTAGGAAAAAAGGTGAGTCAGATTATCCGACGGTCAAGAGGATATGTTCCAACTCCTGTTGAGTTAAATTCAAATGTTGATGGAATATTTGCTGCAGGGGCTGAACAAAAAAATACTTTTTGCATAGGTAAAGATAATAACGGAATACTTAGCCAGCATATTGGCGATTTAACGAATTATGAAACTTTCCAGTTTTATATTAATACTGTTGAAAAATTTTTTGATTTATATCATTTTAAACCCACCATTTTGGTTTGTGACCAACATCCGGCTTATTTATCTACCAAATTTACAGATGAATTTGCGCGGTTATATCTACTCGATAAAAGGAATATTATTAGAGTACAACATCATCATGCTCATATTGCCTCGTGTCTGGCTGAGCATCATATCAATAAAAAAGTAATTGGTGTTAGTTTTGACGGGACAGGTTATGGTACTGATGGCAATATTTGGGGTGGTGAATTTTTAATTTGTGATACCAAATCTTTTCAACGATTTGCACATTTCGATTACGTGAAGATGCCTGGCGGCGATGCTGCTGCAAAAGAACCCTGGAGAATGGTTATGGCATATTTTCAAAAATATTTTGGGGATATGAAGGAATGTGAAAGTATGAAATGTTTTGAAAATGTTGAACCGGAATCTGTTGCTCTGCTGAGAAATATGATTAAAAAAAATATTAATTCACCACTAACATCCAGTGCAGGCCGTTTATTCGATGCTGTTGCATGTTTGCTTAATCTTTGCAGCCACAACTCTTTTGATGCTGAAGCTCCAATGCGGCTGGAGTCTGTTATCGATCAATCGATTACTGGCTCATATCCTTATCAAATTTTTAATGATAGGGTGATATTTGACAGAACTATCGAGGCAATTATTTCTGATATTAATAAAATGCAAGTATCTGTTATATCTGCAAAATTTCATAATACAATTGTAAATGTTATTGTTGATTTGTCTGAAGTCATTAGAAAAGAAACAGGAATTAAAGAGGTTGTTCTTTCGGGAGGTGTTTTTCAAAATAATTACTTATTGGAAAAGTCTGTTGAGAAATTAAAGAATGAAAAGTTTACTGTTTTTTATAACCAAAAGGCTCCTGCCAACGATGGAGGAATTTCTCTGGGTCAATTATATGTTGCATCAAATAATTTATAGTTATGTGTTTAAGTATACCAGGTAAAATAATATCGATCAATGATGATATGGCAGATGTTTCAATCGGCGGTGCCATTGTAAAGGTTGGAATTCAAATGATCGATAATATTCGTAAAGGCGATTATGTATTGGTACATGCCGGTTTTGCCTTACAAAAGATAGATGAGAAAGAGGCTTTAGAAACGCTGCAATTATTAAAAGAAATGAATGATTTTAAATAGTTTATGAAATACATTGATGAATATAGGGACATTGCACTGGTTAAGAAATTATCTGCAAAAATCAGGCAGTTTAATAAACATGAAATTTCTTTAATGGAGGTTTGTGGAGGGCATACCATGGCTATTCATCGTTTTGGAATTACTGCATTATTGCCTGAAAACATAAAGTTAATCTCAGGCCCGGGTTGCCCTGTATGTGTTTCAAGTATTTCATTTATTGATCGTGCCATTGCATATTCAAAATTACAGGATGTAATTATTACAACATATGGCGATTTAGTTCGCGTTCCCGGATCGAAAAGCAGTTTGGAAAAAGAAAAATCAATGGGCGCTGACATTCGTATCGTTTATTCGTCGCTGGACGCATTAAAAGTTGCCAAAAACAATCCAAATAAAAAGATTATTTTTTTGGGAATAGGTTTCGAAACAACGGCTCCATCATCAGCCGTTGTAATTCAAAAAGCTTATAATGAAAATGTGCAGAATTTTTTTCTTTTAAGTGCACATAAAATCATGCCACCGGTTATGGAGGCTTTGTTAAACGACGAAGTTAAAATCGATGGGTTTATTTGCCCAGGGCATGTAAGCACTATTTCCGGCTCAAAAATTTATGATTTTATTGCTGAAAAATATAAAATAGGATGTGTTGTTGCAGGTTTCGAACCAACAGATATATTACAATCCATTCAAATGTTAACGAAACAAATAGAATCAAATGAGCCAAAGGTTGATATTCAGTATTCAAGAGCAGTTACAATACAGGGAAATGTTAAAGCTCAGCAATTGATAACAGAGGTTTTTGAGCTTAAAGATGATTATTGGCGAGGGATTGGGAAAATACCTAAAAGTGGATTGAAGCTGAAAGATAAATATAAAAATTTTGATGCTGAATATCATTTTAATTTAAGTATTGATTATGTAGGGGAGAATCCATCGTGTATTTGTGGTATTATTTTGAGGGGATTAAAAACACCAAAGGATTGTAAATTATTTGGAAAAGTTTGTACACCGCAAAACCCTGTTGGTGCTTGCATGGTTTCTAACGAAGGTTCATGTCATGCATATTATAAATATCGAACGTATGAGTGATTTTATTACATTAAATCATGGAAGTGGCGGAAAAGCTTCCAGCGACCTTATACAGGAGGTTTTTATTAAATCTTTTGGACAGGTTGATAATATTTTAGCTGATTCGGCTATTTTGAATATTCCCAAAAATCAAATTGCTTTTACAACCGATTCTTTTGTTGTAGATCCCATTTTTTTTCCTGGGGGCGATATAGGTAAACTTGCCATTTGTGGTACCGTTAATGATTTGGCAGTATCTGGTGCAATTCCTAAGTATATTTCCATATCATTTATTCTCGAGGAGGGTTTTTTTATCAAGGATTTGAAAGAAATTGCTAATTCGATTGCGCAACAGGCTGAAAAGTCAAACGTAAAAATTGTTACTGGCGATACCAAAGTTGTGCATAAAGGAAAATGTGATAAAATTTTCATCAATACCACAGGAATAGGAATTTTTAATAGCGATTTAGCTTATATAAGCAATGGCCAAAAAATAAAAGCGGGAGATAAAATTATTATCAATGGGGCTTTGGGCGATCACTCCATCGCGGTTTTAGGAGCTCGGAATGAAATAGAGTTTAACGTTGATGTTAAATCGGATTGCGCATGTTTAAATCATTTAATTGCTGATATTATAAATAAAAATGTGGAAGTGAAATTTATGAGAGATATTACCAGAGGCGGATTAGCAACAATTCTAAATGAACTGGTAAGAATTACAGACTTTGGTATAGAGATTAATGAAAAAGATATACCAATAAACGAATCAGTTATGGGATTATGTGAAATTCTTGGTTTTGATCCTTTATATCTGGCAAATGAGGGAAAAGTCTTATTGGTGGTTGATCCTAAAGATGCCGAGAAAACGATCAATAGTATGCAGAGAAATACCTTAGGTAAGGAGAGTGTTGTAATTGGTGAAGTGGTGAATGATCATCAGAGAATGGTGGTTGGAAAAACTGAGGTGGGAGGAAAACGGATCATAGATATTTTGCAGGGGGAACAATTACCGAGAATTTGCTAGGAGAAATTTATTCGAAACCATGCCTACGGCAGGGAAACTTGGAATCTGAAATTTGAAATTTGAAAAAATGCATGAACTGAAAATAGCCTCTGAGATGGTTGGAATAATAGAAAATGTTGCTGAAAAAGAGCATTTAATTTCAGTAACAGTAGTAAATATTCAGTTTGGGAAAATGATACAAATTGTTCCGGATATTTTTCAGTTTGCTTTCGAAGAAGCAACCCGGAATACTATTGCAGAAGGAGCAAAACTGAATTTGGAAATTTTACCGGTCAAATTTGCTTGTAAAAAATGCAATCTAAATACAGAGGTTAGCGATTTGGTATTTATTTGTCCGAACTGTGGATCTGTAGATTTGGATTTGATTCAGGGACGAGAAACAATAATTGAAAGTATCGAAGGGGAGAAGTAAAAGGCAGAACTCCTTCGCTTGGTAACCGCTAAAGCTTATAGCGAACGCGTTAAAGCGTCGGAGATCAAAGTAGGCAGATCTCCTTCGCTGAAGCTTCGGAGATCAAAGGAGTCTGTTGTGCAGAGGTCTTAAATTTGATAAAAGGCCTTCGATTTGAAATTTGAAACCATGCCTGGGGCAGGTAAGCCATCCCTTCGGCAGGTAAACTTGTAATTTGAAATTTGAAACCTGAAATAAATAACTATGGAAATTAAAATCCGCAAAAATGTTCTTGATCGAAATCAGAACAAAGCCAATGAAGTAAGAGAGCTACTTCGCCAAAAAAAAGTGTTAATGGTTAATATCATTAGTTCGCCCGGTGCCGGAAAAACTTCACTACTTGAGCGTACCCTCGAGAATTTAAAAGGAAAATTCCGAATTGGAGTTATCGAAGGCGATATTACTACAGATCGTGATGCACAAAGGTTAAAAATTCACGATATTCCCATTGTGGTTATTAATACCGAAGGAAGCTGCCATCTCGATTCGCACAGTATATCTAAAGTTTTACCCGAATTTTATCTCGACCATTTGGATGTATTGTTTGTCGAAAATGTAGGAAATTTAGTTTGCCCTTCCCATTTTGATCTGGGCGAAACCTTTAAGCTTGCTGTAGTAAGCACCACCGAGGGCGATGATAAACCTGAAAAATATCCCATGTTGTTTAGGGAGGCAAAAGCTGTTTTGTTAAATAAAGTTGATTTAATCGAATATACCGATTTTAATAAATCAGCTTTTAAAGCCGATTTGCAGAAAATTAAAGGAAATGTGCCATTATTTGAAATTTCCTGCACTCGAAATATTGGATTAGAATCATGGTATAAATGGGTTTCTGACCAAATAAAATATGTTATATAAAATAAGTTGTATAACATATTTATTAAATTTATCTTATTATGTACTAATATTCAGTAAGTAGCATCAATTTTAAAGCATATGTAAGTAATATATAACTGTTAAATAATTAACAGTGTGAAAAAAATAACAAATAATTTTTTATATTTGTAGCAGAATTTTAAATGATGTTTTTATTCATTGTTTAACACCATTTAAATCAAATCCTGCAATGAAAATTAAAGAAATAGTAAATATAATTAATGGTAAGGTGGTTTGCGGTAAAGAGCTTTTGGAAACCGAGGTTAAGAAAGGTTTTGCTTCCGATTTAATGAGTGATGTATTAACGATTGATACGGATCATATTTTGCTTATCACCGGATTGGCAAATCTGCAGGCTATCCGTACTGCTGAAATGTCTGATATTACTTGTATTATTTTCGCAAGAAATAAAAAAGTAACTAAGGAAATGATTGCGCTTGCAGCAGAAAATCAAATGGTGCTGATTGAATGTGCTTGTTCGGTTTTTAAAACTGCCGGTGAATTGTATAATGCTGGTATAAAACCTGTATTTTAATGATTATGCATTTTGAATACGAAATAGAGGGTGGCGATTTTTCAAAAGCTGGAAATGTTTCCAGCCTATTGAAGAAAACATTAAAACAGCTGGTTGGAAATCATAAAATGGTAAAACGTATTGTGGTTGCCATGTACGAGGCCGAAGTTAATGTTGTGGCGCATGCATATTCTGGAAAAGTAACCATTGATATTGATACGGATAAAATAATGATTCAGGTTAAAGATAAAGGACCTGGGATTGAGGATATAAAACAAGCCATGCAGAATGGCTATTCAACAGCTTCCGAACAGGTACGCGAAATGGGATTTGGAGCTGGTATGGGATTATCAAATATCAAAAATAATGCAGATGAATTTGAAATTACCAGCCAGGTTGGTGTTGGTACTGAATTAAAAATTGTGGCATACTTGAAAAATCTTTAAAAATGGACAGTAAAACATTCCATCATGCCTTAAAAATTCAAAAGGAGCAGTGTATCGGATGTTCACACTGTATGAACATTTGTCCTACCGAAGCTATACGCGTACGAAACGGTAAAGCTGAGCTTTTTGAGAACCGTTGTATTGATTGTGGTGAATGTTTTCGTGTATGTCCTGTAAATGCTATAATTATTGAACAAGACGACTTTAATAAGATTTTTCAGTATAAACACCGTGTTGCCTTATTACCTGCCGTATTTAGCGGTCAATTTCCCGAGGAGGTAAAAACTACTCAGATTTATGATGTATTGCTCGACCTGGGGTTTACAGACGTTTATGAAGTAGAGCAAGGAGTAGAGGTATTGAAAAATACCATGCAGGAATTTGCCCGGGAAAGTGAAGGTAGCAAACCATTGATCTCATCATTCTGCCCGGCAGTAATCCGTTTAATACAGGTAAAATTTCCTGCATTAACTGAAAATATCATATCGCTGCATCCTCCTTTGGATATAGCTGCAGTATATTATAAAAAGATGCTCATAGATAAAGGTATTGACGAGTCAGATATTGGAATTTTTTACGTTACTCCCTGTGCTGCTAAAATTGCTGCAGTAAAAAGCCCTGTGGGCAACGAGCAATCGCCCATTAATGGTGTGATTAATATGGATTTCATTTTTAATAAAGTGTATACCAATATTCGTAGAGGCGATTTTCAACAATCACAAAATATAGATAAAGAACAATTAGCTCCAGAAGGCGTATTGTGGAGCCTTACCAATGGCGAAATTGATAACATGGAAGGCCGTTGCCTGGCTATTGATGGTGTACATAATGTAATTGATTTTCTGGAGAAAATTGAGAATGAAGAAATTAAGGATGTTGATTTCCTTGAGCTCAGAGCTTGCGACGAAAGTTGTGCCGGAGGAGTGCTTACCACTAAAAACAGATTTTTAACGGTTGAGCGATTAAAAAAGAGAGCAAATTATTACAAACAAAACAAAGAACTCTACGGGAAAAAACAGATTCTGAATTACAAAAAGTTTTTGGAAGAAAACATCAATATTGGCAAAATAAAGCCTCGTTCAATGATGAAACTGGATGAAAATATGGCTGAGGCTATGAAAAAAATGCGAAGGGTAAAAGAGATCATGAAATGTTTGCCCGATGTAGATTGTGGCGCTTGTGGAGCTCCTAGCTGCCGAGCATTGGCCGAAGATATTGTTCAGGAAAGAGCCGTAATTAATCACTGTGTTTTTATTCAGAAAATTTTTGAGAAAAAAGGAATTCTTGATTGGGAACAATCACACGATATAATGAGAGAGATTTGGGGCGACGATAAATTAAATCGAAAGTGTTAATACTAAAAATACAGGGTTATGAAAGTATCAGATATAGTTGACAAGTTTAATTTAGAAGTTTTTAGCGGTAAAGAAGGATTAGGAAGAGAAGTTAAAGGGGGTTATGTTTCAGATTTATTGAGTGATGTTATGGGTAATTCAAAAGAGGGACAGATATGGATTACATTACAAACACATAAAAATGTGATGGCCATAGCATCGCTCAAAGATCTGGCTGCTGTTATCCTGGTTAAAGGCTTTAAACCTAACGATGATACAGCAAAACAGAGCGAATTGGAAGGTGTGCCAGTGTTGGGCAGTACAGAAAATACCTTTGAGATAACCGGTAAATTATTTGAATACTTAAAAGAAAATGAAATTATATAAGGCTGATTTACATACGCATACTGTGCTTTCGCCTTGCGGCGATTTGGAAATGAGTCCTTTAAATATTGTACAAAAGGCTAAAAGTAAAGGAATTGATATTCTTGGTATAACCGATCATAACAATACTAAAAATTGCAAAGCCTTCGATGATTTGGCTAAAAAACACGATCTGTTTATTTTAAAAGGAGCAGAAATAAATACAAAAGAAGAAGTACACTGTCTTACGTTCTTTGAAAATAATGATGAATTGTTTGATTTTCAACAATATATTGATAAGCATCTGCCTAAAATCAAAAATGATATTAAAAAGTTTGGTTACCAGGTAGTAGTTGATCAAAACGAAAATATTATCGAACAAACAGAATGGTTGTTGATCTCAGCACTCGATGCAAGTATAGAGCAAATTGAAAAGAAAGTACACGAACTGAATGGCTTATTTATACCTGCTCATATCGACCGAAGCAGATATTCGATTTTAAGTCAGTTAGGATTTATTCCAGCAGATTTAAATATTGATGCATTAGAGCTTTCGAAATTTATAAATAAAGATGAATTTCTGGGGAAAAATAATTATCTGGCAGATTACACTTTTATCCAAAGTTCCGATGCGCATTTTGTTGATAATATTGGAGATACAACTACCGGTTTTTTAATGGAAGAAAGATCATTCGTTGAGATTAGGCAGGCTTTAAAATCAGAAAACAACAGAAAAGTGATTGTTCATGAATAATCTTTCGATGCACATATTAGATATTGTACAAAATTCAATTGCAGTAGGAGCAACCTGCATTGAAGTTAGGGTTAATGTGCAAACCGGTAAGAATATTTTTGAAATCGCTATTGTTGACAATGGCTGCGGAATGGATGATGAATTATTGGCTCATGTTACAGATCCATATACGACCACCCGAACCACCCGAAAGGTTGGTTTGGGTTTACCTTTGTTAAAGCATTCAGCCGAGCAGGCCAATGGATTTATTAAGGTTTATTCCGAAAAAAATTACGGAACAAAAGTATATGCTATCATGCAGAATGATCATATCGACAGGCCCGACCTGGGAGATATAGCCGGAACGATCGTATTAATTACAGCGGCTAATCCCAAAATTGAAATTAAATATATGCATCAGGTTAACGATCATCAATATATTTTCGATTCAAAGGAAATAAAAGAAGCATTGGATGGTATGCCGATTAATAATCCTAAAATTCGAAAATATTTAAAAGAGATGATCAGTGAAAATATAAACGGCATTTATGTTGTGAAGCATTGAGGTTTTACAACATCTAATTTATAATGATTTTTAATGATTGTTACCATAATTTTACAAAATATTTACACAGTAAATTAACTATTTAAAAACTATAATTAACATGGCAAAAATCAAAACATTAGCAGATCTAAAAAAGATGAGAGAGGATTTGCAGTCAAAGGTAGATTTGAGGGAAAAAGCAGACAGCCCTGAAAGCTACGTTCAGATTAAAGTTGGTATGGCAACCAGCGGAATTGCTTCTGGTGCAAAAGAAGTAATGGACTTTTTGATTGAAGCTTTAGAAAAAAGAAATATCGAAGCTGTTGTTAGTCAGGCCGGCGATATGGGCTATTGTTTCGCCGAACCTACAATCGAGGTACAAAAACCCGGTGAAGAACCTATTGTTTTTGGATATGTAGATATCAAAAAAGCAGACGAGATTATTGAAAAATACATTAAACGTGGTGAGCTTGTGGATGGTATTATTCCACAAAACTATCAGGTAATTGATGAAAAAGACAATAAAAAAGCATAAGGAGGAAAAAAAATGACAAAATATAAAATGCATCTGCTTGTTTGTGGTGGTACTGGTTGCAGAGCTTCAGCAAGCGATTCTATTGTAGAAAGTTTAAAACATGAGCTCGAAAATAAAGGGTTATCCGAAGAGGTTCAGGTCATTATGACCGGATGTTTCGGTTTCTGCGAAAAAGGGCCTATCGTAAAAGTATTACCCGACAATACTTTTTATGTTGAGGTAAAACCCGAAGATGCTGCTGAGTTTATCGATGAGCATATCATTAAGGGACGTCAGGTCAAAAGATTATTATATCAGGATCCTGAAAAGAAAGAATCTATTGCCGATTCGAAACATATGGATTTCTATAAAAAACAAATCCGTATTGCTTTAAGAAATTGTGGATTTATCGATCCTGAAAATTTGGATGAGTACATTGCACGTGATGGATATATGGCCTTAGGTAAATGTATTAATGAGATGACTCCTCAGGATGTAATTAAAGAAATTAAAGAATCAGGTTTACGTGGCCGTGGAGGTGGAGGTTTCCCTGCAGGGCTAAAATGGGAAATTGCTTCTAAAAACGATGCCGACCAAAAATATGTAGTTTGTAATGCCGACGAGGGCGACCCGGGAGCATTTATGGATCGCTCAATCCTTGAAGGTGACCCACACGCGGTTCTCGAGGCAATGGCAATTTGCGGATATGCAACAAACGCAACCAAAGGGTTGATTTATATCCGTGCCGAATATCCGTTGGCTATTAAACGATTAAAAATTGCAATCGACCAGGCCCGCGAATACGGTTTGTTAGGGAAAAATATTTTTGGATCAGATTTTGAATTTGATGTAGAGTTACGATATGGTGCCGGTGCATTTGTATGTGGCGAGGAAACATCATTGATCCACTCAATGGAAGGTTTACGAGGTGAACCAACCATTAAACCCCCTTACCCTGCTGAAAAAGGATATTTGGGAAAACCAACCAATGTAAACAATGTTGAAACATATGCGAATGTTCCGGTAATAATTAATAAAGGTGGCAATTGGTTTAACAAAATTGGTACCGAAAAATCTAAAGGAACAAAAGTTTTTGCTTTAGCAGGAAAAATTAATAACGTAGGATTAATTGAAGTTCCAATGGGAACTACCTTACGCGAAGTGATTTTTGAAATTGGTGGAGGAATAAAAGACGGTAAAAAATTCAAGGCTGTTCAAACCGGAGGCCCTTCCGGAGGATGTTTAACCGAAAAACATCTTGACACACCCATTGATTTTGACAACTTGCTGGCTGTCGGTTCAATGATGGGATCAGGCGGTATGATTGTTATGGACGAAGACGACTGCATGGTTTCAATGGCTAAGTTTTACCTTGATTTTACCGTAGAAGAATCATGTGGAAAATGTTCGCCTTGCCGTATTGGAAATAAACGATTGTACGAATTGCTAGATCAGATTACCCAGGGCAAAGCTACAATGGAAGATTTACAGCGTTTACGAAATATGAGTGAAGTAATTAAAGAAACATCGCTTTGTGGATTAGGTCAAACTTCTCCAAATCCGGTATTATCAACATTAGATAACTTTTATGATGAGTATGTTGCACACGTTAAAGATCATAAATGCCCTGCCGGACAATGTAAAGATTTGATGAAGTATGTTGTTATAGAAGAAAACTGTGTGGGTTGTACAGCCTGTGCAAGAGTTTGTCCTGTTGGAGCTATTACCGGAGAGAAAAAGCAAGTTCACTATATTGATCCTTCTATTTGTATCAAATGTGGTGCTTGTATTGAGAGATGTAAATTTGATGCAATCATTGTAAAATAAATAAACTTTTTAGGACGATGGAAAAAGTAAAATTAACAATAGATAACAAGCAAATAGAAGCAGAAAAAGGGACTACGATCTATAAAGCTGCAAAACAACTAGGAATTGATATCCCTGTGCTTTGTTACATGAATCTGGAAGATTTGGGGATTGAAAATAAACCCGGTGGATGCCGTATTTGTGTTGTTGAAGTTGAAGGTAGAGGAAATTTAGCTCCTTCATGCTCAACCGAAGTATGGGACGGAATGGTAGTTAATACACACTCTATGCGTGTGATTAATGCCCGCAGAACGGTATTGGAATTTATCCTTTCCGATCATCCCAAAGATTGTTTAACATGTGCCAAATCAGGTAATTGCGAATTGCAGGATATGGCTGTTAAACTAGGAATTAGAGAAATTCCCGGACAGGAATATGCAGAGATGTCTGAGTACAAAACAGATTTTTCACCATCTATTATTCGCGAATTAGACAAATGTATTATGTGTCGTCGTTGCGAAATGATGTGTAACGAATTTCAAACGGTAGGTGCTCTTTCTGCTTTCCACCGTGGATTTGAATCAGCGGTAGGGCCTGCATTTGAAATGGACATTGAGGACTCTCCTTGTACATATTGCGGTCAGTGTGTTGCTGTTTGCCCCACAGGTGCTTTAACAGAAAGAGATCATACAAGAGATGTAATTAATGCTTTAGCTGATCCAAAGAAAAAAGTGGTTGTTCAAACTGCTCCTGCAGTTCGTGCTGCATTAGGCGAAGAATTCGGGATGGAAGCCGGCACTTTGGTTACCGGTAAGATGGTATCTGCATTGCGTCGTTTAGGTTTCGATTATATATTCGATACTGACTTTGCAGCAGATTTAACCATTATGGAAGAAGGAACCGAAATGTTAGATCGTTTAACCAAACATCTGAACGGTGATAAGGAAGTGCAATTACCAATCCTTACTTCGTGCTGTCCTGCATGGGTTAGCTTCTTTGAACATCATTTCCCCGAAATGAAAGATATACCGTCAACGGCAAGGTCGCCACAGCAAATGTTTGGTGCCATTGCAAAAACTTATTTTGCCGATAAAATAGAGGTTAAACGTGAAGATTTAGTGGTTGTATCTATTATGCCGTGTCTGGCAAAAAAATACGAAGCTCAGCGCGATGAGTTTAAAACTGATGGTAATCCTGATGTTGATTTCTCAATTTCAACCCGCGAGTTAGCTCATTTAATTAAAGAAGCAAACTTAGATTTGAATAATTTACCTGATGAAGATTTTGATAAACCATTAGGAGAATCTTCAGGTGCCGGCGTGATATTTGGTACTACTGGTGGTGTTATCGAGGCTGCTGTTCGTACTGCATATGAATTGCACACAGGTAAAAAACTTGAGAAACTTGATTTCGAACAACTACGAGGCTTCGATGCGATTAGAAAAGCTACCGTTGATTTCGATGGTACCCCAATTAATATTGGAATTGCCCACGGATTAGGAAATGCTCGTAAATTGCTTGATGAAATAAAAACAGGAAAATCTGAGTTCCATGCCATTGAAATTATGTCATGTCCTGGTGGATGTATTGGTGGTGGTGGCCAGCCATTGCATCATAATGATTCAGCTATCCTGAAAGCACGTTCTAAAGCAATTTACCAGGAAGATGCCGGTAAGCCAATCCGTAAATCTCATGAAAATCCTTATATCATAAAATTGTATGAGGAATTCTTAGGCAAACCAATGAGCGATAAAGCGCATCATTTATTGCATACTGCTTATTTTGATTTGAGTAGAAAAATTGAGATAGAGTAGTGTTTAGTGATAAAATTAAAAATTGGAGGAAAAATCAATGTCAGATATTAAAGTTAAAATAAAAGAAAAAGACCTGAATACCATCAAGGAGATTTGTAAGTCGTTTGATAATAAACCAGGCGAGTTAATTAACGCTTTACATAAGACCCAGGAACATTTTGGGTATTTACCAGCTGAAATACAAGAGGTTATTGCACAAGAATTAAATGTTTCAGTGGCTAAAGTGTATGGAGTGGTAACATTCTATTCGTTCTTTACCATGATCCCAAAAGGAAAACACCCTATTTCTGTTTGTACCGGTACTGCTTGCTATGTGCGCGGAGCCGACAATGTGTTACAGGAATTTAAACGCCGGTTGGGAATCGAAGTAGGTGAAACCACTGAAGATGGCGAATTTTCTTTAAGCGGTTTGCGATGTGTAGGAGCTTGCGGACTGGCGCCAGTTGTGTTGGTTGGTGAAAAAACTTACGGACGTGTGGCTCCCGATGGCGTAAAAGCAATTCTTGATGAATATAAAGATAAGTAGTTGGATAAAATTTTTGAGGTTGATAATTAAATTTGGTTAAGTTAATTATAGTTTAGGGTTATTATATTGATTATACAACCTATTGATAAACAATTTACTTTCAAAAATTATCCGGTACCTAGAGCATCTCTCCCTTAACAGGGTTGAGGTGCTTTTTTTGTTTTCCTAATTTCTGCTATTTTTGTAAACAATCAGAAATTGCTAATTCATGATTTATATTGCTTTTTCACCGCATTATCACCACCCTTTGCCCAAAGGGCACAGGTTTCCTATGGATAAGTATTCTCTGATTCCACAACAATTAATTTCCGAAGGAACTTACTTAAAACAAAACTTTTTTGAGCCGAAATTACCAGGAGATGATTTTATTGCACTTGCTCATAGCAAAGATTATATCAGTAAATTAAAAAATAATAAATTAACCAGAGCCGAAGAAAGGAGGATTGGTTTTCCTTTCAGTCCCGGATTATTAAAGCGCGAAGAGTTGATATGTGCCGGAACCACACAGTCCGCTTTATTCGCTTTGGAAAATAGAGTTTCGTTTAATGTGGCGGGTGGAACACATCATGCGCACCGCGATTTTGGCGAAGGTTACTGTTTGTACAACGATATTGCTGTGGCTGCTCAATATTTATTAACTCAAAACAAAGTAAAACAGATTTTAGTAGTTGATTTGGATGTGCATCAGGGAAACGGAACAGCAAATATTTTTAAAAATGAACCACGCGTTTTTACTTTTAGCATGCACTGCCATAATAATTTCCCGCTGCGTAAAGCAACATCTGATTTGGATATTCCTTTGGAACATTATACCAAAGATGATGAATATCTAAAAATATTAAACGACCACTTACCTCCATTAATTGAAAAGGTAAAACCGGATTTTATCTTTTTTCAGTCGGGTGTTGATATTTTGGAAAACGATAAAATTGGAATGTTGAGTGTTACCAAAACAGGATGTGCAGCGCGTGATCGTTTGGTTTTTGAGTTAGCACACAAATATAAAATTCCTGTAACCGCATCCATGGGTGGTGGTTATGCCGATAATTTAGACGATATTGTTGATGCTCATTGTAATACATATAGAATTGCTAACGAAATATTTATATAATTATGGAAAAAATTAAAAAAGATCAAACCGGCGGAATTGTATTTTTTCAGAGTAAAAATCTTGAAGAAGTATCGAAATTTTATACCGAAAAAATTGGTTGTAAGCTTTGGTTAGACCAGGGTGGATGTCATATTTTACAATTTGAGAATATGTTAATCGGCTTTTGCCAACGAGATCATGTTGATAACCAAGGAATGATTACTTTTTATTATCCTTCGCACGAAGAAGTAAATCAAATGTACAGACAGTTAAAAGATATTGCACAGTCTGAGCCCAAAGACAATCCAAAATATAAAATTTATCATTTTTTTGCCAAAGACCCTGAAGGACGCAGTATTGAGTTCCAGTATTTTTGGGAAGA